>NZ_CP108568.1:3355000-3667083 GCF_036010485.1 Streptomyces sp. NBC_01198
GGCGGCGAGGAGCGCGGCGCGGACGCCGTGGTTCTCCAGCTCCCGGATGGCGCTGATCGTGGTGCCGGCCGGGGAGGTCACCGCCTCGCGGAGCTTGACCGGGTGTTCGCCGCTGTCGCGGAGCATCACGGCGGCGCCGATCGCGGACTGCACGATGAGGTCGTGGGCCTGGGAGCGGGGCAGGCCGAGCAGGATGCCGGCGTCGGTCATGGCCTCGACCAGGTAGTAGAAGTACGCCGGGCCGGAGCCGGACAGCGCGGTGGCGGCGTCCTGGTGCTTCTCCGGGACCCGCAGGGTCTTGCCGACCGGCTGGAAGATGGCTTCGGTCCGGGCGAGATGGGACTCGTCTGCGTAGCGTCCGGCCGAGATCACCGACATGCCCTCGTCGACCAGCACCGGGGTGTTGGGCATCACCCGGACCACGGGGGTGCCGTCGGCGAGGCGGCCCTCGAAGAAGCCGGTGGGGATGCCGGCGGCGGCGCTGATGACCAGGCGGTCGGCCGGCACGTGCGGGGCGAGCTCGTCCAGCAGGGCCGCCATGTCCTGCGGTTTGACGGCCAGGATCAGGGTGTCGGCGGACTTCGCCGCCTCGGCGTTGTCGACGGGCTCGATGCCGTAGCGGGCACGCAGCTCGTCGGCCCGGTCCTTGCGGCGGGCGGTGACGAGGAGGTCGGCGGGTGCCCATCCGGCCCGGATCATGCCGGAGAGCAGGGCCTCGCCGATCTTTCCGGTGCCGAGGACGGCGACTGTCTGCTGGGTCATGGGGCCATAATGCCGCCAACGGCCGTCCGGCAGCGGGTACGTCCACGCCCCGGTCACCCGGATCGCGCCCCGGTCACGACGTGCGGCGGCGCAGGGTGGCGGCGCCGAGCGCGAGGGCGAGCAGCGCGCATCCGGCGACGACGGCGAGGTCGCGTACGAAGTCGCCGGTGACGCCGGTGTGCCGGACGACCTGGCTCATGCCGTCGACCGCGTACGACATCGGCAGCACGTCGGACACCCCGGAGAGCACCGGCTGCATGTCGCCGCGCGGCACGAACAGGCCGCAGAGCAGCAGTTGCGGGAGCAGGACGGCGGGCAGGAACTGCACGGCCTGGAACTCGCTGGAGGCGAAGGCGCTGACGAACAGCCCGAGCGCGGTGCCGAGGAAGGCGTCGGCGAGCGCGACAACCAGCAGCAGCCAGCCGGATCCCGCGACGTCCAGGCCGAGGACGGCGAAGACCAGCCCGGTGGCGAGTGCGGCCTGGACGACGGCGACGACGCCGAAGGCGAGGGCGTAGCCGGCGAGCAGGTCGGCCTTGCCCAGCGGCATGGACAGCAGGCGTTCCAGGGTGCCTGAGGTGCGTTCGCGCAGCGTGGCGATGGACGTGACCAGGAACATCGTGATCAGCGGGAAGACGCCGAGCAGGGAGGCGCCGGCGGAGTCGAAGGTGTGCGGGCTGGCGTCGAAGACGTATTTGAGCAGCGTCAGCAGGACGCAGGGCACCACCAGCATCAAGGCGATGGTGCGCGGGTCGTGGCTGAGCTGGCGCAGCACCCGGCGTGCGGTGGCGAGCGTACGGGCGGGGTTCATCGCGAGGTCGCCTCCGTGGGCGCGGCGGTGTCGGAGGGGGCGGGTGCGGCGGGGCCGGACGGGGCGCGGTCGGCGGCGTTCGCCTGGTCGACCAGGTGCAGGAAGGCGTCCTCGACGGTGTCGGTCCCGGTGCTGTGGCGCAGGGCGTCGGGGGTGTCGTCGGCCAGCAGCCGGCCGTCGCGCAGGAGCAGCAGGCGGTGGCAGCGTTCGGCCTCGTCCATGGCGTGGGAGGAGACCAGGACGGTCGCGCCGCGCTCGTCGGTGAGGCGGTGGAAGAGCTGCCACAGGTCCCGGCGCAGCACCGGGTCGAGGCCGACGGTGGGTTCGTCGAGCACGAGCAGTTCGGGGTCGCCGAGCAGTGCGACGGCGAGCGAGACGCGGCCGCGCTGGCCGCCGGACAGCTTCCCGGCGAGGGCGTCGGCGTGCGGGACGAGGTCGACGTCGTGCAGTGCGCGGTCCACCTGGGCGGGGCGGTCCCGGCGGGGGATGCCGAGGACCGCGGCGTAGTAGTCGAGGTTCTGCCGGGCGGTCAGGTCGGCGTAGACGGAGGGTGCCTGGGTGACGTAGCCGACCCTGGGCCGCAGGGCGCGGTGGCCCGCGGGGCGGCCGAGGACGGTGAGGGTGCCGGTGACGTGTGCCTGGGAGCCGATGACGGCCCGTATGAGGGTGGACTTCCCGCAGCCGCTCGGCCCGAGCAGGCCGGTGATGCGGCCGCGGGGGATCGCGAAGGCGAGGTCGTCGAGCACGGTGCGGCCACCGCGGACGACGCGGAGGCCGGCCGCCTCGACGGCGGGTTCCGGGTGTTTATTCATCATGCGGTGAATAAACACCCGCAATGCTTCCGCGTCAAGGCCGCGGCGGGGGTATCGCCGGCAGCCGCTGGGGGCCTGTGCGATCCGGGGGCCTCCGGTCAGGGGCGGAGGGTGCGGGCGGGGCATGGGGGGCGCGTCAGGGTCATCCCCTATGGCCTTCGTGCCGGTGGCGGAGGACTGTTGCGGTATGAGTCGTTCATCCCGTGAAATCGTTGTTTCCGGCACGGAGAAGCGGCAGTTGGCCGTGGCGTCCGCGACCCTCGGACCGTGGCGGCCCGCGGCCGCAGTCGGCGCCCTCGGCGGCGGTGTGTCCCTCGCACTGCACCTGGTGCACGGGCACTTCGGCCTCGGCATCCTGTCCGGTGCGATCTCGATCGCGGCCCTGCTCTTCTTCTGCGTCGGCGGGTCCGGCGCGGTGCTCGGCTACTCCTCGCACGGCTCGGGCCGCGACCGGCGGCTGCGCCGCTGGGCACGCTCGCACCCGTGGCAGGTGGCGGCGGTGCCCGCCGGGCTGATGTTCCTCAGCGACCTGGTCATCCGGCAGGTGCTCACCAGCCAGGGCTTCTTCAGCACCATATGGACCGGGCTGTGGCACGGCGCCGTGGTCGCGGCCGTGGTGGGCGTCGTCGGCGCCGTCGGGGCGTCCCGCAAGTAGCGGGCGGCTACTGCCGCGGCGGTGCCGCGGGCCGGCCCGCGGCGCCGCGCGAGGCCTGGGCGATGCCCGCAGGCGTGGCAAGGGACGAAGCCGTGGCCATGTGCCGGTCCTCTGCTGCCGGGGACGAGGTCGCACCAGGACCCTGCGCCGGGGTCAGGTGGGCGAGCAGCTGGAGGCGTTCGTACGAGGGCGAGCCCGGCTCGGCGTGGTAGGTGATGAGCATCTGGCCCGGTGCGGAGGGCAGCGCCAGCTTCTCGTAGTGCAGGTCGAGCGGACCGACCTGCGGGTGCTGAAGCAGCGTGAGCCCGCTGGTCCGCCGGCGGACGTCCTGGCGGCCCCACAGCGTACGGAAGCGGTCGCTGCGCAGGCTCAGCTCGCCGATCAGCTCGGCCAGGCGGGGGTCGTCGGCGGCGCCGATGATCGACCGCAGATAGGCGACGGCCTTGGCCGTCATAGCGTCCCAGTCGCGGTAGAGGTCGCGCATCGCCGGTTCGAGGAAGGCCGCACGCAGCGTGTTCACGCCGGGGGCGAAGAAGGGGTTCAGGGCGACGGCCAGCGGGTTGGCGGCCAGCGTCGTCATGTAGCGGCCGTGGACCAGGGCGGGGGTGCTGGTCCAGTTGTCGATCAGCGTCCGCACCTCGGGGCTGACGCGCTCCGGCCTGGCCGGCCTGCGGCGCGCGGCGGGCATGGCGGCCAGCTCGGTCAGATAGCGCTCGGCGTCGGTGTCGAGCTGCAGGGCGCGGGCGATACCTGCCAGCACCGGCGGCGAAGGGTGCTGGTCACGGCCCTGTTCGAGCCGCAGGTAATACTCCACGCTGATGCCCGCGAGCAGCGCGACCTCCTCGCGGCGCAGTCCGGGCACCCTGCGCCGCCCGCCCTCGGGGAGCCCGACGTCGGCGGGCTGGACGCGTTCGCGGCGGGTGCGGAGATAGTCGCCCAGCCTGTTTGCGGTAGCCACCTTTCCACCGTAAGCCCGGCGGCCGGCCGCGTGCGGCCCGCAGCCTGTCCCTGCGGGTACCGGTGTCAGCAGGGTCTTACTCACCGTGACGCGGTCGTGCACCCTCGGACGTATGAACGGACTCACTCCTTCGAAGACACCGCTCACCACCCCCTTCGGCTTCGCCTCCACCGCCGGCGAGGTGCTGGCCGGCCTCGACCTGACCGGGCGCCGCGCCCTCGTCACCGGAGCCACCTCGGGGGTCGGCACCGAGACCGCGCGGGCGCTGGCCGCCGCGGGGGCCGAGGTCGTACTCGGCGTACGGGACGCGGCCGCCGGGCGGCGCACGGCCGAGGCGATCAGCGCGTCCACCGGCAACGCAACGGTCACGGCCGGCCGGCTGGACCTCGCCGACCTCGGCTCGGTCCGCGACTTCGCCGCCGGCTGGGACGGGCCGCTGCACATGCTGGTGAACAACGCCGGGATCATGGCGCCGCCCGAACTGACCCGCACCCCGCAGGGCCGCGAGCTGCAGTTCGCCGTGAACTTCCTCGGGCACTTCGCCCTCACCACCGCCCTGCACCCTGCGCTGGCCCGGGCCGGCGGCGCCCGGGTCGTGTCGCTGAGCTCCAGCGCGCACCTCTTCGCGCCGGTCGTCTTCGACGACCTGGACTACCGTTTCCGGCCCTACCAGCCGCTCGTCGCCTACGGGGAGTCCAAGACGGCCGACGTGCTGCTCGCCGTCGAGGCGACCAGGCGCTGGGCCGGCGACGGGATCCTGGCCAACGCGGTCAACCCCGGTGCCATCGCCACCAACCTCCAGCAGCACACCGGCGGTCTGCGCACCCCGCCCGAGCGGCGCAAGACCGTGGCCCAGGGGGCCGCCACCTCCGTGCTGCTTGCCGCGTCCCCGCTGCTCGACGGGGTCGGCGGCCGTTACTTCGAGGACGCCGCGGAGGCCGCCCTGCTCGACCAGGCCCCGCCGCTCTTCGGCGGCGGCGTCGCCCCCTTCGCCCTCGACCCGGGCAATGCCGGGCGGCTGTGGGACACGGCGCTCGCGCTGCTCTAGCGTCGGGCGCGCTCTGAGGGTCGGCGCCACGTGCGGTGGCCCGCTGCCTCGACTGGAGCCCGGCGGGGGCTTGTCGCGCAGTCCTCGCGCCCCTGAGGGGGGTCCACATCCCGTTGCGTTCACACCTGCGGTGCGCTCTGGCTGAGCGCGCGTTCCCCGCACCACCCAAGGGGTGCCACATCCTGTTGTGCGGGCGGTTCATTGGGCGCCTGAGGGGGCTGGGAGGTCGTCGTGGGGGTCGGGGGTGGGGGTGGTGTTGCAGAATGGCCCGCACGGCACGGGCTAGTGGTCGCGGCAGGGGGCAGGGTGCAGGCGGGAGAGCGGATAGCCGGGCGGTATCGGCTGGACTCGCGGCTCGGGCGGGGCGGGATGGGCGAGGTGTGGCGGGCCTTCGACGAGGCGCTGGGCCGGCCCGTCGCCGTGAAGGTGCTGCTCACGGTCGACGCCGGGCACGAGGCGTTGCAGCGCTTCCGGCGGGAGGCGTCGATCGGGGCGCGGCTGCAGCACCCCGGGATCACGGTGGTGCATGACGTCGGGCACCACGACGGGCGGCTTTTCCTGGTGATGGAGCTGCTGGAGGGCACCGACCTCGCGCATCTGCTGGCGGCTTCCGCGCCCGGCGGGCTGCCGGTGGCCCAGGCGGTGGACCTGGCGGCGCAGGCCGCCGACGCGCTGGCGGCCGCGCACGCGCGGAAGGTGGTGCACCGCGACCTCAAACCCGCCAACCTGTTCCTGACGGCCGACGGCCGCCTGAAGATCTGCGACTTCGGCATCGCGTGGACCGCGGAGGCGACGGAGGGGCTGACGCTCACCGGCCGCCCGTTCGGCTCGCCGCCGTACATGTCGCCGGAGCAGTGGCGGGGCGAGCACGTCACCGTCCAGAGCGATCTTTACGCGCTCGGGTGCGTGCTCCACGCCCTGCTGACCGGCGCCCCGCCCTTCCCCACGGGCGAGCACCCGTGGGCGCTGATGCGGCGCCACGTGGAGGACGTGCCGGCGCCGCTGCGGTCGCTGCGGGCCGATGTGCCGGCGGGCGTCGAGTCGCTGGTCGCCGAGCTGCTGGCGAAGGACCCGGCGGCGCGTCCCGACGCGGCAACCACGGCCGGCCGGCTGCGGGGGGCGGGCCCGGCGGCGTATACGCCCACGGTCCGGAGTCCCGGCGCGGACCCGGCCGCGCACACCGTCCCGGCGCCCGGCGGGCCCCCGCGCCCGAACCCCGGCGCGGGCGCCGGTCAGGCCCGGGGGCCGCGGCGCCGCAGCCTCCTGCGGGGCGGCGGCGCCGCCGCGCTGGCCGCGGCGACGGGCGGGACGGCACTGGCGCTGTGGCCGAAGAAGGACCGCGGCTCACTGCGGATCGTGGAGTCCTCCGTGCTGACGGGTCTCACGGGCGCCGCCTACGCCGTGGCGTTCAGCCAGGACAGCGACAACATCGCCGCCGGCGGCGGGGGGAACGCCGTCGTGGTCTGGGACGTCGCCACCAGCAAGCGGGTCACGAGGCTCGACGGCTCGGGTGACGCGACCTACCCCGTCGACACGGTGGCGTACAGCCCGGACGGGAAGATCCTCGCGGAGGCGGGCGCCGACGGGAACGTCCTGCTGCGGGACGCGACCCGGCTCGATCCGGCGGCGGTGCCCGCCGGGCTGAGCACCCCGAAGAGCGTGAGGTGCCGCACGGTGGCCTTCAGCCCCGACGGCAAGACGCTGGCCGCGGGCCGGGACGACGCGAACGTCGTGCTGTGGGACGTCGCGCGGCGCAGGCAGAGCGGCGTCCTCACCGGAGCCCACCGCGACCCCGTGCTGTCGGTGGCCTACAACCCCGACGGCACGAGCGTGCTGAGCGTCGACTCGGGCGGCACCGTCATCTACTGGAACGTCGCCTCGCAGGGGCCCTTCACCCTCTTCGACAGCGCCGTCGGCATGGCAGCCGAGACCTCGGCCGTGGCCTACGCGCGAAAAGGCGGGGTCTTCGCCGCCGCGACCGGCTCGCTGCGGCTGTGGACCGGCACCGGACCCGATCAGGTCACCGTCCTCACCAGCCGGGCCGGGCCCCTCTACGCGGTGGCCTTCAGCCCGGACGGCACGATCCTGGCCACCGGCGCCGAGGACGGCACCGTCGAGGTCTGGAGCGTGGACCGGCGCGAGGTCGTCATGACCTTCGCCGGCCACGGCGGCCTGGTGCGGTCGATCGCCTTCAGCCCCGACGGGAAGACCATGGCCGCCGCCAACGCGGACAAGACGGTCCGGCTGTGGAAGGTCAGCCCGGCCGCCGCCTGAATCCCGTTCTACGCAGCGATGGTTACCGGCGCCAGGCGCTTCTCCAGCAGGGTGACCGCGTAAGTCGTCCCCCGCGCACCGGACTTCGCGGACTGCTCGCCGACGACCTCGTAGCCGGCGGCCCGGTAGTAGGTGCGCAGCACGGCGTTGCCGGCCAGGCAGTCCAGCCGGCACAGCTCCAACCCGGCCTCGGCGACGCGGCGTTCCGCCTCGGCGAGCAGGCGGCGGCCGGTGCCGGGCGGTGCGGTGTCGCGGGCGGTCATCAGGCGGTGGACGTAGCCGGCGGCGCCCGGTCTGGTCCCCCAGGCCGCCGGGTCCTGCCACCACAGCTCCCAGGCGCCGGCGACCGGGCCGCCGGGGCCGAGCGTGGCGATCCACACCTCGCCGTCCGCGAGCCGCGCGCGGAAGTGGTCCTCGCCCAACTCGCCCGGCTGCCACTGGTCGATGCCGCGGGCGATCTGCCAGCGGGCGGCGGCGTCGCGCAGGCCGACCAGTACCGGCACGTCGGCCTCGCCGGCACGGCGGAAAACGAGCGGCGGCTCAAGGAGGTTGCGGCGCAGCGCGGCGACCAGCTCGGCGTCGACGCCCAACTGCTCGGCCGCGTAGGCCTGGACGGAACCGTAGGTGTCGGCCATCGCCGTGAGGAAGATCCGCATCACGTCGGCAGGCGCGTGGCAGTAGGCGGGCCAGCGGGGGGCCACGCCGCCGTTGTCCGCGGTCCAGTCGGCGAGCAGGCGGTCGGCGGCCAGTTCGGTGAGAGCGAAGTCCTCGATGATGACGTCGTCCGGCACACCCAGCAACGCCAGTATCAGGGCGGCGAGTTGGCCGGTGCGGTCCTTGCCTGAGGCGCAGTGGAAGACCACCGGCCCGGTGTCCGGGGCGGCGATGAGGTCCAACGCCTGGCGCAGTTCCTTCACGCCGTCCTCGGCGACCTCCAGGTAGTGCGCGGCCAGGTAGGGGCCGGGCTCCACCTCGGGCCCCTGGGACGGCTGGTCGTAGGGGCGGTGCTCGATGCTGAGGTTGTGATACGCGAGCGTCGGGTGCTCGGGCGCCCGGCCCTTGGCGTCGATCTCCGCCGGGTGGCGCAGGTCGATGACCGTGGTCACCCCGAGGTCGAGGAAGCGGTCCCAGTCCGCGCCGCCGAGCTTGCCGAGCGAGTCGGAGCGGAAGAGGCGCCCCCAACGGACTACGTGACCGCCGGCGGTGGGGTAACCGCCGAGGTCACGGAAGTTGTGCAACCGCTCGAACGACATGTGCCTGCTCATGGAGTCTCACCCTACGTCCCGGCCAGGCGGCCGGGACGCTCCCCGCACTCCTCGGTTCACCGCGTGCCCCGCAGGCGGGGGCGTCAGGCGCGACGCCTTCCCCAGGCCGGGGTGACCACGGCGATCAGCACTGCGGCGGCACCGATCTGCATCGCGTGGCGGACCCAGTCCACACCGTTGGTGTCGGCGACGCCGAAGGCCGAGGCCAGGGCGTTGCCCAGCAGCCCGCCGATCGCACCCAGGACGACCGTCAGCCACAGCGGAATCGGCTGGCGTCCGGGCAGGACGAGCTTGGCCAGCAGGCCGATGATCAGGCCCGCGACGATTGCCCAGAGGAATGACATGTCTGCTGCCTCGCTTTCCTGGCCCCGCCTCTCGGGGCCTGCCTGCCGCTTTCCCCGGTCCGGCGGAACCACGCCACCGGCTCCGCGCAGGCTCTTGGGTACCGGCCTGCGCCCCGCCCCCGGGCCGGCCTCTGCGCCGGCCTCTGCGCCGGCCTCCGCGCCGGCCGGCTAGGCGAAGGCGAAGACCGGGCCGGTCGCGGCCCGCAGGACACAGGAGTTGGCGAACTTCTTGCGCCAGTCGACCGGTTGGCCGCGGAACTCGCCTCGGGCGGTGACGACGACAGGGGCGTACGGGTCATGGCAGACGGCCAGTTGGCCCGGCAGCGCGTCGAAGTCGCCGTTCGCGGCGGACAGGGCGGTGCACGCCGGGAGGGGGAGGGGGTGGGATCCGTGCGGTACGGGCTCGCACGCGAGGGTCGCGCTGCGGGTGCCGGCTTTCAGGACGAGCCCCTGCCCAGGGGCGGGGGGTGCGTGCCCCGGGGCGGGGGGTGCGGCTACCTGGCTCACCGCGGCGAGCAACGCGCTTGCCGCTGCCGCGGCCATGATCTCTTTCACGCCGGCCACTTCACTGCGTGGCTGGGGCGGGGAGACGGCGCCGCGCCGTGGTGGCCCCCGAATTGGGGACGCCAACAGGGGGTTGCGCCCCCGGGAGTGGTACTTGCGGTGGCCCGCCGCCCGCGACCCGGTGGGGGCTTGTCGCGCAGTTCCCCGCGCCCCTGAGTGAGTGCCACATCCTGTCGCCTTCACACCTGCGGTGCGCTGTGGCTGGGCGCGCAGTTCCTCGCGCCCCTGCGGGGTGCCCTCTGGAGCGGGGGCAGGGTGGGGCGGAATGGTGAAGAAGTGGATGGCGGGGGGGCGGTGCGTGCGTGGGGCATTGACCGCCGACTGACCAGTCAGTAACTTCGGCGGAGCACCGCCGACTTCATCCGATCCCGACAGATATCCGCACCAATCGATGCCAGTGTCATGTCAGCGTCAAAGGAGACAGCAGATGTCGATGCGCATCACGACCCGCCCCGCCCGCGGGATCGCGGCGGCCCTGGCCGCCGGCACCCTGGCGGTGCTCAGCCTGAACGCCCCGGCCGCGCAGGCCGCGCCGGCCCGGAGCGCCGCCCAGTCGTACGTGGCGATGGGCGACAGCTACAGCGCCGGGTCGGGCATCCTGCCGCTCGACCCGTCCGCCGCGCTGCTGTGCGTGCGGTCCACCGCGAACTACCCGCACGTCCTCGCCGCCCGTGCGGGGCTCGCGCTCACCGACGTCACGTGTGGCGGCGCGCAGACCAAGGACTTCGCCGGGGCGCAGTATCCGGGCGTGGCACCGCAGTTGGACGCGCTGAGCGGCAGCACCGGGCTGGTCACGATGACGATCGGCGGCAACGACAACAACACCTTCATCGACGCGATCCTCGCCTGCGGGTCGGCCGGCATCGCGACCCTCGGGTTCGGGCACCCCTGCCAGAGCCTTTACGGCAGCACCTTCGACGACCAGGTCGACAACAGCACCTACCAGGCGCTGAGGTCCACCCTCGCCGCGGTACGCGCCAAGGCGCCCAACGCCCGGGTGGCCGTGCTCGGCTACCCCTGGATCGTGCCCGCCGCCCCGGTCGCCGGCTGCTTCGCGAAGCTGCCGATCGCCTCCGGCGACGTGCCCTACCTGCGGGACCTGCAGACCCACCTCAACGCGGCGGTGCGCCGCGCGGCCGCGGAGACCGGGGCCACGTACGTGGACGTGTCGGGGGTGTCGGAGGGACATGACGCCTGCGCGCCGGCCGGCACCCGGTGGATCGAGCCGGTCCTCTTCGGCACCAACTTCGTGCCCGTGCACCCCAACGCGCTCGGCGAGTCGAAGCTCGCCGACCGGACCGCGGCGGTGCTGGGCCTGAGCTGACACCGGCTCACGAACGGCGCGGCCGCCCCGGGAAGCACCCGGGGCGGCCGCGGCGCCGTACCGCTCAGCCTTCGAGCTTGGAGATGTCGCGCACCGCGCCCCGGTCCGCGCTGGTGGCCATGGCGGCGTACGCGCGCAGCGCGGTGGACACCTTGCGCTCCCGGTCGCGGGGAGCGTAGACGCCGCCGAGCGCCGCCCTGCGGGACGCCAGCTCCTCATCGGAGACCAGCAGTTCCATGGACCGCGCCGGGATGTCGATCCGGATGCGGTCGCCGTCCTCGACCAGCGCGATGGTGCCGCCGGAGGCCGCCTCGGGCGAGGCGTGGCCGATGGACAGGCCCGACGTGCCGCCGGAGAAGCGGCCGTCGGTGATCAGGGCGCAGGACTTGCCGAGGCCGCGGCCCTTCAGGTACGAGGTCGGGTAGAGCATCTCCTGCATGCCGGGGCCGCCGCGCGGGCCCTCGTAGCGGATGACGATGACGTCGCCGGGGCTGATCTCCTTGCGGAGGATCTTCTCGACGGCCTCCTCCTGCGACTCGCAGACCACCGCAGGGCCCTCGAAGGTCCAGATCGACTCGTCGACGCCCGCGGTCTTCACGACGGCGCCGTCCACGGCGAGGTTGCCGCGCAGCACGGCGAGTCCGCCGTCCTGGGAGTAGGCGTGCCCGACGTCGCGGATGCAGCCGCCCGCCGCGTCGGTGTCCAGCGAGTCCCAGCGCTCGGACTGCGAGAAGGCCTGCGCGGAGCGGACGCAGCCGGGGGCCGCGTGCCACAGCTCGACGGCGGTCTCGGACGGCGAACCGCCGCGGACGTCCCAGGTGTCGAGCCATTCCTTGATGGAGGAGGAGTGGACGGTGTGCACGTCCTCGTTGAGCAGGCCGCCGCGGTAGAGCTCGCCGAGGATCGCCGGGATGCCGCCGGCCCGGTGCACGTCCTCCATGTAGTACGTGCCGCCGGGTGCCACGTTCGGCGCGACCTTGGCCAGGCAGGGCACCCGGCGCGAGACGGCGTCGATGTCGGTCAGGCCGTAGTCGAGCTCGGCCTCCTGGGCGGCGGCCAGCAGGTGCAGGATGGTGTTGGTGGAGCCGCCCATGGCGATGTCCAGGGCCATGGCGTTGTCGAACGCGGCCCGGGTCGCGATGGCGCGCGGCAGCACGCTCGCGTCGTCCTGCTCGTAGTGGCGCCTGGTCAGCTCCACGACGGTGCGGCCGGCGTCCTCGTAGAGCGCCTTGCGTGCGGTGTGGGTGGCGAGCACCGAGCCGTTGCCGGGCAGCGCCAGGCCCATCGCCTCGGTCAGGCAGTTCATCGAGTTGGCGGTGAACATCCCCGAACACGAGCCGCAGGTCGGGCAGGCGTTCTCCTCGATACGGAGGATGTCGGCGTCCGAGACGTCCTCGTTGACGGCGTCGGCGATCGCGTTGATCAGGTCGAGCTTGCGGACCGTGCCGTCGACCAGGGTGGCGCGGCCGGCCTCCATGGGGCCGCCGGAGACGAAGACCGTGGGGATGTTCAGCCGCAGCGCGGCCATCAGCATGCCCGGGGTGATCTTGTCGCAGTTGGAGATGCAGATCAGCGCGTCGGCGCAGTGCGCCTCGACCATGTACTCGACGGAGTCGGCGATCAGGTCGCGGGACGGCAGGGAGTAGAGCATGCCGCCGTGGCCCATGGCGATGCCGTCGTCCACGGCGATGGTGTTGAACTCGCGCGGCACCGCGCCGGCCGCCTTGATCGCCGCGGAGACGATCCGGCCGACCGGCTGGAGGTGGGTGTGCCCGGGTACGAACTCGGTGAAGCTGTTGGCGACCGCGACGATCGGCTTGCCGATGTCTGCGCTGTCCACGCCGGACGCGCGCATCAGCGCACGGGCGCCTGCCATGTTGCGGCCGTGGGTGACCGTACGTGACCTCAGCTCGGGCACGGTGTCCACTCCCTTGGGTTCACTCAGCTCGTACGACGGGGCCGCGACGCGCGACCGTGCCGTCGAGAGTACGCCCGTCGCCCAGGATCCGGACGGCTCGTCCGGATGACGGAACGGGCGTCCTGCCTTCCGTACGCGCGTGCTACGGCCGCGCGCCGCCCGCTCCCGGGCCCACGTCCGGGTCGGTCAGGTAGCGCTGCAGCGTCGGCGCCACCACCGCGACCAGGTCCTCCGGGGCCGCCGAGGCGATCGGCTCCACCTTCACCACGTAGCGCAGCATGATGATCCCGACCAGCTGCGCGGCGGCGAGCTGCACCCGGAACTCGGGGTCGGGCACCCGCAGCTCCCCCGCCACCCGGGCCAGCACCTTGCGGCCCACCAGGGCGCGGAAGACCGCCGCGGCCCGCTCGTTGGTCACCGCCGACCGCACGATCGCCAGCAGCGGCTCCCTGGTGACCGGGTTCTCCCACACGCCCAGCATGAAGCGGGCCACCCGCTCCCCCATGCCGTCCTGGCCGCCGGCCGCCACGAAGCCGGGCAGTTCGAGCGCCGGGCCGAAGGACACCTCGACGGCGGCCGCGAAGACCTGCTCCTTGGTGCCGAAGTAGTGGTGGACCAGGGCCGCGTCGACGTCGGCGGCCTTGCCGATGGAACGCACCGAGGTCCGGTCGTAACCGCGGGCGGAGAACTCCTCGCGGGCCGCGGCGAGGATCCGCTCCCGGGTCCCGGCCGCCGCACCCGCCCGCGTCCCCGCGGGCCGGCCGCGGCGGCGGGGCGTACCGCCGTCCAGTGGCGTACCGCTCACGCCCGGACCGACGACGGGCGGGACGGCGAGGGCACCGCCAGGTGCCGGCGGGTGAAGGCCAGCGCCTCCGCGAGGTCGGCCTCGCGCTCGGCCGCCGACATCGCCCGCCGGGTGTTGACCTCGATCACCACGTGCCCGCGGTAGTCGGTCGCCGCCAGCGACTCCAGCAGCGGGCCGCACGGCTGCGTGCCGCGCCCCGGCACCAGGTGCTCGTCCTTCGCCGAGCCGCTGCCGTCGGCGAGGTGGACGTGCGCCAGCCGGTCGCCCATCCGCCCGACCATCTCCAGCGCCTCGGTGCGTGACGTGGCCGCGTGCGAGAGGTCCACCGTGAAGTGCCGGTAGTCCTCCTTGGTCACGTCCCAGTCCGGCGCGTACGCCAGCATCTCGCGGTCCCGGTAGCGCCACGGGTACATGTTCTCGACGGCGAAGCGCACCTCGGTCTCGTCCGCCATCCGCCAGATGCCGCGGACGAAGTCCCGGGCGTAGGTGCGCTGCCAGCGGAAGGGCGGGTGCACCACGACCGTCGAGGCGCCCAGCCGCAGGGCGGCCTTCCTGGCCCGCTGCAGCTTCACCCACGGGTCGGTTGACCACACCCGCTGGGTGATCAGCAGGCAGGGCGCGTGCACGGCCAGGATCGGCATCCGGTGGTAGTCCGACAGCCGCTGGAGCGCGTCGACGTCCTGGCTGACCGGGTCGGTCCACACCATCACCTCGACCCCGTCGTATCCGAGCCGGGCGGCGATCTCGAACGCCGTCGCCGTGGACTCCGGGTACACCGAGGCCGTGGACAGCGCGACCTTCACGCCGGATACGCCGCCGGTTCGTTTGCTGGGGTCCACTGGTTCAGCCACGGGAGCCAGGGTACGGCGGGGCCCCATGAGCATGGGGGTCTCAGGCGGGCCTGCGGGCCACGGTGGCCGCCGTACCGCCGTTGAACGGCGCGGTCCCGGGTGTGGGGTTGGCCACAGTGCCGTGCGTGTCGCCCGCGAGACCCCCGGCCGAGGCGGCGCCCGCGGTGTCCGCGGCCATGACGTCCAGCTTGCGCAGGATCACACCCTCGCGCAGTGCCCACGGGCAGATCTCCAGCTCGCTCACCCCGTAGAGGTCCATCGCCCCCTCGGCCACCAGCGCGCCGGCCAGCAGCTGCCCGGCTCGCCCCTCGGAGACCCCCGGCAGCCCGGCCCGCCGCTGCGCGGTCATCGCCGCCAGCCGCGGCACCCACTCCTCCAGCGCGTCGCGGCGCAGCAGCCGCTGCACGTACAGCCCCTCGGCGCTGCGGGCGGCGCCGCAGATCCTGGCCAGCTGCCGGAACGTCTTGGACGTCCCCACCGCGAGATCGGGCGCCCCGAGCCGGGCGAACTCCGCGACCGTCCTGGCGATCTCGGCCCGCACGTGCCGCCGCAGATGGCGTACGTCCTGCGCGCCCGGCGGGTCGCCCGGCAGCCACCCGCCGGTCAGCCGCCCCGCGCCCAGCGGCAGCGACACCGCGGCGTCCGGATACTCGTCCATCCCGTAGCCGACCTCCAGCGAGCCGCCGCCGATGTCCAGCACCAGCAGCTTCCCCGCCGACCAGCCGAACCACCGCCGCACCGCGAGGAAGGTCAGCCGCGACTCGTCCTCGCCCGACAGCACCGTCAGCCGCACCCCGGTCTCCTGCTCGACCCGGGCAAGCACCGGCTCGCCGTTGGCCGCCTCCCGCACCGCCGACGTCGCGAACGGCAGCACGTCCTCCGCGCCCTTGTCCTCCGCGACCCGCAGCGCGTCCGCGATCGTCCCGACCAGCCGGTCGACCCCGTCCGCGCTGATCGCCCCGCCCTCGTCCAGCAGCTCGGCGAGCCGCAGCTCCGCCTTGTGCGAATACGCCGGCAACGGCCGCGCGCCCGGGTGCGCGTCCACGACCAACAGGTGAACGGTGTTGGAACCCACGTCGAGCACTCCCAGTCGCATGGGCAGCACTTTAGGGCAGCCCCAGGAGCCGCCGCCTTCCCGGTGCGGCGGCTCCCGCCCGGCCGGGACCGGCCACGACCCGCCAGCCGGCCGGTCGGCTTCGGCCTACGAGAGGGTCATCGCACCGGGCGGAGGCCCCGCAGGACGGCCGGAACCAATCGGCGCGGGGCGCGTGACCGTATTCGGTGCATTCCGGTCTTACGCTAGGCGACGTGGCAAAGGTGAAGACCCGCAAGGGCGTACAGCAGATCCAGCCGGTGGCGACGGCCGACGAGGCCGACCTCGACTTCGCCCGCGCCTGGGTGGAGTTCGGCGACCCGGCCGACGAGGAGCAGGTCTTCCGCTGCGACCTGACCTGGCTGACCTCCCGCTGGGGCTGCGTCTTCGGCAGCGGCTGCCAGGGGATCGTGGCCGGCCGCGCCGACGACGGCTGCTGCTCGCTCGGCGCGCACTTCTCCGACGACGACGACGAGAAGCGGGTCGCCGAGCACGCCGCCCGCCTGACGCCGGAGACCTGGCAGCTCCACGGCCTCGGCGCCGGACCCGGCGGCTTCTGGGCGGAGGAGAACGAGGACGGCGAGCGGCAGACCCGGGTCGTGGACGGCGCCTGCATCTTCTCCAACCGGGCCGGCTTCGCCGGCGGCCAGGGCTGCGCGCTGCACGCCCTCGCGCTGCGCGAGAAGCGCGAACCGCTGGAGACCAAGCCCGACGTGTGCTGGCAGCTGCCGATCCGCCGCACCTTCGAGTGGGTCGACCGCCCCGACGACACCCGCGTGCTGGTCGTCTCCATCGGCGAGTACGACCGCCGCGGCTGGGGCCCCGGCGGCCACGACCTGCACTGGTGGTGCACCTCCGCGACCTCCGCCCACGGCGCCGGCGAACCCGTCTACGTCTCCTACCGCGCCGAGCTCACCGAGCTGATGGGCGAGGCCGCCTACGCCGAACTGGCCGCCGCCTGCGAGACCCGGCTGGCCACCGCCCTCCCGCTGCTCGCCCCGCACCCGGCCGACCCGGCCTGACGGCCCCGGCCGTCAGGCCGACAGCGCCGCCGCCTCCGCGTCCTGGGCACACGCGGTGACCAGGACGTCGAGCGACAGCCCCAGCGCGCCGGCGAGCGCCGCCACCGTGAAGAAGGCCGGTGTCGGCGCCCGGCCCGTCTCGATCTTGCGCAGCGTCTCCGCCGATACGCCGGCCGCCGCCGCGACCTCCACCATGCTGCGTTCACCGCGCGCCGCACGCAGCAGCGCGCCGAACCGCTCACCGCGCCTGCGTTCCCACGGGGTCAAAGGAGTCCTCACCATGCCTGTGATACTAATACCGGTATAAGAATTGGAGGAGGACCACCATGGTGGAGATCAAGACCGACACGGCACTGGACGCGATGCGCGAGGCCGGCCGGGTCGTCGCCCGCGCACTGGCCGCCGCCCAGGAGGCGGCCGCCGTCGGGGTGTCGCTGCGCCAGCTCGACGAAGCCGCCCGCGCCGTCCTCGACGAGGCCGGCGCCGGCTCCCCGTTCCTGGGCTACCGCCCGCCCTTCGCCCCGACCCCCTTCCCGGCCGTGATCTGCGCGTCGGTCAACGACGCGATCGTCCACGGCATCCCCACCGACTACCGGCTGCGCGACGGCGACCTCGTCAGCATCGACTGCGGCGCCGAACTCGACGGCTGGACCGGTGACGCCGCGATCTCCTTCACGGTCGGCACCCCGCGCCCCGCCGACCTCGACCTCATCGCCGCGACCCGGCGTGCCCTCGACGCGGGCATCGCCGCGGCCGTGGCGGGCAACCGCATCGGCGACATCTCGCACGCGATCGGCCAGGTCGCCAGGACCGCGCGCTGCGGCATGCCGGCGGACTTCGGCGGCCACGGCATCGGGCGCCGCATGCACGAGGACCCGCACGTGCCGAACCGGGGGCGGCCGGGGCGCGGATTCCCCCTCCGGCCGGGGCTGGCCCTGGCGATCGAGCCGATGCTCATGGCGGGCGGGCGGGACGAATACGCCACCGCTGCGGACGGATGGACCCTGCGCACGGTCGACGGCAGCCGCGCGGCGCACATCGAGCACACGGTCGCCGTCACAGCGGACGGCCCCCGCGTCCTGACCCTGCTCTGACCCCACTCCCCTGCCGGGGGGCCGCCACCACTGGCGGGTGCACGTCCGTGGGGGGTCTCCCGCGCCTGCGGCACCGCTGGGGGCCGCCGCCGTCGGCGGGGGCACGTCCGTGGGGGGTTTCCCGCGCCTGCGGCACCGCTGGGGGCCGCCGCCGTCGGCGGGGGGTTTCCCGCGCCTGCGGCGCGGGGTGTTTCCCACCCGCGCCACCCGTGCGAGTAGTTGTTTGGCGAACGGCCTTCTTGTGGGGGTGACCACCATCGGCGGCTGTCGCGCCGTGGGTGAGGAGGCGCCGCAGGCGTCCCGCGCGGGCAGGCATGACGCCCGCAGCAAAGGGTCCCCGGGGAGCCATCCAGCGCCCCCGGGGGCGGGCACGGGAGGCGGTGCCCACGTCCGAACCCCTCCCCCCCAGCCAGTGTCGGCAGGGAGCCGCCGGCGGCGGGAAGGGGACGGCCGGGGGTGTCCCCGCAGGACTGCGCACAACTCCCGCTGGAAGGAACCGTAAGAGCCATGGTGCGCAGGCCGAGGAGATACCCCCGGGGCGGCACCGACCCACCCACCAGCGGCACCCGCACCCGACCAAACACCCGCACGGGTGGGCGGGCGGGCGGGCAACACCCCGCCAAAACCCGGATCAGCCCGGCGACGGCGACGAGGGGTCCGGCGAGCCCGACCCCTCCGACGGCGACGGGGACGCCGAGTCCGACGACGTCGGCGTGGGAGTGGGCGTGGGCGTCGGCGGCCCCGGGTCCGACGAGGGACCCGGTGACCCCGTCGGCGACGCCCCACCCGGAGACGCGCCCGCCCCGGCCGACGACCCCGGCCGCGGCGGCACCGCCCGACGCGAGATCCCCCGCAGAAGCACCGTGGCATTGGCCGGCGCGAAGGCCACCGACGCCGTCCAGGCCCCGGCGGGAGCCAGCTGGCGGACCACCCAGATCGAGACGGTGACCGACTCGCCGGACCGCAGCACCCCCGAGGTCGCGGACAGCCGCAGCCACCCGCCGGACGGCGACGCGGTCCACCGCACGTCACCGGAGCCGCTCGCGGTGAGGGTGACCAGGGTGCGCCCCCGGGCGGACGCGGCCGTCACCGTCAGATAGCCCGCACCGGTCCTGGACGGCCCGCCGGAGGGCGTGACGGTCACCGCGGTGACGTCCACCGCGCCGGGCACCGCCGCGTCCGCCCCGGGCGGCCCGCCAGGCCCCGAGGGCCGGGGGTGCGAACTGCCGGCCTTCTCGTACGGCAGCCCCACCCCGTCGGGGGCCCCGGCCGCCGCGCGGCCGCCGCTGTGCGGCCCGTCGTCGCCGCCGAGCGGCGTCGCCCGATACGCGGCCCAGATCGCCAGGACGGGCGCGGCGACGACCGCCGCGACGACCGTGGTCGTCACGGCACGGTGCCGCAACTGCGCCCGCCGCGCGGCCCGGTCCTTCAGGTCCAGCGGGAAGCCGCGCCGGTCGAAGCGGGGCGTGGCGTCCCGGGTGCGGCCGGCCCCGGTCTCCATGGCGTGCAGCAGCGCGGCGCACGCGCCGGCCCGCGGCGCCTCGATCAGCGCGAGGACGGCGGTGGCGCCCGCGGCGGCGCCGGGCCAGGGCCCGGCGGCGACAGCGCGTTCCGCCGTGCGCCGGCACACCGTGCACTCGTCGACGTGGCGGACGAGCTCGTCACGGAGCACCGGCCCGAGCAGGACCTGGGTGTCGCCGGCGAGTTGGGCCAGGGAGACGCAGCGCCCGGTGTCGACGACGGCCAGCGCGGCCCGGGTCCGCTCGACCTCGCAGGCGGCGCGGGCCAGCAGGGAGCGGGCGGCGTCCGTTTCGAGGCCGAGGACGGCGGCGACCTCGTGCGGCGGCAGCTGGTGGCGTACGGCCAGTTCCAGGGCCTCGCGCTGCTCGGGCGTGGTGCCCGCGGCCTCCGGCCAGGCCAGGGCGGCGAGTTGGGCGGCCCGCTGGTCGGCGACGGAGGCCGCGGCGCGGACCGGCGCCAGCGGGGTGCCCGCGGCGAGCCGGCGCAGGCAGGACCAGCGGGCGAGGGCGTAGAGCCAGGGGCGCCGCAGGGCGGGGTCGCGCAGCCGGGTCCGCTGGCGTTCCGCGAGGGCGAGGACCTCGCCGAGCGCGCCCGAGGCGGCGTCGTGCTCGCACAGGATGGACAGGCAGTAGGTGAACAGGCCGTCGAGGTACGGCTCGTAGTGCGCGGGCGGCACCATCGGCAGCGTGCCGTGCGGGCGGCGCACCGCGTCGCTCTCCCGGGAGTCGCGGGAGTCGCGGGCCGCCGAGCGCGCAGCGGACCGTGCAGCCGAGCGCCCTGACGCGGACGCCCGGTGCCTGCGGTGCGCACCGGTCGTCTGCGGGGTGGGGGTGGGGGTCTCCTGCCTGCTCATCACCGGGTGACGGTAGGCCCGCGACCGCCCCCGCTTCAGCCGTCCTCGCGGCCATTAACCCTTACGGGTAGCGATGCGCACCGAAAGGGGACAGTTCGGCCATCCTTACGAGTGAACAGGCGTGCGCACGCCCGAGGCCCGCACCGCACGCCCCCCGGGTGCGCCCCCACCACCGGCACCGGCCGGGGCGGCATGTCGTACCCGACCGCTACGGTGGCGGCATGGCCACCCGCAAGCCCGCTTCGAAGGACCGTCCCTCCTACCGCTGCACCGAGTGCGGCTGGACCACCGTCAAGTGGCTCGGCCGGTGCGGGGAGTGCCAGGCGTGGGGGACGGTCGAGGAGTACGGCGGGGTCTCCGCGGTGCGCACCACCGCGCCGGGGCGGGTGAGTTCGCCGGCCCGGCCGATCGGCCAGGTCGACGGGCGGCAGGCGACCGCGCGCTCGACCGGGGTGCCGGAGCTGGACCGGGTGCTCGGCGGCGGCCTGGTCCCCGGCGCGGTGGCACTGCTCGCCGGGGAGCCGGGTGTCGGCAAGTCGACGCTGCTGCTGGACGTGGCGGCGAAGGCGTCCAGCGCGCAGAGCCCGGTGCTCTACGTGACGGGTGAGGAGTCGGCCTCGCAGGTGCGGCTGCGCGCGGACCGGATCGGCGCGCTCGCCGACCACCTCTATCTGGCGGCCGAGACGGACCTGTCCGCGGTGCTCGGGCATCTGGACGACGTCAAGCCCGCCCTGCTGGTGCTGGACTCGGTGCAGACCGTGGCCTCGCCGGAGATCGACGGCGCCCCCGGCGGCATGGCGCAGATCAGGGAGGTCGCCGGCGCGCTGATCCGGGCGTCCAAGGAGCGCGGGATGGCCACGCTGCTGGTCGGCCATGTCACCAAGGACGGTGCGATCGCCGGCCCGCGGCTGCTGGAGCACCTGGTGGACGTGGTGCTGAGCTTCGAGGGCGACCGGCACGCGCGGCTGCGGCTTATCCGCGGGGTGAAGAACCGCTACGGCGCCACCGACGAGGTCGGCTGCTTCGAGCTGCACGACGAGGGCATCACGGGGCTGGCCGACCCGTCGGGCCTGTTCCTGACCCGGCGCGACGAGCCGGTGCCCGGCACCTGCCTGACGGTGACCCTGGAAGGCAAGCGGCCGCTGGTCGCCGAGGTGCAGGCCCTGACGGTGGACACCCAGATCCCTTCGCCGCGGCGTACGACATCGGGCCTGGAGACGTCCCGGGTGTCGATGATGCTCGCGGTGCTCGAACAGCGCGGCCGGATCAAGGCGATCGGCAAGCAGGACATCTACACGGCGACGGTCGGCGGGGTGAAGCTCACCGAGCCGGCCGCCGACCTGGCGGTGGCGCTCGCGCTGGCCAGCGCGGCGATCGACACCCCGCTGCCGAAGAATCTGGTGGCGATCGGCGAGGTGGGGCTGGCCGGCGAGGTGCGCCGGGTCACCGGTGTGCAGCGCCGCCTGTCGGAGGCGGCCAGGCTCGGCTTCACGCACGCCCTGGTGCCCACCGACCCCGGCAAGGTGCCCGCGGGGATGCGTGTGATCGAGGTCTCGGACATCGGTGACGCGCTGCGCGCACTGCCGTCCAGGGCGTCCCGGGGCCAGTCCGCGGGGTAGCGGGCACCGGGGGGCGCACGCCGGCGATCGGCGGCCCGCGGCGCGGACGACGTAAACTCACTCCAAACCGCACCGACCGGAGGAACGCAGTGGCAGCCAACGACCGGGCAGGCGCCGCCCCGGCCCGCAAGGCAGCGGCGGACTCCGCCAGCAGGTCCGGCACCGGCCAGGACGGCGGGCTGATGCGCGCCTCGCTGAGCGCTGTCGCGCCCGGCACCGGGCTGCGCGACGGGCTCGAACGCATCCTGCGCGGCAACACCGGCGGCCTGCTCGTGCTGGGCATGGACAAGACGGTGGAGTCGCTGTGCACCGGCGGCTTCGTCCTCGACGTGGAGTTCACCGCGACCCGGCTGCGCGAGCTGTGCAAGCTGGACGGCGCGCTGATCCTGGACAAGGACATCACCAAGATCCTGCGGGCGGGCGTCCAGTTGGTGCCCGACCCGACGATCCCGACCGAGGAGACCGGCACCCGGCACCGCACCGCGGACCGGGTCAGCAAGCAGGTCAACTTCCCCGTGGTGTCGGTCAGCCAGTCGATGCGGCTGATCGCGCTGTACGTGGACGGGCAGCGCCGGGTCCTTGAGGACTCGGCGGCGATCCTGTCCCGCGCGAACCAGGCGCTGGCCACCCTGGAGCGGTACAAACTGCGTCTTGACGAGGTGGCCGGCACGCTGTCGGCGCTGGAGATCGAGGACCTGGTCACGGTCCGCGACGTGACGGCGGTGGCGCAGCGGCTGGAGATGGTCCGCCGGATCGCCACCGAGATCGCCGAATACGTCGTGGAGTTGGGCACCGACGGGCGGCTGCTGTCGCTGCAGCTCGACGAGCTGATCGCGGGCGTGGAGCCGGAGCGCGAGCTGGTGGCCCGGGACTACGTTCCGGAGCCGACCGCCAAGCGCAGCCGTACGGTCGCCGAGGCGATGGCCGAGCTGGACGCGCTGCCGCAGAGCGAGCTGATCGAACTGACCACGGTGGCACGGGCGTTGGGTTACACCGGTTCGCCCGAGTCGCTGGACTCGGCGGTCTCGCCCCGGGGTTACCGGCTGCTGGCCAAGGTGCCGCGGCTGCCGAACACGGTGATCGAGCGGCTGGTCGAGCACTTCGGCGGGCTGCAGAAGCTGCTCGCCGCCAGCGTGGACGACCTGCAGGCGGTCGACGGTGTGGGCGAGGCCCGCGCCCGCTCGGTCCGCGAGGGCCTGTCGCGGCTGGCGGAGTCCTCGATCCTCGAACGCTACGTGTAGCCCCGGCCGTCCGGCCGGGGCTTGGCCGGCTCAGTCCTGCGACAGCACGAACGGCACGCTCTTGGTGCCGTAGCCGGGCAGTTGGGCCTGCGTGAGGTAGTTGCCGGGCGCGGCCTGCGCGCCCTTGGGCTTGGCGCACTGCGGGGAACTGGTCTTGCCGTTCCAGTGCAGGGTGTAGGTGGTGGTGCCGTGCGCCGGCACCTGGAGCAGATACGGCGACGTACTGGCCGGGCAGTCGTTCGAGGCCCATACGTGGCTGTCGTCCGGGGTCTTGGTGACGGTGAAGACCGCGCTGCGCGGACCGAAGTCCACCTTGCAGGTCACCGTGCCGGAGTTGGTGGCGCGCAGCTGGAAGACCGGGGTCTCGCCGGGCGAGTACGCGTTCTGCACGCTGGTCAGGGACAGCGAGACCGTGCCGGGCGAGCAGTTGGGCAGTGTCGAGCCGACCGGGACCTGGTCGCCGCCCGCGCCCGTACCCGCGCCGGCGCCCGAGGAGCCGCCGGCGGAGCCGGCACCGGCGGACGTGCCCGCTCCCGCGGACGTGCCCGTCGAGGTGCCCGTGTCGCCCGCCGACGCGCCGGCGGAGGCACCCGCGTCCGCACCGGCCGAAGTCCCGTCGCCCGCACCGCCGTCGGAGGCGGCGCCGCCGTCCGCGGGGGCGGTGTCGCGGCCGCCGGGGCGGCCGGTGATGTGGCTGCCGGTCGGCGCGGGCCCGGCGGTGATGGTCGCCGCCGGGGAGTGCGACCCGGTGGGCGCGGACGAGCCCTTGCCGCCTCCGCCGCCGTCACCGGAGGTCAGCGCCCAGATCCCCAGCACGGCGAGGATCGCGACGAGAGCGAACACCACTGTCCGCCGCCGCCAGTAGATGGACGACGGGAGAGGTCCGACGGGATTGCGCAACGAGCCCACACGCGAACTCTAGGGGAGATCACCCGTGTGCCGCCGCAACACCCGCCGCTCGGTGCCCGGTCTTTGCCGATGATCACGTTTACGTCGGCAACCGGTCGCTGTGGGTGGCGTGTGCGAGGATCGCGAGGCGATGAGCACACATCTCCACCACACCCCCGAGTCCGCGACCGCCACCACCGCCGCCCAGGCCGCCGGGCCCTCGGCCGCGGCCGCGCTGCACGAGCTGGTCATCGACTGGTTCGGCGACCACGCCCGTGACCTGCCCTGGCGCCGCCCGGACGCGGGCGCCTGGTCGGTGATGGTCAGCGAGTTCATGCTCCAGCAGACCCCGGTGGTCCGGGTGCTGCCGGTGCACGAGCAGTGGCTGGCCCGCTGGCCGCGCCCGGCCGACCTGGCCGCCGAGTCGCCCGGCGAGGCGGTCAGAGCGTGGGGCCGGCTCGGCTATCCGCGCCGCGCCCTGCGGCTGCACGCCGCGGCCGGCGCGATAGCGCAGCGGCACGGCGGTGAAGTGCCGCGCGAGCACAGCGAACTGCTGGCGCTGCCCGGCGTCGGCGAGTACACGGCGGCGGCGGTCGCCTCGTTCGCCTACGGGCGGCGGCACATCGTGCTCGACACGAATGTGCGGCGGGTCTTCGCCCGGGTGGTGACCGGTGTCGCCCACCCACCGAACGCCACGACGGCCGCCGAGCGGCGTACGGCGGCGGGCCTGCTGCCCGCCGACGAGGCGACGGCCGCCCGCTGGGCCGCGGCCACCATGGAGCTGGGCGCGCTGGTGTGCACCGCCCGCTCCCCGCAGTGCGGGCAGTGCCCGGTGGCGGCGCTGTGCGCCTGGCGGCTGGCCGGTTCGCCGCCGCACGACGGCCCGCCGCGCCGCGGCCAGTCGTACGCCGGGACCGACCGCCAGGTGCGCGGCCGGCTGCTGGCGGTGCTGCGGGCCTCGCCGGGGCCGGTGCCGCAAGCGGCGCTGGACTCGGTGTGGCACGAGCCCGTGCAGCGCGCCAGGGCTCTGGACGGCCTGGTCGAGGACGGCCTGGTCGAGCCGCTGGCGGATGGCGTGTACCGGCTGCCGGTCTGACACGGGCTGACGGTCTGAGACGGGGTCCCGGTCTGACACGGGCTCCCGGTCCGACCGCTGGCCACCGGCCCGCTGCACCGCTGGCCACCCACTGCCGGCCCGCCCGCCGCGGTCCGTCAGCGCGGCAGCAGCAGTTGCGCCACCGCCCCGCCGCCGTCCGACGCCGGGGCGTTGCGCAAGGTGAGGCGGGCGCCCAGCACGCGGGCCTGGCCGGTGGCTATGGTCAGGCCCAGCCCGTGGCCGGCGCCCGCACGGTCGGGGGAGCCGGTACGGAAGCGGCTGGGGCCCGCGCGGAGCAGGTCCTCAGGGAAGCCGGGACCGTGGTCGCGGACCCGCAGGAAGGGGCCGTCGACCAGCACGTCGATGGGTGCGCCGCCGTGCCGGGCGGCGTTGGCGAGCAGATTGCCCAGGATGCGCTCAAGCCGGCGCGGGTCGGTCTGCACGACGGCGTCCTCGGCGACGGTGACACCGGCGTCCGGGGCCAGCACCGGCACCCGGCGGCGGACGAACTCCGCCAGCGCGACCTCCTGGAGGTCGGCCTGCTCGGCGGCGCCGTCCAGGCGGGCGACTTCCAGGACGTCCTCGACCAGGGTGCGCAGCGCGTGCACCCGGTCGCGTACCAGCTCGGACGGGCGGCCGGGGGGCAGCAGTTCGGCGGCGGTGACCAGGCCCGTCACCGGGGTGCGCAGCTCGTGGGCGATGTCCGCGGTGACCCGCCGCTCGGCCTCCAGCCGCAGTTGCAGGGCGTCGGCCATCGCGTCGACCGCCCGGGCCAGCTCGTCGGTCTCGTCGCGGCCCCGGCCGCCGATCGCCTCGCGCACCCTGACCTGGGTGTCGCCGTTCGCGACCTTGCGGGCGGCCGTCGCCGCCTTCCGCAGCCGCCGCGACATGCGTCCCCCCACGACCACGCCGATCGCGGTGCCCCCGAGCACCACGGCGACCGAACCGAGGACCAGGGTCCGGTCGAGGTCGACGAGCACCGAGTAGCGGTCGGTGAAACCGGTCTTGAGCGAGAGCACCTTGCCGTCGCCCGCCGGTGTCTCGGCCCAGACCTCCAGCCCCGCGCGGGTCTGCTCGACGAAGGTGGCGCGCTGGCCCTTGGCCGCGTAGTCCTTCAGCTCGGGCGGCAGCGCCGGGTCGTTGAGCGCCGCGTAGAAGACCAGGCGGCCGTTGGTCTCGTAGATCCGCAGCGCGGACTGGACGCGCTCGTCCTGGACGTCCCTGGCGCTGTTGATCATGCTGACCCTGGCGGCGTTGTGCACGACCAGGCTCAGCGCGACGACGACCAGCGCGGAGACGACCGCTATGGCGGCGCTGAGCTTCCAGCGCAGGGTGAGGGTGGGGCGGAAACGCCATGCCATCGGCGGTCAGGCCCGCAGCTTGTAGCCGAAGCCGCGCACGGTCTCGATACGGTCCTGGCCGACCTTGGCCCGCAGCCGCTGGACGTGCACGTCCACCACCCGGGTGTCGCCGCCCCAGTCGTAGTCCCAGACCCGGGTCAGCAGCCGGTCGCGGGACAGCACGGTGCCGGGCGCGGCGGCGAACTCCAGCAGCAGCCGCATCTCGGTGGGCGTCAGCGCGAGGCGTTCACCGGCCCGGGTGACCTCCAGGCCCTCCGGGTCGATCGCGATGTCGCCGAAGGAGAGCAGCGCGCCGTCCTGCGGGTCGCCGGCGGCGCTGGCGCGGAAGCGGCGCAGCACCGCACGTATCCGGGCGACGAGCACCGCGCCGTCGAAGGGCTTGGTGACGTAGTCGTCGGCGCCGGCCTCCAGGCCGAGGACGATGTCGATGGCGTCGGCGCGGGCCGAGACCATGATGACCGGCACGGTCGACTCGTCCCTGATCCGCCGGCACAGGCTCACCCCGTCCAGGCCGGGCACCATCACGTCGAGCAGCGCGATGTCCGGCCGGTGGGCGCGGAAGGCCGCCAGGCCGGTCAGCCCGTCGGGGGCGGCGGTGACCTGGAAGCCGTCGCGTTCCAGGGCCAGCGTGGTGGCCTCGCGGATGACGTCGTCGTCCTCGACGAAGAGGACGTGGGTGGCGGCCATCGGGTCAGCGGCTCCCCGGCGCGGACCTGGCGGCGCCTGGCGACGCCACCGGCGTAGCGGTCGTCGGGGCGGGCGCCGGCGCCGTCGCGCCGGCGGAGACGGTCGGCAACTCCGGGTCGAGCGGGTCGGAGTCGGGTCGGGGCACCGGCTCGGTGGACGTCGGCTCGGGCCGTACGGTCGGCGTCGGCTCGCCGAAGTCGGCGTAGCTGCGCGAGACCTGGACGAAGCGGCCGTCGCGCCAGGCGTACAGCACCGACTCCTGCCCGGTCGGGTACGACACCGGGTCGTCCACCTTGTACACCTCGTGGATGATCTGCAACTGCCCGTCCTCGACGCTGCCGTAGACCGGCGGGCGCTCGTCTGCGAAGACGTTCTGGTATTTGCCGTTCACCATACGGTAGACGTACGCGGCGACGCCGAGGCCGTCACCGCAGGTCGTGACGTTGACCACCAGGTCGGGGCCGTCGCCGGCGGTGAGGTCGCCGGCGTCGGTGGCCATCGGGTAGCTGTCCCCGGAACACGGGGTCAGGTCCTGGCGCACGCCCTGGCTGACGCTGCTGTCCCGGCGGACCATCGTGGCCAGCGCACGCGGGTCGCGGGCGATCGCCGGGGCGACGGCGGTCGACGGCGACTTGACGCCGGCGGTCGGCGCCGGGCCCTCCCTGCGCGCCCCGGTGCCGGACGTACCGCAGCCCGTCACCACGACGCACGCGCAGGTCAGCGCGCCCATCGCGGCCGTACCGGGTCTTATGCGGCGCACATCGCCTCCTCCGTCTCCGGTCGCGAGTAGCCGTAACTGCCGTGCTCCAGCTCGTGGCGCAGGCGGGCGAGCGCCCGGTGCAGCGTGCTCTTCACCGTACCGGTGGACATGCCGAGCGCACGTGCCGTCTCCTCGGTGGACAGCTGCCCGTAGTGGCGCAGTACGACGACCTGCCGCTGCTTGGGCGCGAGCACGGCCAGCACGTCACGCAGCATCTCCCGGTCGGCCCGCTGCTCGGCGCCGTCCTCCACGGCCGGCTCCGGCAGGTCGCCGGTGGCCACCTCCTCCAGCTTGCGGTTGCGCCACCACTCGGTCCTGGTGTTGATCATCACCCGCCGCATGTAGGCGTCCGCGAGGGCCTTGTCGGCGATGCCGTCCCACCGGGGGTAGGTGCGCACCAGCGCGGTCTGTACGAGGTCCTGCGCGTCGACCGGGTCAGGCACGAGCCGCCGGGCGCTGCGCAGCAGGGCGTCCTGCCGGGTCCTCACGTACTCCTCGAACTCCAGTACCGCGCCGTCCGCCGCCATGGTGCCTCCGCCCCGAATCCGCCCGCCTGCCCTCGCGCCCGGGCGCTCCCACCACGGCCGCGGCCGGGCGTTCCGCTCCGGCCGGAATTGAAATTACGGACCGGATGTCAGGCTTCCGCCACCACGAGCGCACAGCGGGTGCACAGCGACCCATCGGTTGTGTAACGGCCTCGGAGAAAACGGTCGAACGGTGCCGAATCGGGGCGGACTCGCCGGGTTCCCCGGCGCTAGAAGGCGATGACGACGACCCCGACGACCACCGTGATGACCACCCGCCCAGCAGGGCTCCGGCCGTATGCGGCGAGACCCGCTGCCACCAGCGCTCCGGCGGCTGGAAGCGCCAGGCCGGGTCCGTCTGCGACGTCCACCAGCGGACGACCCGGTGGAAGTCCGCGTCGAAGTCGGGGTGCGGGTAGGGGTGCTGTGCAGGAGCGCGGGCAGCGCGCGGCGCCGCCCGTCGGCGAGGGTGAGCCGCGCCGAGCGCGACGTCCCGTACTGGCTGGTGCCCTCGCGTACGTCGATCCGGCGGATGTCCTGCCAGGGGTAGGTGCGGCCGCGCCCGAAACCCCGGCAGACGGTTATCCCCGCCGCCCCGACCGTCGTCCGGCTCCTGCGCCCCACCATGACGCCGAGGCCGACGAGCGCGACCGTCCCGCCCACCAGCCAGCAGAAGCCCGTCACCCCGAACCGGAATCCGGCCAAGACCGCCTCCACCGCCAACCCGCAGCCCACGCCGATCAGTTGCGGCCCGGCCGCGCGGTACCGATCTTTCCCCCGGAAGTTCAGCTCGTTCACGCGACGCCGCCGGTCCCCGCGCGCCTCGGGTACCCCCGAAGGGCTGCCGCCCGGCGGCGGCCGGGTACGGGGCAGCCCCCTCCGGCCGGTGACGGCCGGAGGGGGCTGGGGGTTCCGCGGGCGTGGCCGGGGGCGGGTCAGAGCGCGTCGGCCAGCAGGGGCTCGTCCTCCGGCTTGACGGCCGGCTTCGCGGCGGAGCCGCGCAGCGGGGTCTCGACGATGAACCAGGCGGCCAGGAAGCCGAGCACGCTGACCACCGCGCCCCACAGGAAGACCACGTGCGTGCCGGAGGCGACCGCGTGGAAGTACGCGTCCTTCACCGCCGGCGGGAACTTGGCGATCGTCGCCGGGTCGAGCTGGGCGCCGCTCTTCGTGGCGGCCGCACCGGCCGCGCTGGAGTCCATGCCGCTCTGCACCTTGTGCGAGAACAGCGCGCCGAAGAGGGAGACGCCGAAGGAGCCGCCGATGGTACGGAAGAGCGTGGCGGACGACGAGCCGACGCCGATGTCGCGCATCTCCACGCTGTTCTGCGCGATCAGCATGGTGATCTGCATGATGAAGCCCATGCCCGCGCCCAGCACGGCCATGTAGAGGCCGGAGGTGACCCGGGTGGTGTGGACGTCCATCATCGACAGCAGGAGCAGGCCGGCGGTGATCAGGCCGCCGCCGACGATCGGGAAGATCTTGTAGCGGCCGGTGGAGGTGGTCACCCGGCCGGCGACCATCGAGACCGCCATCATCGCGAGCAGCATCGGCAGCAGCAGCAGGCCGGAGTTGGTCGCCGAGGCACCCTGGACGGTCTGCTGGTAGAGCGGCAGGAAGGTCATCGCGCCGAACATCGTGAAGCCGACCAGGAAGCCGATCCCCGAGATCAGCGAGAAGTTCGCGTTCCGGAAGATCCGCAGCGGCATGATCGGCTCGGGCGCGCGGGTCTCGGCGTAGACGAAGGCGCCCAGCGTGGCCAGGCCCAGCACCAGCAGGCCGATGATCTGCACGGAGCCCCAGGCGTACTGCGTGCCGCCCCAGGTGGTCAGCAGCACCAGCGAGGTGATCGCCACGGTGAGCAGCGAGGCGCCCCAGTAGTCGATACGGCCCTCGCTGCGCTTCTTGGGCAGGTGCAGCACGATGGTGACCATCGCCAGCGCGACGACGCCGATCGGCAGGTTGATGTAGAAGCTCCAGCGCCATCCCCAGTTGTCGGTGATGGAGCCGCCGACCAGCGGGCCGCCGATCATGGCGATGGCCATGACACCGGCGATCAGGCCCTGGTACTTGCCTCGCTCGCGGGGCGGGATCATCTCGCCGATGATCGCCATCACGCCGACCATCAGACCGCCGGCGCCCAGGCCCTGGAAGGCGCGGAAGCCGATCAGCTGGTCCATGCTCTGCGCCATGCCGGACGCGGCGGAGCCGACCAGGAACAGCACGATCGAGGTGAGGAAGATCCCCTTGCGACCGTACATGTCGCCGAGCTTGCCCCAGATGGGGGTGGAGGCGGCGGTGGCCAGGGTGTAGGCGGTGACCACCCACGACAGGTGGTCGAGGCCGCCCAGCTCGCCGACGATGGTCGGCATCGCGGTGCCGACGATCATGTTGTCGAGCATCGCGAGCAGCATGGCGATCATCAGGCCGACCATCACCACCCGGACGCTGCGCTGGCGTGGCTCCTTGGCGGCCGCCACACCGGGCGGCTCGGGCGCGGACGGCTTGACGGCTTCGGTCTGGGACATGACCGGTGTTCCTCCCCCGTGCAGGGCGGAGGTTCAGGGAAACTTACCTGCCGCCCGGCTAGTGCAGTTGTGTGCCTGCAAGCTACGCTGCTTACTAGCCGGGCGTCAAGTAAGTGCGTAGCCTCGTGAGTAGGCCCTACCGTGAGGGCTTCGGGCCGGTCACACTCCCCGACGGAGGGGTGACGTAGTGCAGCAGGAGAGCGACACACCAATGGACACACCGCAGCAGCATCCGCAGCCGCGAAGGGGCGACACGCGCCGCCGTATCCAGCAGGTGGCGCTGGAGCTGTTCGCCGAGCAGGGCTACGAGAAGACCTCGCTCCGGGAGATCGCCGAGCGGCTCGACGTCACGAAGGCCGCGCTGTACTACCACTTCAAGACCAAGGAAGACATCCTCAGCAGCGTCGCCGAGGACCTGGCACGGCCGCTGCGCGAACTGATCAGCTGGGCCGAGGGCCAGCCGCACTCGCTGGCCACCAAGCAGGAGCTGCTGCGGCGCTACAGCGAGATCCTCTGGAGCTCGGTCGACCTCTTCCGCTTCATCCAGGAGAACCAGGCGACCGTACGCGAGCTGACCGTCGGCGAGAACTTCCGCAGCAGCATGAAGGCGCTGGGCGAGCTGCTCAAGGACCCCGCGGCGCCCATCGGGGCGCAGGTCCGCAGCGTCACCGCGCTCTTCGCGATGCACGCCGGCCTGTTCGTGACGCAGAACGTCGAGGGCGACCCCGAGGAGAAGCGCGCAGCCATCCTCGAGGTCGCCCTCGATCTCGTCGCCCAGGCCGAGGCGAGCATCCTTACGGGTTGACTCGCCGGCGGCCCCTTGACGCCGTCCTGCTCCTGCTTACGGGTTCACGCCGTGCGCCCGCAGGAAGTGCAGGGGCTCGACGGAGGAGCCGTAGTAGGGGGTCGTACGGACCTCGAAGTGCAGGTGGGGGCCGGTCGAGTTGCCGGTGGAGCCGGACTTGCCGATCTCCTGGCCGGTGATCACGTACTGCCCGATGTGCACACCGATGTGGGACAGGTGGCCGTACTGGGTGAACAGGTGCGTGCCGTGCTTGAGCACGATGTTGTTGCCGTAGGCGCCGCCCCAGCCCGCCGTCACGACGGTGCCGGTGTGGGCGGCCCGGACCGAGGTGCCGGACGGTACGACGAAGTCCTGGCCGGAGTGGGTGTTGATCCAGTGCTTGCCGACCTGGTGGTAGCCCGCGCCGAGCACGTAGTGGGCCGCCGGGGTCTCCCAGCCCGCGATCCGTGCCTTGCGGTCGACGGCGGCCTTGATGGCGGCCTTCTTCTTCGCCTCCGCGGCGGCCTTCGCCTTGGCCTTGGCCTGTGCGGCCGCGTCCTTCTGGCCGGTCGCCTGCTTCTGCAGCACGTCAGCCACGTTGCTCATGCTCGCGGTGCTTGCGGCGGCGGGGGCCGCCTCGTGCGCGCCGCCGCTGCTCGCGGCGAACGCTGCGGTCGAGCCCAGCGCGATCGCCGCGACCAGTCCTCCGGTCACCACGGCAGCCCGGCGGCGGTTCACGGACTTCGGGGTGCGGTTCTTCATCGTCGAGTTCTTACGCATGCAGAAAATAACCTCACTGGGTGGGGGTATCGGGCCGGGTGCGGCCCGTCGCTCCCCCTTGGTAACCCGGGTGTCCGGGGCCCGGCAAACACCCCTCCTCCTACCGGCGGTCGTAGCCGGCGGCCTCGTAAGAGCGGCCACCCGGGGGCGAAAACAGGCGAATAGTCCGATTCGCCCACCCGGGGTGCGAGTCCCGTACCGACTAATCCCGGTAGTACGTGGCGCGCGTCACGTGCCAGGCCTCACTCCGGGGGTCCGGGGACGGCCCGGCCGGGCACGCCGAAGGGCCCCGGCCCCGGACCTCGGGAGAGGTCCGGGGCCGGGGCCCGGGCGGGTGGAGCGCTGGAGGGCTAGCCCTCCTTGGAGAGGTTGGGGGTCTCGACGGGCGGGGCGTCCGCCACCGTGACCTTCTCCTCGCCACGGAAGGTGAACGTCGCCGTCTCACCCTCGCCCTCGACCTCCACGACCACGATGTGGCCGGGACGCAGCTCGCCGAAGAGGATCTTCTCGGAGAGCGAGTCCTCGATCTCCCGCTGGATCGTCCGCCGCAGCGGCCTGGCACCCATCACCGGGTCGTAGCCGCGCTTGGAGAGCAGTTCCTTGGCCTCCAGGCTGAGCTCGATGCCCATGTCGCGATCGCGCAGCCGCTCGTCCACCGCGCTGATCATCAGGTCGACGATCTGCAGGATGTCGTCCTGGCTGAGCTGCGGGAAGACGATGACGTCGTCCACACGGTTGAGGAACTCGGGGCGGAAGTGCTGCTTGAGCTCGTCGCTGACCTTGTTCTTCATCCGCTCGTACCCGGACTTCGTGTCGCCCTGGGCGGCGAAGCCCAGGTTGAAGCCCTTGGAGATGTCGCGGGTGCCGAGGTTGGTGGTCATGATGATCACCGTGTTCTTGAAGTCGACGACCCGGCCCTGGGAGTCGGTCAGGCGACCGTCCTCCAGGATCTGCAGCAGGCTGTTGAAGATGTCCGGGTGCGCCTTCTCGACCTCGTCGAAGAGCACGACCGAGAACGGCTTGCGCCGCACCTTCTCGGTGAGCTGGCCGCCCTCCTCGTACCCGACGTAGCCGGGCGGGGAGCCGAAGAGCCGCGAGACGGTGTGCTTCTCGCTGAACTCCGACATGTCGAGCGAGATCAGCGCGTCCTCGTCGCCGAAGAGGAACTCGGCGAGCGCCTTGGACAGCTCGGTCTTACCGACACCGGACGGGCCGGCGAAGATGAACGAGCCACCGGGGCGCTTGGGGTCCTTCAGACCCGCGCGAGTACGGCGGATCGCCTTGGACAGCGCCTTGACGGCGTCCTTCTGCCCGATGATGCGCTTGTGGAGCTCGTCCTCCATGTGCAGCAGCCGGGAGGACTCCTCCTCGGTCAGCTTGAAGACCGGGATGCCGGTGGCGGTGGCGAGGACCTCGGCGATCAGGTCGCCGTCGACCTCGGCGACGACGTCCATGTCGCCGGCCTTCCACTCCTTCTCCCGCTTGGCCTTCGCGGCGAGCAGCTGCTTCTCGTTGTCCCGCAGGGACGCGGCCTTCTCGAAGTCCTGCGAGTCGATCGCGGACTCCTTCTCCCGGCGGACCTCGGCGATCTTCTCGTCGAACTCGCGCAGGTCAGGCGGCGCCGTCATCCGGCGGATCCGCATCCGGGAGCCGGCCTCGTCGATCAGGTCGATCGCCTTGTCCGGCAGGAAGCGGTCCGAGATGTAGCGGTCGGCCAGCGTGGCGGCCTGCACCAGGGCCTCATCGGTGATGGACACCCGGTGGTGGGCCTCGTACCGGTCGCGCAGACCCTTGAGGATCTCGATGGTGTGCGGCAGCGACGGCTCGGCGACCTGGATGGGCTGGAAGCGGCGCTCGAGGGCCGCGTCCTTCTCCAGATACTTGCGGTACTCGTCGAGCGTGGTCGCACCGATGGTCTGCAGCTCACCGCGGGCCAGCATCGGCTTGAGGATCGAGGCCGCGTCGATCGCGCCCTCGGCGGCGCCGGCGCCGACCAGGGTGTGCAGCTCGTCGATGAACAGGATGATGTCGCCGCGGGTGCGGATCTCCTTGAGCACCTTCTTCAGGCGCTCCTCGAAGTCACCGCGGTAACGGGAGCCGGCCACCAGGGCGCCGAGGTCCAGGGTGTAGAGCTGCTTGTCCTTGAGCGTCTCGGGCACCTCGCCCTTGACGATCGCCTGGGCCAGGCCCTCCACGACGGCGGTCTTGCCGACGCCGGGTTCGCCGATGAGGACCGGGTTGTTCTTCGTACGGCGGGACAGCACCTGCATGACCCGCTCGATTTCCTTCTCGCGCCCGATGACCGGGTCGAGCTTGGTCTCTCTGGCGGCCTGGGTCAGATTCCGGCCGAACTGGTCAAGGACGAGCGAGGTCGAGGGCGTGCCCTCGGCCGGCCCGCCGGCCGTGGCCGACTCCTTGCCGCCCGAATACCCGGAGAGCAGCTGGATGACCTGCTGCCTGACCCGGTTCAGATCGGCGCCCAGCTTCACCAGGACCTGGGCGGCGACGCCCTCGCCCTCGCGGATCAGGCCGAGCAGGATGTGCTCGGTGCCGATGTAGTTGTGGCCGAGCTGAAGAGCCTCGCGGAGCGACAGCTCCAGGACCTTCTTGGCCCGGGGAGTGAAGGGGATGTGGCCGGACGGGGCCTGCTGCCCCTGGCCGATGATCTCCTCCACCTGCTGGCGGACCGCCTCAAGAGAAATCCCGAGGCTCTCCAGGGCCTTAGCGGCGACACCCTCACCCTCGTGGATCAGGCCCAGGAGGATGTGCTCGGTGCCGATGTAGTTGTGGTTGAGCATCCGGGCTTCTTCCTGAGCCAGGACGACAACCCGCCGCGCGCGGTCGGTGAACCTCTCGAACATCGTTAATCGCTCCTCAGAGCGGTCGGGCAGTGAGGGGTCGGTCCCCTCCCTGTCCTTCCGCATGCTAGTCCCGCACAGCGGCGCCGCTCACGTATCCACCCCCGCTGCCACGGGGAAAGCTGCGCTACCGGCTGACGTCACTCCCACAACCTCGATGGTGCGAGACGATGTTCCCGCAGGCCAGGCGAATACGTCTTTATCAACTACGCCCGTGGCGAACGCCTGCCGTGCCTGCCGTCACACCAGCCCTTCCCACTAGGTACTTCTTACCCTCAGCGACCGACAGTCCACACCGGATGTCCGACAGGTGTGCGCTACGGGCGAACAACCTTGCGCCTGGGCGAACAGTTCAAGCCGGGGGACGCCCCTCCGGAATCGTACATTCCGCACACCGTAAGTGTTCAGTCGTGCGCGATACGTAACCCCGGTGCGGCCCCGCAGTTGCACTGGCATGGGCTGGTACGAGCACGAGCTGGGGTGGCCGCTGTCGGGGGTGCTGCCGCCGGGGCTGGTCACCGGGGTGCGGTTCGACGCGCTCGATGTGCCGGCCGCGGTCGGGTACGCGCTGCTGACCCGGTTCCCGCGCCCCGGGGAACTCGGCCCGGTGGCGCTCGACGGGCACCGGGTACGGCTGCTTGTCGCCGCGGGCGCCGCCGAGGAGCTGCCCGGGCTGCTGGAGTGGCTGGAGTGGGGCGGCATCCCGCTGGACGTGGCCGCGCTGGGCACCGGACAGCAGATGCGGGCGCCGGCGCACCCCGAGTGGGGCCGCCGGGAGGCCGCATACGACCGGTCGGCACCGGTGTGGCTGCGGCCCCCCCGGCCGGGCGTCGAGGTGGAGGCCACGCTCCCCGCACTGCGGGTCACCGGAGGAGCCGATGGTTCCGGCATCCCCATCGGCCTCCCGACCCTGGTCGCCGCACTGGCGACCGCCTGCCACCGGATCGCGCTGCGGGCGCGCACCCAGGATCAGCCGTGGGCCTTCTCGTACGCCTCGCGGATCGTGGCCGGCACCCGGCCGCGGTCGTTGACCTCGTAGCCCTTCTCCTTCGCCCAGGCGCGGATCTTCGCGGTGTCCGGACCCGACGCGCCACCGCCGCGCACCGCCTTGGTACGGCCGCGGCCGACCCGGCCGCCCGTCCTGCGACCACTGTCCGTGTACGGGTTGAGCAGCCCGCGCAGCTTGTCGGCATTCGCCGTGGTGAGGTCGATCTCGTACGTCACACCATCGAGTGCGAACGTCACGGTCTCGTCCGCCTCACCACCGTCGAGGTCGTCTACGAGAAGGACCTGAACCTTCTGTGCCACCGGCTTCCCTTTCATCGAAAACGGATTAACGGTAAAAGCAAAGCGCCTTTGCGGGAAAAACACAAACCCCTTGCACGAAGAGGTCCGCCCGAGACAGTGCGATCCGGACAAACCGGATCGTCACAGTTGCAGCAGCATGCGACTGTTGCCCAAGGTGTTCGGTTTCACTCGCTCCAGGTCCAGGAACTCGGCGACACCCTCGTCATTGGAACGCAGCAGCTCCCCGAACACATCGCCGTCCACCGGAGTGTCCCCGGTCTCGCGGAAGCCGTGCTTCGCGAAGAAGTCCACTTCGAACGTGAGGCAGAAAATTCGGCGCACGCCCAGCCACCGTGCGGTCTGCAGCAACTTCGACAGCAACTGGTGGCCGACACCCGAGCCGCGCAGAACCGGATCCACCGCAAGCGTCCTGACCTCGGCCAGGTCCTCCCACATCACATGCAGGGCGCCGCAGGCGACCACCACCGCGTCCTCGTCCCGTTCGGCGACCCAGAACTCCTGGATGTCCTCATAAAGCGTCACCGTCGGCTTGTCCAGCAGGATGCGGTCGCGCACATACGAGTCCAGCAACCGCCGTACCGCGGGGACATCGGCGGTGCGGGCCCTGCGGATGGTGACGTCATTCGACACGAGGGGCATGCAGGGACGCTATCGTCCTTCGTCTTCCGGCGGCCCCGAGGGGTCCACGGACTGGATGATGCGCATTGCGTCCCGGACCGCTTCACGCTGTTCCGGCGACATCATGCCGAAGAAGTGCACGAGGGCCGCGGCAGGGTTGTCGCTCGCGGCCCAGGCTTCGTTCATCAGTGCGGCGGAGTATGCCGCTCTCGTCGATACCGCCTCATAGCGATAAGCGCGCCCATCGGCCTCCCTGCGCAGCCACCCCTTCTGGCGCAGGTTGTCCATTACGGTCATCACGGTGGTGTAGGCGATGGTCCGCTGCCGCGCCAGGTCCTCGAGAACCTCACGAACGGTGACCGGACGGTTCCACTCCCACACCCGGGTCATGACGGCGTCTTCGAGGTCTCCCAATGGCCGGGGCACACCGGAAATACTAAGCGCTGGTAAGGCTGAATGCCCGGAATGCGAACCCGTCGGGGATTCGGGGTTCAGCGCTCCTCTGCGGCGGCGCGGCGCGCGGCCTCGGCCTGGGCGAAGGCGGCGTCCACCGCCGCGTCCTCCCTGGCCTTGTTCGCGCCGCCCTGGTGCTTGATCATCGTGACGATCATGCAGATGAAGAAGATCGCCATCACCAGCGGCGGCACGATCGCGGAAACGTAGTTCATGCCGTCAGCGTAGCCACGCCGTCGCCGTGTCCCGCATACGGGTGCCCCGACACGGCCGGGGCACCCGGAAATCGCGGCGCGAAAGCGCGGAAAGGCGGGGCTTCGGCGTCAGCAGGCCCGGCGCGGGCCCACCAGGCCGGCCAGCGCGGCCATCGCGTCCTCGTCCTCGGGACGGGGCGCGGGGCGCCGCCCGGGCGGCCAGATCTCGGCCGGGGTCGGGGTGCGGCGGCCGGGGTCGGGCGCCGGCGGCGTCGCGGGCGCCGGCTTGGGCCGGGGCTTGGGCTCGGCGTCGGGCCCCTCGTCGGCGGCGGACGTGCCGGGGAGGGCGAGCAGGCGGCGCGGCGCGGGCATATGGGCCTCCAGACGCGGTCGTACGTCGTTGTCTGCCAGGTGTTCGCAGTGGCGCAGCAGTGCGGTACGCCGGTGGTGCTCCGGGCTGCCGGTGGCCTGGGCGCGCAGCGTGCGCAGCGCGGTCAGGTCGTCCGGGCCCGGCAGATGTCCCGCCGCCACGGCGGCGGTGAGCCGTTCCAGATAACCGGCCGCCGAGCCGGGCAGCGCCTCGCGGTACCGGCGCAGTTCCGCCAGCAGGAAGGCACGCTGCCGTCCCGCCTCCTGGACCGCGTCGTCCACCGCCTCGGCGAGCCTGACGTAGTCCTGGACGTGCGTGGCGGGCGCCGCGCCGGGCGCGACGGCCGCGGCGGTCCTGCTGGGGTGCAGCACCTCCGCGAGGGCGCGCCGCAGCACCCGCAGCTCGTTGGCGCTGAACGCCATGCCGCCAAGGTTTCCGTGTGGCGTAGGCATGCCTGGACCTTATGCGCTAAGCAGACAAATGCCGCGCAATACCCCGCCCCCGGTGTTTCGCCCCGGCCGCCGGGCGACCCGCGCCCCCGGTGGGGAGCGGAGACCGGGGTCAGGTCGTGGAGACGTTGCGCTCGTACACCAGGCGGAGCCCGATCAGGGTCAGCCACGGCTCGTGCGTGTCGATGATCGACGCCTCGTTCAGGACCAGCGGCGCCAGCCCGCCCGTGGCGATGACCGTGACGTCGTCCGGGTCGGCGGCCAGCTCGCGGGCCATGCGCTCGGCGATGCCGTCCGCCTGGCCGGCGAAACCGTAGAGGATGCCGGACTGCATCGCCTCGATCGTGTTCTTGCCGATCACGCTGCGCGGCCTGGCCAGCTCGATCTTGCGCAGCTGGGCGCCGCGCACGCCGAGCGCGTCGACCGAGATCTCGATGCCCGGCGCGATGGCGCCGCCGATGTACTCACCGCGGGCCGAGACCGCGTCGAAGGTCGTTGCGGTGCCGAAGTCCACCACGATGCACGGGCCGCCGTAGAGATGGACGGCGGCCAGCGAGTTGATGATCCGGTCCGCGCCGACCTCCTTGGGGTGGTCCACCAGGATCGGCACGCCGGTCTTCACGCCCGGCTCGACCAGCACGGCGGGCACGTCGCCGTAGTAGCGCCTGGTCACCTCGCGCAGCTCGTGCAGCACCGAGGGCACCGTCGAGCAGATCGCGATCCCGTCGATGCCGTCGCCGAGGTCGCCCAGCAGCGGATGCATGCCCATCAGGCCCTGGAGCAGCACCGCCAGCTCGTCGGCGGTGCGCCGGGCGTCGGTGGAGATCCGCCAGTGCTCGACGATCTCCTCGCCGTCGAAGAGTCCCAGGACGGTGTGGGTGTTGCCGACGTCGATGGTGAGCAGCATCCGGCTCTACGCTTCCGCTCGCAGGTCGAGGCCGATGTCCAGGATCGGGGAGGAGTGGGTCAGCGCGCCCACCGCCAGGAAGTTCACGCCGGTCTCCGCGTAGGCGCGGGCGGTCTGCAGGGTGAGCCTGCCCGAGGACTCCAGGAAGGCCCGGCCGCCGACGATCGCCACCGCCTCGGCGGTCTCGGCGGGGGTGAAGTTGTCCAGCAGGATCAGGTCGGCGCCGGCGTCGAGCACCTCGCGCACCTGGTGCAGGGTGTCGACCTCGACCTCGATCGGCACGTCGGGGAACTCCGCGCGCACCAGCTTGAAGGCCTGGGCGACGCCGCCGGCGGCCACCACGTGGTTGTCCTTGACCAAGGCCGCGTCGGACAGCGACATGCGGTGGTTGGCGCCGCCGCCGCAGCGCACCGCGTACTTCTCCAGCGCCCGCAGGCCCGGTGTGGTCTTCCTGGTGTCGCGCACCTGCGCCCTGGTGCCCTCCAGGGCGTCGGCCCAGGCGCGGGTGGCGGTCGCGATGCCGGACAGCCGGCACAGCAGGTTGAGGGCGCTGCGCTCGGCGGTCAGCAGGTCGCGGGTCCTGGAGCGTACGGTCAGCACCTTCTGGCCCGCCGCGACCCGGTCGCCGTCCTCGACGTGCCGCTCGACCTCGAACTCGTCGGTGCACACCACCGAGAGCACCGCCTCGGCCACCCGCAGGCCCGCGACCGTGCCGGCCTCGCGGGCGGTGAAGTCGCCGACCGCCCGGGACTCCTCGGGGACGGTGGCCACGGTGGTGATGTCGACGCCCTGGTCGAGGTCCTCCTCGATGGCCAGGTGCGCGATGTCCTCGACCTGCACCGGGTCGAGGCCCGACTCCGCGATGAGCTCTGCCAGGTCGGGGTCGAGGCCGCACTCCAGCGGATCGAGGTCGTAGTCCTCGCCGCCGGCGCCGCAGCCGCAGCCGTCCCCGCAGCCGCCACCGCCGCTCGCCTCGTCCGGCGGGCCGAACTGCGGCAGCGGGAGGGCGACGGGCTGCGGGCGGTCGGGGCTGGTCACTGGTGCTCCTTCTGAGGCGGTGCCTGGCGGTGCCTGGGCTTCGTGCAGGGGTGCGGCGGTGCCGCGGGCGGGCGTACGGGTCAGCCGCGGGCGCTCCCGGCCCCATCATCCCCGACGACGGCCGCCGCCCGCGCGCCGCGGACCGGCGGGAGGTCCGGGCCCTGCGTCGTGCGGACGTCGAGCGTGCGGTGCGGGGTGAGGCGTACGACGAGGTGGCGCCGCCAGTCGCGGTCGTCGCGGTCGGGGCGGTCCTCGCGCCAGTGGCAGCCGCGGGTCTCCTCGCGGCGCCGGGCAGCGGCGACCAGCACGCGGGCGACCAGACTCAGATTGGTGGACTCCCACGTCTCCACGCAAGGCTCCGCGGTCTTGCCCTCCCTGTCGTACGCCTCCACCGCCGCGGTGTGCAGCCGCTCCAGCGCGCCGGCCGCCACCGTCAGCGACTCCGCGCTGCGCAGCACCCCGGCGCCGGCGGTCATGATGCGCTGCACCTCGAAACGGGCCTCGGAGGCCAGCAGCGGGGCGCCGCCGGGCGCGGGGACCACCGGCTCCGCGGGCGGTTCGCTGCGGTCGGCCAGCACGTCGGCGGCGATCCGCTCGGCGAAGACCAGGCCTTCGAGCAGCGAGTTCGACGCCAGCCGGTTGGCGCCGTGCACCCCGGTGCAGGCGACCTCGCCGCACGCGTAGAGGCCGGGCACCGTCGTCCGCCCGTGGAGGTCGGTGCGGACGCCGCCCGAGGCGTAGTGCGCGGCGGGCGCCACCGGGATCAGCCCGGTCACCGGGTCGATGCCGTGCGCGCGGCAGGCGGCCAGGATGGTCGGGAAGCGCTCGGCCCACATCCGCGGACCGAAGTGCCGGCCGTCGAGGTACATGTGCTGGGCGCCGGTCTCCTGCATCCGCCGGGTGATGGCCTTGGCCACGATGTCCCGCGGCGCCAGCTCGGCCAGCTCGTGCTGGCCGACCATGAAGCGGACGCCTTCGGCGTCGACCAGATACGCGCCCTCGCCGCGCACCGCCTCGGACACCAGCGGCTGCTGGCCCTCCGCGTCCGGGCCGAGCCACAGCACGGTCGGGTGGAACTGCACGAACTCGACGTCGCTGACCTCGGCGCCAGCGCGCAGCGCCAGGGCCACGCCGTCGCCGGTGGACACCGCGGGGTTGGTGGTCGCGGAGAAGACCTGGCCCATACCGCCGGTCGCCAGCACCACGGCGCGGGAATGGACCGCGCCGACGCCGTCGCGGCGGCCCTGCCCCATCACGTGCAGGGTGACGCCGGCGGTACGGCCCTGGGCGTCGTCGAGCAGATCGAGGACGAGGGCGTTCTCGATCAGCTCGATCCCCGCCGCCCGCACCGCGCCGATCAGGGCGCGGGAGACCTCAGCGCCGGTCGCGTCGCCGCCGGCGTGCACGATACGGTGCCGGTGGTGGCCGCCCTCGCGGGTCAGCAGGATCTCACCGCTGGCCGGGTCGGTGTCGAAGCGGGCGCCGGTGGCCATCAGCCGCCGCACGGCGTCGGGTCCCTCGCTCACCAGGGTGCGGACCGCCTCCTCGTCGCACAGGCCCGCGCCCGCGACCAGGGTGTCGTCCAGATGCTGCTCTGGGGTGTCGCCGTCGCCCAGGGCCGCGGCGATGCCGCCCTGCGCCCAGCGCGTCGACCCGTCGTCCAGATGCGCCTTGGTCACCACGGTGACCTTGGCGCCGGCCGCGGCGCACCGCAGCGCCACGGTGAGCCCGGCGACCCCGGAGCCCACCACGACCACGTCGGCCTTGATCGCCCAGCCGGGCGCGGGGGCGTGCAGGCGTATGCCGGTGCTGCTGCCGGCTCCTGATGCGTTCATTGCGCGGCTCCGAATTCCAGCGGGATGTTGTCGATCAGCCGGGTGCTGCCGATCTTCGCGGCCACCGCCAGCACGGCGGGTCCGGTGTGGTCGGGCGAGGCCTCGGTGAAGTCGGAAGGGTCGATCAGGGCCAGATAGTCGGCCTTCAGACCGGCCGAGGCGGCCACCGCCTCGGCCGCCGCCCGCACCGCCCGCGGCCCGTCCGCCGCCTTGTCGCGGCCGGCGAAGAGGGCGCGGGACAGCGCGAGTGCCTGCTCGCGGTCGGCGGGGGTCAGGAAGCGGTTGCGGCTGGACAGCGCCAGGCCGTCCGGCTCCCGGACGGTGGGGACCGCGGCGATGCGCACCGGGAAGTTCAGGTCCGTCACCATGCGGCGGATCAGCGCCAGCTGCTGGGCGTCCTTCTGGCCGTAGAGGGCCGTCGCCGGCCGCGTCAGGTGCAGCAGCTTCGCCACCACAGTGAGCATGCCGTCGAAGTGGCCGGGGCGGGACGCGCCCTCGTAGCCCTCCCCCATCGGCCCGGCGCTGATCCGCACCCGCGGCTGCCCGCCGGGGTAGACCTCGTCGACGTCCGGCGCGAAGACCACGTCGGCGCCGCACTCCGCTGCGAGCTCGACGTCCGCCGCCAGGGTGCGGGGGTAGCGGGCCAGGTCCTCGTTCGGACCGAACTGCAGCGGATTGACGAAGACCGTCACCGTCACCGTGCCGGTGCCCGCCAGGAGGCGGGCCTCGCGGATCAGCGAGGCGTGCCCTTCGTGGAGCGCGCCCATCGTCATCACCACCGCCCCGGCGGGCGCCAGGTCCTTGGCGTGATGCAGCAGGTCGGTCATGCGATGCCCCCGTCCGGTGGGCCGGGCTCGTCGGACAGGGCGCCCAGCAGCGCCTCCGCGTACTCGGCCTTGAGCATGCCGTTGGCCAGGGCTCGGTCCGCGGTCGCGCGGGCCATCGCCACGTAGGAGGGCACCGTCTCGGGGGCGTGCTCCCGCAGCTCGCGCAGGTGCGCGGCGACGGTGCCGGCGTCGCCGCGGGCCACCGGGCCGGTCAGCGCCCCGTCGCCGGAGCGCAGCGCGTTGTCCAGGGCCGCGCCGAGGAGCGGGCCGAGCATCCGGCCCGGCTCCGCGACGCCCGCGATCCGCAGCAGGTCCCTGGCCTGGGCCACCAGCGTGACCAGGTGGTTCGCGCCGATCGCCAGCGCCGCGTGGTAGAGCGGGCGGGCCTGTTCCTCGACCCACTCGGGCTCGCCGCCCATCTCGATGACCAGCGCCTCCGCGGCCAGCCGCAGTTCGCCCGGGGCGGTCACCCCGAACGAGCAGCCGGCCAGCCGCTGCACGTCCACCGGAGTGCCGGTGAAGGTCATCGCAGGGTGCAGCGCCAGCGGCAGCGCGCCGGCGCGCAGCGCCGGGTCCAGCACGGCGGTGCCGTAACGGCCCGAGGTGTGCACGAGCAGCTGTCCGGGCCGGACCGCCCCGGTCTCCGCCAGGCCTCTGACGAGGTCGGGCAGCGCGTCGTCCGGGACGGTCAGCAGGACGAGGTCGGCGGTGGCCATCACCTGGCCCGGCTCCAGCATCGGTACGCCCGGCAGCAGTGCCTCGGCGCGGCGCCTGGACGCCTCCGACACACCTGAGGCGGCGACGGGCCGGTGCCCGGCCATCCCCAGCGCCGCCGCCAGCGCGGGTCCCACCCGCCCGGCCCCCACGACCCCCACGGTCAGTCGGCCGGGCCGTTCCTCCACCATTACGCCTCCCGCTGTGGGTTGACGGCCCCTTCTCGTCAATCCTACGCGAACTCGTTCGCGCTGCGTCCGTGACGCACCCCACGCTGATGCCTGGCGGCGCCTTGGGGGTGGGGGCCACTTGCGGTGGCGGTGCGCCTCGCGGTGCGTCGTGGTTGCGCGCGCAGTTCCTCGCGCCCCTCAGGGGGTGCCCCTTACGGTGGGCGTGCGCCTTTCCGCCGGTGGGGGTTGCGCGCGCAGTCCCTCGCGCCCCTGGGTGGGGGCCACCTGCTGTGGGCGTGCGGATTTGCGTCTGGGGGGTGGGGTCCACCTTGGGGTGTAGGGGGGATCGCTCCCGGGGGTGACCCCGGGGGGCGATGGGGTACATACGCTGGCTGTGTGCAGCGCGTCTACGAGATTCTCCGCAAACACCCGACGTGGGTCGACAGCTTCTGGGCCGTCGTCCTGCTCGCGGTGTGCGCGGTGTGGATCGCCGCCGACCACAGCCCGTCCCTGGCGGCCCGCGCCGCCGCCGTCCCGGTGTCGTTCGCCCTCGCCGCCGTCGTGGCGCTGCGGCGCCGCGCGCCGGAGAGGATGCTGCTGCTCGCGATCGGCACCGGCGCCGCCCAGCTCGTGCTGAACGTGCAGGCGCCGGAGCCCGGCGACGCCGCGATGCTGGTGATCATCTACACCTGCGCCTCGAACGGCGCGCGCTGGTCCTCCCGGCTGGCCCTGGCCGCGGGGCTGCTGGCGACGCCCGTCGCCATGGTGCGGTGGCCGCCGCACGACCAGTACTCGACGATCTGGACGACGCTGCTCCAGACCTTCTTCCTGACCGTGATCTTCGCGCTGTCGTGGGTGATCGGCGACCGGCTGCGCACCCGCCGGGCGTATTACGCGCAGCTGGAGGAGCGGGCGGAGCGGCTGCACCGGGAGCGGGAGGCCCAGTCGAAGGCGGCGGTCGCGGCGGAACGGGCGCGGATAGCCCGGGAGCTGCACGACGTCGTCGCCCACAACGTCTCGGTGATGGTGGTGCAGGCCGACGGCGCCGCCTACGTACTGGATGTCGCGCCCGACCAGGCCAAGCAGGCGCTCGCCACGATCTCCACCACCGGCAGGCAGGCGCTGGCAGAGATGCGCCGGCTGCTGGGGCTGCTGCGGGCCGGGGACGACGCGGGCGGGGAGTACGTGCCGCAGCCCGGGGTGGACCAGCTGGCGGACCTGATCGACCAGGTGCGCGGCGCGGGACTGCCGGTACGGTTCGAGGTCGCGGGGCAGGCGCGGCCGCTGTCCAGCGGGGTGGAGCTGACGGCGTACCGCATCGTGCAGGAGGCGCTGACCAACGTGCGCAAGCACGGCGGTGACGGGGCGAGCGCCAGCGTCATGCTGGGGTTCGGGGACGCGGCGCTCGACCTGCTGATCGAGGACGACGGGCGGGGCGGCCCCGACGGCCTGTACGAGCAGGGCGGCAGGGACGGGCTCGGGCAGGGCCTGATCGGCATGCGGGAACGGATCGGCATGGTCGGCGGCACGCTGAACGCCGGCCCGCGCCCGGAAGGCGGTTTCCGCATCAGCGCGGTGCTGCCGCTGCGTACCGGCCGCTGACCGCGGCGGGGCGAACGGACAGGAGAGGGATCTGATGGCGATCCGCGTCATGCTGGTGGACGACCAGGTGCTGCTGCGTACCGGCTTCCGTATGGTGCTGGCGGCGCAGCCGGACATGGAGGTCGTCGCCGAGGCGGGCGACGGCGCCGAGGCGGTCGAGGTGCTGCGGGCCACCCGGGTCGACGTGGTGCTGATGGACGTGCGGATGCCGCGGATGGACGGCGTCGAGGCGACCCGCCGGATCTGCGGCAGTGACCGCGGCGGCGCCGACGGCTGCCCGCGGGTGCTCATCCTGACCACCTTCGACCTGGACGAGTACGCGTTCGCCGCGCTCAAGGCGGGAGCGGCCGGATTCATGCTCAAGGACGTGCCGCCGGCCGAGCTGCTGGCGGCGATCCGCGCCGTGCACAGCGGCGACGCGGTGGTCGCGCCGAGTACGACCCGGCGGCTGCTCGACCGCTTCACACCGATGCTGCCCGCCGCGGGTTCCGAGCCGCGGCATCGGGAGCTGGACAAGCTCACCGACCGGGAGCGGCAGGTGCTGCTGCTGGTGGCGCAGGGCCTGTCGAACGGCGAGATCGCCCGCAAGCTGGTGCTGTCCGAGGCGACGGTCAAGACGCATGTCGGGCGGATCCTGACGAAGCTGGATCTGCGCGACCGGGTGCAGGCGGTGGTGCTCGCCTACGAGTCCGGCCTGGTCCAGGCGGGCGGCGGTGGGCTGTGAGGCTGCCGTTACGCCTCCGGCGCGGGCTCCGGGCGCAGGGCGAGGTCGAGCAGACCGGGGAAGCGGGCGTCGAACTCGGCCTTGCGCAGCCGGTTGAGCCGCTTGGGGCCCTCGTCGCGCTGCTCGACCAGGCCGGCTGCCCGCAGGGTGGCGAAGTGGTGGCTGAGCGCCGCCTTTCCGACCGGCACGTCGAACGAGCCGCAGGTGCGCTCCCAGTCGGCCGATCCGGCCAACTCCCGCACCAGCCGCAGCCGTACGGGGTCGGCGAGGGCGCTGAGCGCGGTCAGGAAGGGTACGTGGTCCGGGTGGGTGTGGTCCGGGGCGGCCCGGTGAGCCCGCGACGCGGTCATGACATCCTCCCAGAGGTGGGTCGGACCGAACGGAGTTGCCGAGTGTTCGATCTGGATCATACACTCGGCGGTGTTCGCTTTACATTGAACAGCAAGGGGGATGCGCCATGCGCGCCATGATCTTCGAGGAGTTCGGCGGACCCGAGGTGCTGCACCAGGTCGACCTGCCGGAACCCACGCCAGGGCCTGGCGAGGTGACCGTCGAGGTCGCCTACGCCGGCATCAACTTCGCCGACGTCCTGGCCAGAGCGGAGGGCTACCGCGTCGAGTCGCTGCCGTTCCGCCCGGGCCTCGAAGTCGCCGGCCGCGTGCTCGCCGTCGGCGAGGGGGTCACCGCGTTCGCGCCCGGACAGGAGGTCACCTCCTTTCTGCGCGGCGGCGGTTACTCCGAGATCGCGGTCGCGCCCGCCGCGACGACCTTCCCGGTCCCGCCCGGGCTCGGCCTGCGCGTCGCGGCGTCGCTGCCGAGCGTGCTGCCCACGGCGTACGCCCTCCTGCACGACATCGCGCGGCTGCGCGAGGGCGACACCGTCCTCGTCCACAGTGCCGCGGGCGGCGTCGGCACCGTCGCGGGCCAGCTCGCCCGGCTGGGCGGGGCCAGTGCGGTCTACGGCGTCGTCTCCAGCTTCGACAAGGCGCCGCACGCCCTCAAGTCGGGCTACGACCAGGTCTTCCTGACGCCGAGCTTCGACACGGACGTGATGGGGGCGACGGGAGGACGGGGCGTCGACATCGCCCTCGACCCGATGGGCGGCGAGAACTTCCGCCGCACGCTCGCCGTCACCGCGCGCTTCGGGCGGCTCGTCTCCTTCGGCAACTCCGGCTCCGCCGCGCCCTGGCAGATCGGTCCCCCCGACGTCTACCCCGCAGGGCTCAGCGTCTCCGGCTTCTCCCTGATGGGCCTCGCCGCCGCGGACCCGCAACGCTTGCGGCAGCTGGCTGCGGCGGCCTTCCGTGCGGTGACGGACGGTGGCGTGGAGCTCCCCGTCACCGCGGAGTTCGCCCTCACGGACGCGGCCGAGGCCCACCGTCTTGTCGAGACCCGCTCGACCACCGGCAAACTTCTGCTCCGCACCTGAGCCACGTCTTTGTCGTGCCAATTGCTCTGGCGGCGCCTCTTTCCCACCGTCGTGGCTGGTCGCGCAGTTCCCCGCGCCCCCAGGTGAGTGCCACTTGCCGTGGGCGTGCCGCTTTCGCGCCGTCGTGGTTGCGCGCGCCCCTCAGGGCGCTTGGCCTGGGCGCGGAGGGTGGGCGTTTTTCAGGGGCGCGGGGAACTGCGCGACAAGCCCAGGGGGCGGGAAAGAAGCGGCGTCACCGCATGTGGCACCCGTCTCGTCGGGACAGCGCGCCCCCCGCCGGGGGAAGGGGGCCCGGACAGGCCGGGTGAGGCAGGGGATCAGCCGGCGCGGCGGTGGTTGGGGCGGGGGGAGGAGGAGCGGCTGCGCTTCTCGACGTACATGCGCTGGTCCGCCGAGTGGAGAACTTCCTCCGCGGTCATACCGCAGCCGGCCCACCCGATACCGAAGCTCGCGCCGACCCGGACCGGGCGGCCGTCCACCCGGATGGGCGGGATGATCGCGTTGCGCAGCCGCACCGCGAGATCGGCCGCGTCGGCCGGGGCGAGCCCGTCGGCCAGGACGACGAATTCGTCGCCGCCGAGCCGCGCGACGGTGTCGCCGTCGCGGACGGCGCCGGTCAGCCGGCGGGCCACCTCGATGAGGACGGCGTCACCGGTGTGGTGGCCGTAGCGGTCGTTGATGGACTTGAAGCCGTCCAGGTCGCAGAACAGGACGGCGAGCCCCTTCCCGGGCGCCGGGTCGTTCTCGTCGGGCGCGACGGTGTGGACGTGCGAGTCGTAGCCGACCGCGTTGAGCGGCGCGGCCAGCTCCTCGGGGCCGTAGCCGTAGCTGAAGGCGAATTCGTCGGGTCCTTCGGCCTCCACGGCCAGTGCGGTCGCGTCCTTGTCCTGCGGGCGGTTGCACAGCCGGGCGGACAGCCGGGCGCGCAGCTCCGCGCTGTTGGGCAGGCCGGTGAGCGAGTCGTGGCTGGCGCGGTGGGCGAGTTGCAGCTCGCGGCCCTTGCGCTCCTCGATGTCCTCGACGTGGGTGAGCAGGAAGCGCGGCCCGTCAGCGGTGTCGGCGACGACGGAATTGCGCAGCGAGACCCAGACGTAGGAGCCGTCGCGGCGGGCCAGCCGCAGTTCGGCCCGGCCCCCCTCGGCCGAGGTGCGCAGCAGCAGACCGACGTCCTCGGGGTGGACGAGGTCGGAGAAGGAGTAGCGCCGCATGACCGAGGCGGTGCGGCCCAGCAGCCGGCACAGCGCGTCGTTGGCCCGCAGCAGCTTCCCGTGCTGGTCGCCGCCCATCTCGGCGATGGCCATGCCGCTCGGCGCGTACTCGAAGGCCTGCCGGAAGCTCTCCTCGCTGGCCCGCAGTGCCTGCTGGTCGCGTTCGAGCCGGACCAGGGCGCGCTGCATGTTGGCGCGCATCCGGGCGTTGCTGATCGCGATGCCGGCCTGGAAGGCGTACATCTGGAGCGCCTCGCAGCCCCAGGGGCCGGGGTGGCGGCCGGTGGAGGGGCGGTCGACGGAGATCACGCCGATCAGCTCGCCGCCGCCGTTCTGCGAGGACTGCATGGGGGCGTAGAGGCGGTCGCCGGGGTGCCACTCGTCGGCGAAGCGCGGCAGCGGGCCCTCGGTGTGCCACTGCGGCACGTCGTCGTCGATGAGGACCCAGCCCTCGGTGTGCGGGATGAAGCGCAGCGAGCCCCAGCGCTGGCCCATGCTGAGCCGCCGCTCCCAGGACGCGCGCGGGCCGACCTTGCCGGACAGCAGCGCCTCGCCGGCCGTGCTGCCGGCGAACGCGGCGACGACGAGGTCACCGTCGGGGCGGACCAGGTTGACGGCGGCCAGGTCGTAACCCAGCCCTTTGACCACCCCGTCGGCCACCGCCTGCAGGGTGTCGGCAAGACTGCGTGCCGTGTTGAGGTCCGCCACGACCTGGTGCAGTTGACGCAAGGTCGCGAGGCGGACATACGGCTCCGACTCGGTATCCATGCCCCTCTCCGCGCCCTCGACAACAACTCCCGTGATCTCTGCGATACATCCGATGACACCGATGCCACCGGCTTACACCGGCCACTGAATCACAGCGAGCTTTACGGTCGGTACACAGGGTCAACAATTACTGCTGCTTGTGACTCAAGTCACATCATCACGTAAGCGCATGAATACGCAGGGTGTGGGGGAGGTCCTAGGACCACGCCCCGACATGACTGCGACCACAGCCCGATCCGCATCCTCGTACCGACCCGTAACGTGAGGAACGTGCTTCACACTTCACCAGACCGGCATCCTGGGACCACCATGGCCCAGACCGTCGACACCGATGCCTTCCGCGCCGCGATGACCCGCCTGTCGGCGGGCGTCGTCCTCATCACCGCGCACGACCCGGACGACGGGCCGCGCGGCGAGGACGTCGGTATGACCGCGACCGCCTTCATGTCCGTCTCCCTCGAACCCGCGATGGTGCTGGTGAGCATCCGGGTCGGCTCCCGGATGGACGAGCTGCTCGAGCGGCAGCCCCGCTGGGCCGCGTCCGTGCTCAGCGAGAGCCAGCGGCACATCGCCGGGCGCTTCGCGCTGCGCGGCCGGATCAGCGACCGGCTGCTCTTCGAGGACATCTCCTACTACCGCGGTGAGCACTCCGGCGCCCCGATCCTGGGCGGCGCCCTGTCGATACTGGAGTGCGAGACGGCACAGCGCGTACCGGCCGGCGACCACGTGCTGGTGGTGGCGCATGTACTGGCCGCCAGTACCCCCAGCGCCGAGGGCGGCCCGCTGACGTACTTCCGCGGCCGCTACCGCTTCCTGCGCTGAGCAGCAGCGGGCAGCGGGCCGGGCACGGGCGGCCGGGCGGGTCAGTCCCAGCCGCCGCCGCTGCGGCCCCGCTTGGTCTCGCTGCGGCGCTTCTTGCCCCGCAGCCGCCGCTCGTTGATGCCGCGCGGGATCTTCGTCGCCCGCCGCACCTTCGGCGGCGGCGCCGTCGCCTCGCCAAGCAGCGCGGCCAGCCGCGCCATGGCCGTCTCCCGGTTGCGCCACTGCGAGCGGTGCTCGGAGGCCCGTACCGCGATCACGCCGCCGGTCAGCCGCCCCTCCAGCCGCTCCAGCGCCCGCCGCTTCCACACCGGGGGCAGCGCCTCGGTCGCCGCGAGGTCGAACCGCAGCTCGACCTGGCTGTCCGTGGTGTTGACGTGCTGGCCGCCGGGTCCTGAGGAGCGGGAGAAACGCCACTGGAGCTCCGCCTCCGGTACGGAGACGGAACCGCGGATGGTCAGTGGCCCGGACATGTCTCCATGATCCCGCGCCGGACGCCCCGCGTCACGGGATTTACCCCGCCGTGCGGAACCAGCGCATCCCCGGTCCGCGTTCAGTCCGATGAGGGTAGTTTCGACGGCAACACCTACGACCAGACACAAAGGGGACATCCCATGGCGGTAAGCCTGTCCAAGGGCGGCAACGTCTCGCTGACCAAAGAGGCGCCCGGACTGACGGCAGTGACGGTCGGCCTCGGCTGGGACGTCCGCACCACCACCGGCACGGACTTCGACCTCGACGCGAGCGCCATCGCGGTCAACGCGGGCGGCAAGGTCTACTCCGACGGACACTTCGTCTTCTTCAACAACAAGCAGACGCCGGACCAGACCATCGTGCACACCGGTGACAACCGCACCGGCGCCGGCGAGGGCGACGACGAGGCCATCAACGTCAACCTGGCAGGGCTGCCCGCCGACATCGAGAAGATCGTCTTCCCGGTCTCCATCTACGACGCCGAGGCCCGCAGCCAGAACTTCGGCCAGGTGCGCAACGCCTACATCCGCATCGTCAACCAGGCCGGCGGCGGCGAGATCGCCCGCTACGACCTGAGCGAGGACGCCGCCACCGAGACCGCGATGGTCTTCGGCGAGCTGTACCGCAACGGTGCCGAGTGGAAGTTCCGCGCGGTCGGCCAGGGCTACGCCTCCGGCCTGGTCGGCATCGCCACCGACTTCGGCGTCTCGCTCTGACCCGCCGCTGGCCCGCCGCTGGCCCGCCGCTGACCCGCCGCTGACCTGCCGCTGATCCGCAGGTGGGACGCCCCCCGTACCGGCCGCGCCCCGGCCGGCGCGGGGGCCTTCGGCCGATCTGGCACGATCAGCCGGTGATCGACCTCGGCTACGCCCTCTCCCGCCGCTTCCCCGACCCCCCGCAGACGGACTACCGCACCGCGGACGTACGGGCGCTGCGGCACGACCTCTTCTGCGGCGACGTCTACCTGGCCGAGGGCGAGCGGGAACTGTCCACCGCGTGGGGGTGGGTGCCGGTGCTGGACTTCGCCTGGGCGCTGTGCGACATCGCCGAGCAGCTGGACCGGGACCCGGCGGGCGGCCGGGCGGCGCGGCCGCAACACGCCGAGTTCGACTTCACCGAATCCACCGACCGGCTGCGTTTCGTACGCCGCTTCGGCTTCGTGGACGTGACCGCCGACTGGCTGCCCGACGAGCCCGCGCTGCCGGTCCGGCACGCCGAACTGCGGCGCGAGGCAAGGGACTTCCTGCACGACGTGGTCGCCGACCTCACCGACATGCACGAGGGCCTGGCGGGCAACCCGGCCCTGTGGGCGCTGCTCGCCCGCTTCCCCCGGGTCTGAAGCACGCCGCCCGGCCGTCCGGGACACCCCGGTGGGGGGCGTTACGGTCGGCTTGGGAACTCCTTTACGCTCCGGATGAGTTCTCAGACCGTAACGACCGCCTGTGCGAGGAGACGCCCGATGGCCCTGTGGGACCGCTTCAAGGAGTCCGCGAGCAACATGCAGACTCAGCTGAACGCCAAGAAGAACGACCTGAAGAGCGGTGCCTTCCGGGACGCCAGCATGGCGATGTGCGCGCTGGTGTCCGCCGCCGACGGCACCATCGACCCGGCCGAGCGGCAGCGGGTCGCCGCGCTGATCGGCACCAACGAGGTGCTGCAGAACTTCCCGGCGCTCGACCTGCAGCGCCGCTTCGAGGACTACCTGGGCAAGCTGACCGCCGACTTCGCCTTCGGCAAGGTGGCGATCCTCCAGGAGATCGGCAAGGTGCAGAAGAAGCCGACCGAGGCGCGTGCGGTGATCCAGATCGGCATCGTCATCGGCGGCGCCGACGGCGACTTCGACAAGACCGAGCAGGCCGTCGTGCGCGAGGCCTGCTACGCGGTGGGCCTCAACCCGCAGGAGTTCGACCTCTGACCGCCCCGCCGGTCCCCGCGGCCGGCCGCGCCGGTGGCACACCCATGCCCGGGACGCCCGTCCGCGTCCCGGGCATCGCCATGTGTGCGCGGGAGGCCGCGCGGGGCGGATAATGTCCGGACCCGGCCGAAGCCAGGGGCCGGTCCGGCACAATATGCTCCGGAATCGGCGCGAGCCCTGTCACATGCCGGTTGCACGTTGCGGATACCCAGTACGTTCGGCTCCGTTCGCGGGTAATACTTGCGTGACACTCTGTGGCAGGCACAGATACTTGGGGTTCGGGGAACCTCGGGCGTGCGGGGGCGCCCTTCGGTATCCGAGTGGCCGCCGGATCACCCTATGGAGGAAGGCACATGCTTCCCGTACCGAGTGAGGAGGCCGGCCCGGCGGGGGCGGCGAGCACGTCGGGCGGAGTCAGCACCCAGCGGGACGAGGACGCGGCGCTCGCGCTGTACGAGATGCTGCGCACCAAGGGCGGCATCCCCAGTGACGACCTCTACTCGGCTGCCGGCCTGGACGACGCGCACAACGGGCGCGGCTGGCGCCGGCTGAACGAACTGGGCCTGGTGCAGATACGCGAAGGCGTCGCCGAGGCCATCGATCCGGACGCCGCGCTGGCCAGGGCCATGGACCAGTACCAGATCAACGCGACCGAGCAGCTGCGCAGCGGGGTGCGGCTGCAGCGGGTGACCGAGGCGCTGCTGTCGGTCTACCGGCCCGCGGTGCAGCGCGAGACGAGCGAGGTCTTGGTGGAGTTCATCACCGAGCCGCGCCGCAAGCAGCGCACCAGGCTCGACCTGTCCGACGCTGCCCGTACCTCCTGCGGCTCGATGCATCCGGGGCCGATGCCGTCGATCGAGGTGCTGGAGGCGTCGCTGGAGCACGACCGTACGATCATGGCCCGCGGTGTCCGCAGCCGGGCGATCTACCCGATGTCCTGCCTGCACTCCCCCAAGTACGCCCGCTACCTGCACACCCTGGCCGACTCGGGGGTGGAGCTGCGGCTGGTCGACCACGCGCCCTTCGACATGCTCACCTTCGACCGGGACGCCGCCGTGCTGGCCGCCGACCCCGAGCGCCCCAGCGAGGCGGTCATCGTCATCCGCGGCACCGCGCTGATCCGCTCCTTCCTCGCGGTCTACGAGGACTGCTGGCTGCGCGGGCTGACCCTGGCGCGGGCCACCGCGAGCACGGCCGAGGACAGCGAGATCACCGGCCAGGAGCGGGTCATCATCCGGCTGATGGCCGACGGGCTCAGCGACGACCAGATCGCCCGCAAGCTGGGCGTGCACCGCCGTACGGTCCAGCGGGCCATCGCCAAGCTGATGGAGCGGCTCAACGCCACCAGCCGCTTCGAGGCGGGCCTGAAACTGGCCAACGACGCGGAGTTCGCCAAGACCTTCGTCGTGCGGTGAGGCCGCCGCACACGGTGCCGGCCGACACCGCCGACGGGCGGGACGAGGAGGCCGCGCTCGCCCTCTACCGGGAGATACGCAGGGACGCCGGGGCGTCGGCCGAGCAGCTGCGGGCGGCGGCGGACCTGGACGAGGCGCAGGCGGCGGCCGGCTGGCGCTGGCTCGAACGGCTCGGCCTGCTGCGGCCGAAGGACAACGGGACCCTCAGACCGGTGGAGCCGCAGGCGGCGATCTTCGGGGCGATCGAGGCGTATCGGTCCGCGGCCGCCGAGCACGAGCGCGGGGTGCGGGAGATGCAGCGGGTGCTGCACTCGCTGATGACGGTCTACGAGCCGGTCGTCGCGCAGGACGACGCGGCGGATGTCGCGGTGCGCTTCCTCGGCGGCGACGTGCACAAGAAGCAGATGATGATCGACCTGAACGAGTCGATGCGCTTCAGCTGCGACTCGCTGCACCCGGGGCCGATGCCGCCGATGGAGATCCTGGAGTCCTCGCTCGACCGGGACCGGGGGATGCTGGCACGCGGGGTGCGGGTGCGGGCGATATACCCCCGCTCGTGCCTGCACACCCCCAAGCACCTGCGGTACGTCCAGGAGCTGGCGGCCGCCGGTGCGGAGGTCAGGCTGATCGACCATGCGCCGTACGACCTGCTGATCTTCGACCGGCACACGGCGCTGCTCGCCGCTGATCCAGAAGACCCCGGCCAGTCGCTCGTGGTGGTCGTCGGCGCGGTGCTGGTGAAGTCGTACATCGCCCTCTTCGAGGACTTCTGGCTGCGCGCGGTGACGCTCGACGCCCCGGAGCCGGAGCCGGGCCGCGGCCAGCCGGAGGTCACCGCCCAGGAGCGGGCCATCATCCGGCTGATGGCCGACGGGCTCAGCGACGACCAGATCGCCCGCAAGCTCAGCGTCCACCGCCGCACCGTGCAGCGGGCCGTGGCCAAGCTGATGGACCGGCTGGACGCCGCCAGCCGCTTCGAGGCAGGCCTGAAGCTGGCCGCCGCCGCCGAGTTCACCGGGCTGTTCACCAGCCCCTGACCGGGCCGCGGGCCGCCCCCGGCAGGTGGTCTGCCAGCCGGCGCAGCAGGGCGGCGATCGGTCCCGGCAGCCCGGGGAAGGTCGAGATGAGCAGGTGCACCAGGGCGAAGCCGAGCGGGGCGGAGACCGGCCGCGCGGTCCGCAGCCAGGCGGAGACCGCCAGCCGCACCACCCGCTCGGCGTCGGCGGAGCCCTGCCCGTGCAGGCGGGCGGCGGCCACCGTGTAGAAGTGGGTGGCCGCGTCCCATTCCCCGTCCAGCGCGGCGTCGTGCGCGACGCGCAGCACCGCCGCCGCGGTGCCGGGCCCGGGCGCGGCCTCGCAGACCTCGTGCGCCAGCCCCGCCGGGTCCCCCCAGCAGGGGTCGGGCGGGCACCTGCCGGGCAGCGGCAGCAGGGCGCCGTCCACCGGGCTCGCGGTGCCGTCCGCGGCCACCAGGCAGCTCTCGACGCGGCCGTCGGGGTGCCCCACGGCGACCCGGGTGGGCCGGCCGTTCTCGCGGGCCTGCCAGGCGGCGGCGGACCAGGCCGGATGAGTACCGTCGCTGAGGTCGGCGGCCTGCGACATGACCGAGCCCCAGGTGTGCACCGTCCCGCCGGGCAGCACGGCGACGCTCACCGGGGTGACGGCGCCGCCCCGGTCCGTGCCCGGCCGGGGCGCGAACCAGTCGCCCGCCCAGTACGACGTGGCCGGCGGGATGACGGGCACGGCCACCGGGAGCAGCCACGCGGGGCCGGTGCCGGTCCGGCCGGATAAGGCCTCGTTCGCCTGCCGCCCGGCCACGTCAGCCGTCCCGCTGGGAAGCGCCGACGGAGGCGTTGCGGCCGCCGCCGGACGCGGGACGGAACGACGGGCCGGCCGGCTGCGAGATCCCCGCGCTCAGGTCGCGGCACAGGGCGTCGACCGTGGCGCGGGTCAGTGGTGGCAGCGCCGTGAGCCGGGCGTGCGGGCCGTCGGTGGCCAGCCGCCAGCGGGTGCACACCGCGGCGGCGGGGCGGGGGAAGCGCAGGGTCAGGCCGTGCGCGCCGCGGGTGGTGCGGTAGCCGGCCTCGGTGAGGTGGTCGGCGGCGTAGCGCGCGGTGTCGTAGCAGTCGTGGACCAGCGCGCGCAGCCCGTCGTAGCCGCGGTCCCGCAGCGCCGACCACAGCAGCGCGACCGCCAGCGGGTTGGGGGTGGAGCCGTGGGTCCGGACGGCGCGGGCGCGGTCGGTGCCGACCAGCACCACCCCGCACGGCACGGGCAGGCCGAGCAGCCGGTGCGCGCTGAGCGAGAGGCTGTCGGCGCCGTCCCGCAGGTCCCAGGCCACCGGCTGCGGGGAGAAGGGGGCGAGCAGGCCGGTATGGGTGGCGTCCACGTGGACGTGCACGGGTCCCGCGATACGGGCCGCGGCCCGTATCGCGGCGAGGTCGTCGTCGCCGCCGTCGGCCGCGGTCCCGGCGATGGTGGCCAGCACCACGGCGCCGCCTGGCCGTTCGGCCGCCAGCAGCCGCAGCGCCTCGGGGTCCATGGCGCCGTTCCTGCCGTAGGGCACCTCCACCACGTCCATGCCGAGCCGGCCCGCCTGGCAGCGTGCGGCCTGGTGGCCGGCGGCCGAGACGTACAGCGGGGCGCCGGGCAGCGCGTCACGGCCGGCGCGCAGCCCGACCAGCAGGCCTTCCGCGCCGCCGCCGGTGACATAGCCGTGGGTGTGGCGGCGGTCGCCGAGCGCCAGGTCGGTACAGAAGTCGACCACGGCCCGCTCGAAGCCGAGTACGGCCCGGCCCCCGGCGGCGGGGTCGGCGGCGGCTGCCGGGGCGTCCGGGCCGGCGCTGTCCAGGTCGGTCAGCGTCGCCAGCATCTCGGCGTAGTCGCCGTGGTGGGAGGCGGGGAAGTCGTCGAGCACCTCGGTCGCGTGCTGTTCCGCGGCGCGCAGCGCGGCGACGAGGGCGGCGAGTTGCCGCCGGGTGTCCGCGGGGTCGGAGGCGGCGAAGCCGATGAGCTCGCGCGGTTCGGGCGCGGCGCCGAATCCCGCGGGACCACCGGGCACGCCGGGTGGCGCTGGTGCGGGCTGTGCGGCGAACTGCAGGTACGCCATGACGACCTCCGGGACGACGAAGCGCATGAGGTGGTGGGGGGCCGGCGGGCCACGCCGACCCCCCACTCACCGCCGAGGGCTCCCCCCCGGAACCGGGCGGAGCGGGCCGGTGGCCCTCGGCGGTCCCGGTCGCGACGACTCGGGGGGCCGCGACCGGGAGCTGGGTGGTGTCGGGTACTCGTCCCGGCGAGGCTTTCGCCGCGACGAGTACCGCCGCGAGAATTGGTACACGGGGCGAGCTGCCTCCCGCTACGAACCCAAAGGTGCGTAATCCGGGCCGCGAGCTGCTGTTTTGCCGTTCGCGGCCGCCTCTAGCTGGCACTTCACCCGGTGGCGGGCCGCGTTGTCCAAAATGGGACACGTACCAATGTGGACAGACCCATTGGCAGCCGCGACGCAAGTGCACCAATTCGGCCCGGTGGCGCAAACTTCCTGGTCGGTGGCGTGAAGTGCGCCCATGCATGCGGGGCGGCACTTTCCACATTCCTCAAAGAAAGCTCAAAACCGCAGGTCAGATGGGTACGTGGGCATTGGTTGACAGTCGTCGGGCCCAACCAAGACCATCGAATGGCCAGTAATCGAACGGTGACGCGCACTTGCATCACCTCGGCCGGATCTCGGGGGAGATGCCCATGGCACCGCACCACGGGGATTCCCCGCCACTGATCCACGGCTTCCTCCGCCAAGCCCGCAAGCAGCACAGCGGACCTGCGGATCGCGCGACCCATCTGGCAGCGGGAAAGCGACGCAGTGGGTTGAGCCAACAGGACGTGGCGCAGTACATGGGCGTGTCAACCCGGCTGTATCAGGACTGGGAGGGCGGTGTCCGGCCGATTCCGCTGCATCGGCTGGACTCGCTCGCTGAAGCCCTCGACCTCGATTCGGCCCGCCGCGACGAACTGTGGTTCATCGCCAGCGGTGGCTTCCCGCCCCTCGGCCCGAGCCGCCCCGACCCGGACGCCGTCACCGGCTGGACCAGCTACCTGCGTGCCCTGCCGGTCCCCTCGCTAGCCGTCGACGCCGGCTGGCGGATCGAGGAGAGCAACACCGCCTGGCAGCGGCTCTTCCTGTCGGCCGGCGAGCCCGCCCCGACCAACCTGCTGCGGTTCGTGCTCTTCAGCCCCTACGCCCGCCGGCTGTGCGGGGAGTGGGAGGACGGCTGGGCCACCTCGTACCTGCGCCAGTTGCGGCTGGAGGCGGAGACCACCCGCAGCCTGGAGCTGCGGATGATCATCGACGAGCTGCAGGACCACCCCGACCTGGCGGACCTGTGGCGGGCGGTGGACCAGTCGAGCCGGATCACCCTGCACAACGACGGGCAGGTCCGCATCATCGTGCCGCCGGTCGGCGGCCACCCGCAGCACGTCCGCACCCTGGTGTCCTCCCCGGCGCACGACCCGCGCCGCCGCATGGTGACCTTCCTGCCGACCCAGCACTCCGAGGACGCCGCCTAGAGCGTCCCGGGTCCGCCGTGGACAGCCGGCCGTCGATCCTGGACGGCCGGCTGTCGGCTGCGCGCCGCGGGCCGGGGTCCGCGGGCGGCCGGCGGCGGTAATTCCCCACGGCCGCGTACGGAGTTGCCCTCCCGCGGGCCCGGCAAGGGGAATTCGGCGACCCCGGGTAAATGGACCGGGAATGAACACCGGACGGCCGTCCCGCGTGCCCCGAAAGCACCACCCGTACCCCGGATGTGATCCCGGCGGGAAAGGCACCCGATCCCGCATCGGCCGTGCCGCGGCCCGCCGTCGCCGGGTCCTGGCGCGCCTGCCGGGTCCCGGCGGGCGGCCCGGGCGCGCGGGCGGGCGGAAGGACGCCGACGCCAGGCGGGGAGGGCGTCCCACCCGGTACGACGGCACGGAACCGCACCCCGGTCTTCCCCGCGGCGCCGGGCAGCGGCGGTCCAGATTCCCCAGTCCTCGGGAAGAGTTCCCCTATCGATCGGGAAGCGCCGAAATCTAGCCTCATGGGGTCCATCGCCGGACTTACCGACCGGTGGACGCACCATCGATCAATCGCGCACGAAACGGGTTTTTCTCTGTGTGAGTGGGATCAATCGAGGGAGTCGTGTGCCCGAAATCTCCGGCGAACTCCTCCGCCCCTCCTTCTTCGACGATTTCCACGGCACCTCACAGGAAGTCCACACCGCTGTCGAACAAAGGACCGATTGATGGAACGCACGATGGTGATCGCCCCCGGCCCGACGGCGAACGGCGATCTGCACCTCGGCCACCTGGCAGGACCGTTCCTCAGCGCCGACGTCTGTGCCAGGTACGCGCGTGCCGCCGGCCGCGACGTGCTCTTCGGTACCGGCGTGCACTTCACCCAGAACTACATCGTGACCACCGCCAGGCGGCTGGGTGTGCCGCCGGAGGAGCTCCGGGTCAGGTCCGGTGAGCAGGTGGAGAGGACCCTGGCGGCGGTCGGCATCGAGCCGGACGGCTTCGTCCGCTTCGACGAGCGGTACGTCACCGGCGTGCAGCAGCTGTTCGGCCGGCTGCACAGCGCGGGCAAGCTCGAACTGCGGGCGGTGCCCTTCCCGTACGTGGCCCGCACCGGCGAGTTCCTCACCGACGCCTACGTCCGCGGCACCTGCCCGGTCTGCCTGTCGGAGGGGTGCGCCGGGCTGTGCGAGGGCTGCGGGCACTGGATCGGCTCGGGCGAGCTGATCGAGCCCCGCTCGACGCTGGATCCCGACGACGAGGTGGAACTGCGCGAGGCGCGGGTGCTCGTGCTGCCGCTGGAGGAGCACCGGGAGGCGCTGACCGCCTACTTCGCCGGGCTCGCCGCCACGATGCGGCCCCGGCTGGCGCGGCTGATCGAGGAGCTGCTGTCCCGCCCGCTGCCGGACTACCCGGTCACGCTGCCGATCTCCTGGGGCATCCCCGCGCCCTTCCCTGAGGTCGAGGGCCAGGTGATCTACGCCGACGCCGAGGTCATCGCCTGGAGCATGCACAGCTCCGCGCTGGCCGCCGAGCGGCGCGGCGAGGCACCGGCCGGCGACGACGCGCTGTGGTTCGCCGAGTCGGGCGCGAAGGTCGTCTACTTCTTCGGCTCCGACGCCGGTTTCGCCTTCGGGGTGGTCGGCGTGGCGATGCTGATGGCGCTGGGCGGCTACACGCTGCCCGAGCACTTCGTGACCAACGAGTTCTACGAGCTGGACAACGACAAGTTCTCCAGCAGCCGCGGCCATGTGGTGACAGGACGGGAGCTGGCCGCCGAGGTGCCCAGGGACCTGATCCGCTTCTACCTCGCCGCCACCGGGCCGGACTTCCAGCGCACCAACTTCACCCGCGGCGCGATGGCCCAGGTGACCACCTCACGGCTGGTGGAGCCGTGGAACCGGGTGGCGGAGAAGGCCGGGCGCTTCGCCGGCGGCGGCCCGCTGCCGGTCTCGGCGCGCTCCAGGGAGGCCGCCGCTCGGATGGCGGAGCGTTTCGCGGCCGGTTACGACGCGCGCCGCTTCAGCCTGACCGCCGCCGCGTTCACGCTGACCGAGCAGCTGGGCCGGCTCGACCGCTGGGAGGTGACCGCCGCGGACGCGGGGGACTTCTGCCACGAGGTGGACGTCTTCCTGCGCTGTGCGGCGCCGCTGCTGATCGACCTGGCCGCCCAGGCACTGCCCGACCTGACCGTCCCGGCCGCGTCCCCGGCCACCGAGATCACCCCCCGCGCGCTGCCACGGCTGACCGAGACCGCGCAGTGACCGCGGCGACCGGCCGCGCCGCCCGGGTGGTGGTGGTCGGAGCGGGCGTCACCGGGCTGCTGACGGCGGTGGAGTGCGTGCTGGCCGGGCACCGCGTCACCGTGCTCGACCGGGGCGCGATCCCCGACCCGGCGGCGACCTCCGCCGACCAGCACCGGGCGCTGCGCACCCTCGCGGTGGGCGACGCCGCCGCCACCCGGCGGATGGGTGCGGCCCACCGCCGCTGGCACGAACTGGAGTCGGTGCTGGGGGCGGGCTTCTACCGGCAGGTCGGCGTCGTGACGGCGTGGCCGCGCGAGCGGCTGGCCGAGGTGACGCGTTTCGCGGCCGGGGCGGGCGTCCCGGTGCGGACGCTGGGCCCCCGCGCGCTGCCGCAGCTCGGCTTCCCCGACGGCACCGCCGGCGTGCGGGAGTCGCAGGCCGGCGTGCTGCTGGCCGGGCGGGTGCTGCGGGCGGCCGCACGGTGGCTGGCGGCCAGGCCCACGGCGGCGCTGCGGCCGTACACGCCGGTGACGGCGGTCGACACCGACACCGGCAAGGTCACGCTGGCCGGCGGCGGCGTGATCGGCGGCGACCTGCTGCTGGTCGCGGCCGGCCCGTGGACCAGGGACCTGGTCGAGCGGCCCGCGGTGCTGCACCGCCAGACCATGGTCTACCTGCGGCCGGACGGGCGGCAGGCCCGCCGCTGGCGGAACGCGCCCGCGGTGGGCGGCCTCGGCGCGGACGGCCGGGCCTGGGTGGTGCCGCCGGTGGCGGGGACGCTGCTCAAGGTCAGCTCGGACGCGGTGTGCCGGCCGGCGGCGGACACCGACGCGAGCGCCGAGAACCAGACACCGTGGGCCGAACGGCTGACGGGTGCCGGGATTCTCCGGGACCCTGCCCGCTACGAGGTGGTCGCGGTCAAGGCGTGCCACTACACGACCGATACGGCCGCCGGCGGTGCCCGGCTGGCCCGGATGAGTCCAGCCGTCTGGGCGCGCACGGCCTGCGGGGGCTCCGGGTTCGCGTCCGCCCCGCTGGTCGCCGTGACGATGGCGGAGGCGGCGAAGGAGGCTGCGATATGACCGACGAGGGCACGGTCGGTGTGTTCGACACGCTGAAGGCGACCCCGGTGACGGTGCGCTACCTGCTCGGTGGCGTGCTGATCAACCAGCTGGGCGCGTTCGTCCAGACGTTCCTCGTGCTGTATCTGACGCACCGGCACATGTCCGTCCAGGCTGCGGGCCTGAGCCTGGTCGCGTTCAGCGCGGGCACGATCCTCGGCACCATGCTGGGCAGCGAGGCCACCCAGCGGTTCGGGCCGCGGTTCACCATCGTGGCCGCGATGGCCGGTTCCGGTCCGCTGATCGCGGTGATCCCGCTGCTCAGCCGCTCGGGCCTGCTGGTGCCGCTGCTGCTGGTGGTGGGCCTCGGCGGCCTGCTCGGCCAGGCATACCGCCCGGCCGCCTACGTGCTGCTCAGCGACCTGATGCCCAAGCAGCACGCCAAGATGGGCTTCTCGATGTTCCGCATCGCGCTGAACACCGGTGCCGCGGTGGCGCCGATGATCGCCGCGGGGCTCATCCTGGTCGACTGGGACGCGCTGTTCTGGCTGGACGGCGCGACCGCGCTGGCCTACGCGGCGCTGGCCTTCGCGCTGCTGCCCCGGCAGGCGGTGCTCGCCGCGCAGGAGCGGGCCGCGGCGCAGGACGCCGCGGAGCCGTCGCAGGACGCGGCGGACGAACCGGCGCCGATCACCGGGCGGGCCGCGTACGCCGCGATCCTGCGGGACCGCAAGTACCTGCTGTATCTGGCCGCCGTCATGCTCGGCACCCTCGCCTACATGCAGTCGGTGGTCGCGCTGCCGCTGCAGATCAAGGCGGACGACTACCCGACCGGGCTGTACAGCGCGGTGCTGACCATCTCCTCGGTGGTGCTGATCACCTGCGAGCTGAAGATCACCACGTACATCCTGCGGATCCCGACGCACACCGCCGTGCTGGTCGGCCACCTGGTGAACGCGCTCGGCTTCGTGGGCTACGCCCTGTCCGCCCACTCCCCCGTCTACCTGGTGGCCGGCGCGGTGCTCGAAGTGGCCGGCGTGATGATCGCGGGCCCGAGCATGTACGCCCACCCGGCCGCGTTCCCCGCGCGGCTCAAGACCCGCTACATCGGCGTCATGCAGGCGGCGACGGGGCTGGCCGCGGCGCTCGGGCCGCTCATCACGGTCTACGTCTGGACCCGGCTCGACCACGGCTTCTGGATGCTGTGCGCCCTGGCGGCCGCCGTCACCGGCGTGCTGGCCATGGCGGGCACGAACCGCGAGGAGGAGCACGGCCTCGCGGCGGAGCAGGGCGAACCCACTGAGGGCAAGGCTGAGGAAGTCGTCGGAGGCACCGCATGACAGAGCAGCAGGCCACGTCAGGACCGCGCGGTCCTGTGGTGATCGTCGGCTTCGTGGGGGTCACCATCCCCTTCATCGAGTCCTTCCAGCCGGAGGGATCGGTGGTCTACGTCGAGGAGCCGGACGTCGTACGCAAGCGGGAGGCGCGCGACAAGCTCGCCGCCGTCGGATACGTCCGCGAGCTGATCGAGTGGGAGTACCACCTGCCGGGCAAGGCCGACGAGTTCCACGCCGCCCACCCGGACCTGCACCCGGTCGCCGTCGTCCCCGCCATCGAGTACGCGGTGCCCTTCGCCGCCCGGCTCGCCGAGCGCTACGGCCTGCCGGGCGCGAGCCTGGGCGCCGCCCTGATCCTGCGGGACAAGGCGCTGCTGCGGCAGGTCAGCGCGGCGGCCGGGATCGCCAACCCGGCGAGCGTCAGGGTGCACGGCCCGCAGGACGTGCGGGACTTCCTGCGCGACCACCCGGGCCCCGCCGTCCTCAAGCCGGCCAACCGGCAGGCTTCGCTGGGCGTGCGGGTGCTGCACGACCCGGCGGAGGTGGCGTCGGCCTGGGAGGAGTGCCTGGTCCAGGACGAGGGCATCCTGGTGCCCGACCGGGCGATGGACGTGGTGATGCTGGCCGAGGAGTTCGTGCGGGGCGAGGAGTACAGCGTCGAGATGCTGGTGCGCCGCGGCGAGCCGCTGTTCACCAACGTCACCGCCAAGGTGCTCTACCCCGGCCCCTACCCGGTGGAGCAGGCGCACATCGTGCCGGCCGACATCCCGGACGAGCTCGCGGACCTGCTCGGCGAGCGGACCGCGCGGCTGATGACGGCGATCGGCTTCGGGGACGGGGTGGTGCACTGCGAGTGGATCGTCGCCGACGGCGTCCCCCACCTGGTGGAGTGCGCGGGCCGGATGCCCGGTGACGCCATCCTCGACCTGATCGAGGTGGCCTACCCGCTGGAGTTCATGCGCAGCTACTTCGCCCTGCTCAAGGGCGAGCAGCCGCCCGCGGAGCTGCCGGTACGGGCCAAGGGCGGTGCCGCGGTGCGTTTCCTGGCGCCCGGCGCCGGCACGGTCGTGAGCGTCAGCGGGGTCGAGGACGCGGAGAAGGCCGAGGGCGTGCTGCTGGTCCACTGCACGGTCCCCGGCGCGGCCTTCGGCGGGCTGCGCAACTCATGGGACCGCGGCGGCATCGTGCTGGCCCGCGCCGACACCCCGGCCGAGGCGCACCGGCTGGCCGGTGCGGCCGCGGCCATGGTCCGCGTCGAGATGCGGCCGCCCGGCGAAAGCCCGGTGGCGGAAAAGCCGTAACAGGGGAGAACGGATTCCCCGCGTCCAGGGAATTGTTCCCCTATGGCGCGGGAATACGACTCTCTAACCTTGAAAGGCATCACTGTCATCGAGGGGGTAATATGACTCACCGCGAGGTTGATGTTCTGGCGATCGGTGCGGGCCCGGCGAATTTGGCCCTCGCAGCGGCGATCGAGGAGTGCGGATCCACGGAACTCGCCGAGAGCACTCTGCTGCTCGAACAGGCTCCCGACATCAAATGGCAACGCGATCTGCTGATGCCCTGGGCGCGCAGCCAGGTGTCCTTCCTCAAGGACCTGGTGACCCTGCGCAATCCGCGCAGCAAATTCTCGTTCCTCAGCTTCCTGCACGACCACGGCAGGCTCGACCACTTCGTGAACCTGGGCACCTTCCACCCCTACCGGTGGGAGTTCTCCGACTATCTGCAGTGGGTGGCCACGTCGCTGGAGCGGGTGCAGATCCGCTACAGCGCCCGGGCCGCCGGCATCACCCCCGACCGCGACAGCCACGACGCCATCACCGGCTGGACGGTGACCCTGACCGACGGCGACACCATCCACTGCCGTGACCTGGTCATCGGCGGCGGCCGCGACGCCCGCATCCCGGAGCCCTTCGACCAGCTGCCGCCGGACCGGGTCATCCACAGCTCCACCTACCGCGGGCGGATCGCGGAGATCCCCAAGGACCAGCCGCTGCGGGCAGTCGTCGTCGGCGGTGCGCAGAGCGCCGCGGAGATGTTCTACGCGCTGCACGAGAACCTGCCGGAGAGCCAGATCACCATGGTGGTCCGCTCCATAGGCCTGCAGAACTACCAGACGAGCAAATTCGTCAACGAGCTGTTCTTCCCGTCCTTCGTGGACGACTTCTACGACACCCCGCAGGACGTACGCGCGCAGGTGCTCGACGAAATGCGGTTCACGAATTACGCGGGGCTCGCGCCGCCGTTCCTCGACGAGCTCTACGCGATGCTCTACCGCAATCGGATGCTCGGGAACCAGCGTTCCGAGGTCCGTGCGATGACCGAGGTGACCGGCGCGCGAATCGAGGACAACGACGTCGTTCTCGACCTCAGGGACCGTAAGACAGGAAAGGAGTCGCCGCTGCGCTGCGACCTCGTCCTGCTCGGCACCGGCTACGACACGCGTATGCCCGCCCTGGTGCGGGACCTCGCCGAGCACGCCGGGCTCGACAGCGTCTCGGTGAGCCGCAGTTACCGGGTCGACCTCGGCGCCTCCAGCCCGGGCGCGGTGTACCTCCAGGGCGTCAACGAGTCCACCCACGGCATCGCCGACTCCCTCATCAGCGTCCTGGCGCACCGCAGCCACGACATCGTCACCGACCTGCTGACCCGCCGCACCACCGTCGAGGCGGGGGCCGCCCGATGAGCAGGGGCACCTTGCTGGTGATCGGCAGCGGGCTCAAGGTCTACCGGGAGTATCTGGTCGCGCCGATCAGCCGGCGGGCCCGCGAGGCGGGCCTGGAGACGGTGCTGCTGAACAACCTGCGGCCGACCTGGCAGCAGGACTACTTCGACGAGATCGTCGTCGCCAACGTCTTCGACTCCGAGGTGATGGGGCAGGCCGCCCGCGAGGTGGCCGCCCGGCGCAACGTGGTCAGCCTCATGTGCTGGGACGAGCCGCTGGTGCTGGACGCGGGGCTGCTGGCCGCCGAGTTCGGGGTGCCGGGCCTGTCGGCGCGCGGGGTGCGCGGCTGCCGGGACAAGGAGCTGACCCGTGCCGAGCTGACCGCGGCGGGCCTGCACCAGCCGGGCTTCGGGCTGACCACCACGGTGGAGGAGGCCAAGGCGGTGGCCGCCAGGATCGGCTACCCGGTGGTGCTCAAGCCGCGGGCGATGGGCGCGAGCATCGGCGTGGTCTTCGCGGCCGACGAGTCCGAGCTGGACGCGGCCTTCCGGATCGCGCTGGCGGCCAGCGAGGTGGACCCGGGGCCGTACCGCGCCAGCGCGATCGTGGAGGAGTTCGCGCCGGGGCCGGAGATCAGCATCGACGGGGCGGTGCACAAGGGCGAGTACCTGCCGCTGTTCGTGGCGCGCAAGTACAGCAGCGACCACCCGTACTTCGAGGAGGTCGGCCACACCGTGGACGCGGCCGACCCCCTGCTGGACGACAAGGAGCTGATCCGCACCCTGGCCCGGGCGCACCAGGCGCTCGGCATCGAGGACGGCATCACCCACAGCGAGGTGCGGCTGACCGGGCGCGGGCCGCTGATCATCGAGGTCAACGGCCGGCTCGGCGGCGACCTGATCCCCTTCCTCGGCCGGATCGCCACCGGGATCGAGCCGGGCGAGGTGCTCTTCGACGTGGCCACCGGGCAGCGCCCGGACATCGCGCCGACCCGGCGGGCGGTGGCCGGCATCAGGTTCGGCTACCCGGAGCAGGACTGCCTGCTCAGGTCCGTGCGGGTGCCGGCGCCTGGCCGGGCGCCCGGCCTGGTGGCGGCGGCGCCGATGGCGGATCCGGGCACGACGCTGCGGCTGCCGCCCGGCGGCTACCTGGCCCGGCACTCCTTCGTGGTGTGCGAGGCCGACGACCTGGATGGCTGCCGGCAGCGGCTGACGGACGCCGCGGCGCTGGTCGAGCTGGACACCGAACCGGTGGAGGCCGCCGACCCGCAGGCGCCGTTCGCGATGCCGGCCGGCCTGCTGGACGTGGACGAGTGAGCGGCGTGACCGGACAGGCGAGGGACGGACGCATGACGACGACGGCGGCACACAGCGGGGAGCCGGACACCGCGGCCGAGATCCTGGCCCGGGCGAAGGCACTGGCCCCGGTACTGCGGGAGCGGGCCGCGGAGATCGAGCAGAACCGCAGGCTGCCGGCCGACGTGGTGGAACTGCTGCGCGGCACCGGCGTCTTCCGGATGGGCTCGGGCCGGGAGTGGGGCGGCCCCGAGCTGACGTCGATGGACCAGACGCGGGTCGTCGAGGCGCTGGCGTACGGCGACGCCTCGGCGGCCTGGTGCGGGGCGATCGGCTCGCTGACCGGGCCGATCACCAGCTTCCTTGACGCCCAGGTGGTCAAGGAGGTCTTCCCGCGGCAGGACATGATCACCGCGGGGGTGCTCGCCCCGGCCGGGCACGCGGAGCGGGTCCCCGGCGGCTTCAGGCTGACCGGCCGCTGGTCGTTCGGCAGCGGCATCGACCACAGCGACTGGGTGACCTCGGGCGCCTTCGTCTTCGAGGACGGCAAGCCGTACGCCAGCCCGGACGGCAGCAACCCGCACGAGTCGCGGCAGTTCCTGGTGCCGCGCGCGCAGGTCGAGACGGTCGACAACTGGTACACCACCGGCCTGTGCGGCACCGGCAGTTGCGACTACACGATCACCGACGTCTTCGTGCCGGAGAACCACACCTACACCTTCTACGAGCCGCGCGGCCGGACCAGCCCGCTCTCCACGCCCGACGCCTTCATGCGGATGCTGTGCGGGGTGGCGCTGGGCGTCTCGCGGGCCGCGCTCGACCACTGCCGGGAGATCGCCACCGGCCGCATCGACCGGATGACCGGCACCGCCTGGTCCGACAGCTTCCGGGTGCAGGTCACCCTCGCCGAGTGCGAGGCCGACTTCAACGCCACCCGCAACGCCGTCTACGGCGGTATGACCCGGCTGTGGGAGGTGCTCGAAGCCGGCGGCGAGCCGACCCCCGAGGAGCGCGCCGCCTCGCCGCTGTCCTGGCTGCACGCCTACCGGACCTCGCGCTCCATCGTCAACCGGCTCTACGACCTGCTGCAGACCTGGTCGATCAACCGGTCCTCGCCGATGGACCGCTGGCTGCGCGACACCACGACCATGTGCCAGAACCTCCCGGCGCAGGACATCGTCCTGGAGTCGGTCGGCGCCTACCTGCTCGGCGGGACGCCCAAGTTCCGGATCAGCCTCGGCATCACCACGTGACGCGGACAGCAGGCCCGGGGCCCAGTGAGGAATCGCATGACCAACGAGCTGAGGGGCGATGACATGACGTTGACCGGGAGCACGGTGGCCGAGGCGCCCAGGACCGCGGCCGAGACGCTGGCGCGGGCGAAGGCGCTGGCCCCGGTGCTGCGGGAGCGGGCCGCGGAGATCGAGCAGAACCGCAGGCTGCCGGCCGACGTGGTGGAACTGCTGCGCGGCACCGGCGTCTTCCGCATGTGCTGGGGCCGGGAGTGGGGCGGCCTCGAACTGACCTCCGTCGAGCAGACGCGGGTCGTCGAGGCGCTCGCCCACGGCGACGCGTCGGCGGCCTGGTGCGCGGTGATCGGCGCCAACACCGGGATCTACAGCAACTTCATCGACCAGGCCACCGCCAAGGAGATGTTCCCGCGCCCCGACATGATCACCGCGGGCCTGCTGCAGCCGTCCGGCCGGGCCGAGCGGGTGCCCGGCGGCTACCGGCTGACCGGCCGCTGGCCGTTCGGCAGCGGCATCGACCACGCCGACTGGGTGACCTCGGGCGGTTTCGTCTTCGAGGACGGCAAGCCGTACGCCAGTCCCGACGGGAGCAACCCGCACGAGTCGCGGCAGTTCATGGTGCCGCGCGAGCAGGTCGTCACGATCGACAACTGGTACACCACCGGCCTGTGCGGCAGCGGCAGTTGCGACTACACGATCACCGACGTCTTCGTGCCCGAGGAGCACACCTACAGCTTCGGCGTCGTGCACGGCCGGCCCTCGCCGCTCGCCCAGCCCGACGCCTTCACCCGCGCCATGTGCGGGGTGCCGCTGGGGGTGGCGCGGGCCGCGCTCGACCACTGCCGGGAGATCGCCACCGGCCGCATCGACCGGATGACCGGCACCGCCTGGTCCGACAGCTTCCGGGTGCAGGTCACCCTCGCCGAGTGCGAGGCCGACTTCAACGCCACCCGTCAGGGCGTGTACGGCAGCATGACCCGCCAGTGGGAGGTGCTCGAAGCCGGCGGCAGCCTGGACGACCTGACCCCGGACGAGCGCGCCGCCTCGCCGCTTGCCTGGCTGCACGCCTTCCGCACCTCGCGCTCCATCGTCAACCGGCTCTACGACCTGCTGCAGACCTGGTCGATCAACCGGTCCTCGCCGATGGACCGCTGGCTGCGCGACACCACGACCATGTGCCAGCACCTGATCGCCCAGGACCGCATCCTCCAGTCGGCCGGCGCCTACCTGGTGGGCGGACAACCGGAGTTCGGCATCAGCCTGGGCATCGTCTGACCGGTCGGGCCCCTCGCCACCACCGGCACGTCCGGCCCTTTCCACACCACCGGTACGTCCGGGCCCTCTCCAGGCGCCCGTGCGTCCGGCACCGACCACCACACCAGAGCCGCGGCCGCGCTCCGCCCTGCCCGCACGCAGGAGCCGCGGCGGCCATCCGCCTGCGCGCAGGCCACGGGGAGGAGACCCGATGAGCAGAGGTCTTGTGCTTTTGGTCAACCCCAACAAGGTGCACCCGCCGATCGCGCCCTACGCGCTCGACGTGCTCACCACCTCGTTGGAAGCCGCCGACTTCGAGGTCGAGGTGCTGGACCTCACCTTCCACCGGGAGGACTGGAAGTCCTTCCTGGCCGAATACTTCACCGAGCGGGACCCGATGCTCGTCGGCGTCACCGTCCGCAACACCGACACCGTCTACGCCTTCGAGCAGCGCCCGTTCGTCGGCGAGCACAAGGAGATCATCACCGAGATCAAGCGGCTCACCGACGCCCCCGTCATCGGCGGCGGCATCGGCTTCTCGACGATGCCCTTCGCCCTGGTCGACTACTTCGGCATCGACTACGGGGTGAAGGGCCCGGGCGAGCGGATCATCTGCGACCTGGCCGACGCGCTGCTCACCGGCCGCGACCCCGGCACCGTCCCCGGCCTGCTGCGCAACACCGGCGCGGGCGTCGTCCGGGTGCCGCCGGCGGTGCTGACCGCCCGGCACGGCACGCCGGTGGTCCCGCTGGCCACCGGGCAGTTCGAGCCGCGGGTGTGGCAGGTGGACGGCACGGCCTCCTACGTCCGCAGGTCGGGGGCGGCGTACAAGGTGGACAACCTGATGTACTACCGGCGCGGCGGGCTGGGCAGCATCCTCACCAAGAACGGCTGCACCTACCGCTGCTCGCACTGCGTGGAGCCCGACGCGAAGGGCACCTCCTTCGGGCAGCGCGCGGTGGGCGCGGTGGTGGACGAGATGGAGTCGCTGGCCGCGCAGGGCATCCTCGACCAGCACACGACCGACAGCGAGTTCAACCTGTCGATCGGCCACGCCAAGAACGTGCTGCGGGAGATCGTCCGCCGCAAGCACGCCGACCGCGGCAACCCGCTCAACGAGCTGCGGCTGTGGGTCTACTGCCAGCCGAGCCCGTTCGACGAGGAGTTCGCCGAGCTGCTGGCCGCGGCCGGCTGCCGCGGGGTGAACGTCGGCTCCGACCACGTCAGGCCGGAGATGCTGAGCGGCTGGAAGGTCACCGCGAAGGGCACCGTCTACTACGACTTCGCCGACACCGAGCGGCTGGTGCGGCTGTGCGCCCGGCACGGCATCCTCACCATGGTCGAGGCGCTGTTCGGGATGCCGGGCGAGACGCCGGAGACGATGCGTGCCTGCGTCGAGGCCTTCATGGCGCTGGACGCCACCGTGACCGGCTTCTCGCTGGGCCTGCGGCTGTTCCCCTACACCCCGATGGGGATGGCGATGGCCGCCGAGTGCGACGGGGTGCGCACCATCCCCGGGCTGCAGTCCAACACCGCGACCGGGCCGATCGTGCTCAAGCCGCTGGCGAAGTGCTCGGGTCCCGCGGAGTACGAGCGGCAGTTCATGTTCGACGAGCACGGCGACTTCCGGCTCGTCTGCTACTTCTCCCCCGGCCTGCCCGCCGACGAGGCCGCGGCCGGCGACCCGTCGGCGCGCTGGGGCCCGTCGGTCGACCTGCTGTGGGACCTGGTCGACCCGGCCGACTACCACCGGGTGATGCTGCCGACGCTGGGCGGCTCCAGCGAGAACGACAACAACTACGCCGACAACCCCTTCCTCACCGGCCTGGTGGGCCTCGGCTACACCGGCGCCTTCTGGTCGCACTGGCGGGAACGGGAGGAGATCATGCGCCGGATCAAGGACGGCGGCATGGCCGAGCACGCCGACGCGTAATGGGTCTGCACATATCCCGCCGACCCGGAGACGATTGAATTCCCGACTTCCTTCGGCCCCGCCACCCTTGATACGCCGAACGTCCCGCGTCATTCATGCCGTACGGCGTATCAGGGAGGATCCCTGAGGCCCTTGCGGTCGGCAACTTCCTGCTTCATCCTGGTACCGTTCGACCTGAACCGCCATGAAGAGCACGTTGGGGGAAATCCATTTTAGAGGGGCAAATGAGCCAGCAGGAAAACACCAAGAGATTACATTGGCAACTCCCGTCCCATGCGGACGCGCGACCGGACAATTCGGGCCACCGGCCCGAGGGGGAACCCCCGCCGTCGCAACGAGCTCCTGCTCCGCTCACCGTCCTGCTCGCCGACGCGCAGCCCGCCATCCGGCACGGCGTCAGATCCGTACTGGAGCACTCGACCGGGATATCGGTGGTCGGTGAGGCCGCCACCACCGACGAGGTGCTCGCCGAGACCTCGCGCTGCCGGCCCGACGTCCTGGTGGTCGACCCGCTGATGGACGAGCCGACAGGTATGCAGGTCATCAGCCGCGTCCTGCGGATGACCCCCGACACCGGCGTCCTCGTCTTCAGCTCGGTGGACGACGACAAGGCGATCACCTCGGCGCTGCACGCGGGCGCCCGCGGCTACCTCATCAAGCGGGCCAGCGCGGACCAGATCCTGCGCGGCATCCAGGCCGTCGCGGCCGGCGAGGCCATCGTGGACAAATCGATAGCCGACCGGCTCAGCGTCCTCATCCGCCCGGCCACCGGGCAGTATTACTACCCGTTCCCGCAGCTCACCAACAGGGAGCGGGACGTCCTGGACCGCATCGCGGCAGGCAAGTCCAACACCGCCATTGCCCGGGAACTCGCACTGGCCTCCAAGACCATCAGCAATCGGGTCTCCACGATCTTCGGCAAGCTCGGTGTCGCCGATCGCGCACAAGCGATTGTATTAGCCAGAGACGCGGGCCTCGGGCATGGCTGAAGGCCGTTTATCCTGTCCCGTGCACCGGGAAACCCGCCTGGCGTACGTATTTCTGCTTACCCGCCGCAGATTCCCATCGGAAAGGGAAGACTTCCCCTGTCGACCGGGAGCCGCCGGATTCTAGCCTGAAGGCTGTCGCACGGCCACCCAGTCGAAGGACGCCGATCGGAGCGGGACGTTGACCGACCACGAGCACGCCGACGTGACCATCCGCGCCATGGAGCCGGACCACCTCGAAAGGGCCCATGGGCTCGACCTGAAGCTCCTGCACCCCTGGCCCGGGGTCGACTCGCCGTTCCGCGGCGCCTGGTGCGTGCTGCGCCCCGGGGACGTCTCGGAGCTGCACGCGCACCACGACCGCGAGATCTTCATCGTCATGTCCGGCCGCGGCACCGTCGTCACCGGCGCCCTGCGGCAGGAGGTCGCGGCCGGCGACCTGGCGTACATCCGGCCCGACGTGGAGCACAGCGTCGTCAACGAGCACGACGAGGACTTCGCCTACTACGCGATCTGGTGGGACGCGGCGATGTCGGCGGACTTCCTCGACCAGGAGGCGGCGGCGGCCGCCCCCGTGGCGGGGCGGGCGTCGTGATCGACTACGACGGGCGGCGCTTCCGCGCACCGGACGGCGACACCGCGACCGAGGCGGTCTACCACCAGCAGGACGACTTCGTTTGGGGCGAGGTGGCCGGCGGCGCCGTCAGGCGCGGCTGGACGGCGGGCACCCGCGACGCCGACGGGACGCTCTCGATGGGCTACACCATCGTCTTCGCCTCGGGCGAGGTGGTCTGCGGGCGCACCGTCAACACCCCGGAGCTGACCGAGGACGGGCGGGTGCGGCTGCACGAGGCGTGGGAGCGGTACGGCCCGCACGCCGCCACCGGCGTCTCCTACATCGAGGAGGTGGCGTGAGCGCGGCACCGGCGAAGTCCGCCTCCGACGCGGACTGGCGGCGGCTGGAGAAGGTCGTGACGGGGCGCGTGCTGCGGCCCGGCGACGCGGACTTCCACTCCTCCAGCGCCCCGTTCAACAAGCGCTTCACCCGGACCGTGCCGGCCGGTGTGCTCGCGGCGGCCGACGTCTCCGACGTGCGGCGGGCGGTGGAGTGGGCCCGGGAGACCGGCGTACCGATCGTGCCGCGCGGCGGCGGGCACTCCTACGCCGGCTTCTCGGCCGGCGCCGGCCTGGTGGTGAACCTGCGGGGGCTCGGCGCGGTGACCGCGGACGGCTCCACCGGCCTGGTCACCGCCGCCGGCGGCGCCTCGATGGCCGCGCTCTACGCGGCGATCGAACCCGAGGGGATCGCCTTCGCGCTCGGCAACGGCGCCTCGGTGGGCATCGCCGGGCTCACCCTCGGCGGCGGCTCCGCCGCCACCTCGCGGAAGTTCGGGCTCACCGCGGACGCGCTGGTCTCCACCACCGTGGTGACGGCCGACGGCGAGCTGCTGACCTGCGACGCGGATCACGACGCCGACCTGTTCTGGGCCTGCCGCGGCGGTGGTGGCGGCAACTTCGGCATCAACGTGTCCTTCACCTACCAGGCCTTCCCGGTCGGCGGCGCCGCCACCTGCCTGCTGCTGTGGGACGGCGCCGACGCGCCCAAGGTCTTCGCGGTGCTCCAGGAGGTGATGCGGCAGGCGCCCGAGGAGTGCTCGATCCGGCTGGGCCTGGCCACCACGGGGTCGGGGGTCACCGTCTCCGCGGTCGGCCAGCACCTGGGCACCGCGGCCGAACTGCGCGACCTGCTCGACCCGGTGCTCGCGGTGGCCAGGCCGCTGCGCGAGGACATCGCCGACCGCACCTTCTGGGAGGCCAAGGACTACCTGGCGCACGAGACGTCGGAGGGCGCCTTCGCGGCCCGCACGAACTTCGCGGTGGACCCGCTGCCGCCCGAGGCGGTCGCCGAGGTGCTGGCCAGACTCGGCCGCTGGCCGGGCGGCAGCAACCCCGACGGCGGCGGCTTCGCCCTCTTCGGCTGGGGCGGCGCGGTCAACAAGGTCGCCCCTGCCGACACCGCCTTCCCGCACCGGCACGCGAACTACCTGGTCAGCATGGACACCTCGTGGGCCTACCGGGACGGGCCGGACGCGGTTCCCGCGCATCTGCGCTGGCTGGCCGGGATGCGCGAGTCGCTGGCGCCCTTCATGGCGGATGGGGCCTACGTGAACTTCATCGACCCCGACCTGACGGACTGGCGCACCGCCTACTACGGCGCCAACTACCCGCGGCTGGTGGAGGTCAAGCGGCGGGTCGACCCCGAAGGACTCTTCCGCTTCCCGCAGGCCGTCGGCACCTGAACCAGCGCCGCAGCCCCCGGCCGGATGCAGGTCCGGCCGGGGGCCTTCGCCGTCAGGTGGCCAGCGGCAGGACCGTACGCCGCGGCACCGGGGTGAGCACGGCGGAGGGGACCACCTCCTCGGTCTCCTCGTCGATCATCGAGACCCGCACCGCCGGGTTGGGCGCGGTGTCGACGGTCAGGGTGAGGTCGAGCGCGAAGAGCACGCTGACCGGGTGGGTGCCGCGCGCGTCCCGGTAGCTGCCCGCGTATCTCAGCACCCGCCAGCCCTCGTCGTCCCAGTGGTCGAGCAGCGCCGAGCGGACCACCGGCATCGCGGTCTGCCAGGCCAGCGAGTTCTCCAGCAGCTGCACGGTCGCGGCGACCGGCACCCGCTCACCGGCCACCGACGGCAGCGGATTGCCGAAGACCCTGATCCTGGCCTTGCCCAGCGGCACCCGCCACACCCGGTCCAGGTCCGCGGTCAGGCCGGCCAGCAGCACGGCCGCCGCCGCCAGCACCAGCGCGGAGCCGCCGGGCCGCCGGGAGACCTCCGACCACCAGGCGGCGTCCCCGCCCGCGGCCGCCGCGCCGCCGGCCACCACGAGCCCGGCCCTGGTGAAGGAGCGCAGCCCGATCGGGCCCTCCGCGCGGGCGCCGCACCCGCAGGACGACTCGGGGGCGGTGGCCTTGGCGTAGGCCAGGTAGCCGGTGAAACCGGCGCCGAGCAGGGCCGTGGCGATGCCCGGCAGCAGCGCCGCGGGCGACGACACCAGGGCGGCGGCCAGGGCCAGTTCGAGCGCGCCGAGCACGCGCAGCGCCCGGGTGGCGCGGCGGCCGTCGTTCAGTACCCGGACCAGCACGGTGTTCGCGGCCAGCCGGGCGGTCTGCCGGCCGAAGAGCTTGGCCGCCCCGGTCAGCGCGAGCAGCAGCGCGCAGACCGGTGGAGCAAGGTTGGAGACCAGCGGGATCATCGCACCGCCCTTTCAGTGCCCGAGCGAGACGCGGGCGATGTCGATGGAGCCGTCCGAGGGCCGCCAGGCGCCGAGCACCTGTGCCTCCTGGCCGATCCTGGTCCGGGACAGGTCCGCGGTCAGCGCCCCGCCGAGGTAGGACGCGGTGGTGGTGTCGGGGACGATCCGGCCGACCAGTTCGTCGCCGCCGTGGGTGAGGTGCAGGCGGTCCTTGGCGATGCCGCGGATGGTGACGTAGACGTTCACGATGTTGACCCACACCGCGTCCGCCGCGATCGTCCCGTCCGGCATCGCCGCGCCGCGGGCGTAGAGGCCGTCGCCGACCTCGATGGCCTCGGCGGTGGTGGTGCGCAGCTTCCAGATGCTGGTGGCGTTGGTCAGCTGGATCAGATGCCGCTCGCCGTGCGAGCCGGCGACGTCCAGCACGTTGCGGTTGACCGCGACGATCCGCCCCTCGGCGAAGGCGGCGGGGATCGCGGCGTCTAGCGAGGTCGTCGGCTCGGCGAAGGCGGCCTCGGCGTCGAGCCCGCCGAGTGCGGACGCGCCCACGATGGTGGCCCCGCCGATGGCCGCGGTGGTCAGAAAGCGCCTCCGGTCCAGGCGGCGCCCGGTTTCCTGGTTGTGGCTCATGTCGTCCTTCCTGCGTGCGGTGGTGCCGGTGGATGGGCCGGGCGGGAGCTCACTCGTAGATGTAGACGGGCAGCTTGCCGGAGCTGAGGCTGCCGATCGCGGTGAAGGCCGCGGGGGTCAGGTCGATGACCCGGTTGGTGCGGCAGGCGCCGTTGCAGCAGGCGGCCTCGCCGCAGAAGCTCTTCGTCCGCGGCCCGCAGTCGGCGAGCGTCACGCAGACGGTGGCGCCGGAGCACTGGTGGCGGACGTTCATCACCGCGCCGCAGGTGCGGCGCGGCATGCTCTCGCCGCACAGGTCGGGCCGGGTGATGTCCCAGCAGGCCGCCGAGAGGTTGGGCCAGGCGGCCATGTTCTTGCCGGACTGGCAGGTGCCGCAGGCGCCGGTGCCGGCGCTGCCGCAGGAGCCCCAGGCGTTGCCGCAGCAGAACCAGGTGGCTTCGCCCGCCCACAGGGAGGTCGATCCGCAGGCCATGTCGAATCCCTTCGCGTTGGACGCAGGCCGAATGACCTGCGCATGACAAATAAGGCACAGGGGTGCCGCGGACCGGGTCCGCGGCGGCGGTTCCCGGAGGTGCCGGGAGGAATGCCCGCTCAGGGCAAGCGTCGAGCCGGGGTGGTCCGCGCCGTTGCGGTGCCGGCCGTGCGGGTGCGGTGCGGTACGGATGCCGTTGACGTGCGGTGCCGTGCGGGTGGTTCCGTACCGCGCCTGGCGGAGCGCGCTTGCGGGGCGGCCTCGGCGGGCCTCCCGCTGTGCCGTGTGCGTCTGGTGTGTCGGCTGTGCAGGGTGGAACACGCCCATGATGGACCTGTCTACGCGCGTTCGGAAGAGGGCGACGCACCGTTTCCCGGGGACCGCGGGTTCCGGCGGGCATGCGAAGGCCCGGCCGCCCGCGCGTCACGCGCGGCCGGCCGGGCCGTTCTGCGGGGCCGCGGCTCAGGGCCGGAGAGGGCCCGGGGTCTGCTCCGACGGGACCGGCCCGGCGTCCCCGGCGGGGACGGACCTGGTCGTACGCACCGGCGCCGCCGGGATCTTCTCGCCGGCCTCGATCGCCACCGCCAGCCGGTTCTCGGCCGGCGGCAGCGGGCAGGTGGCCAGCTCGGTGTAGGCGCAGGGCAGGTTGGCGGCCCGGTTGAAGTCGACCAGCACGGTGCCGTCCGCGCCGGGCGGGTCGATGGACAGCGCCCGGTTGGCCGCGTAGGTGGTCACCCCTGAGGTGGCGTCGGTGAGCAGCACCAGCAGGCTGCCCGGGGCGTGGCCGTTGAACGCGGTCAGCCGGTGGGTCGTGCCGTCCAGCTCGAACTCGACCTGGCCGGGGGCGTCGTAGACGTGCTGCAGGCCCTCGACGGCGGCGCCCACCGTCGTCGGCCGGGGCACGTCGAAGGGCAGGTAGCGGCCGGTTCGCGCCCACCGCGGGTCCGGTTCGTAGGCGGGGGTGCCGGTGAAGGCCAGCCGCAGCGCGTTCTCCGGGTGCCGGGGGCGCAGGATGTCGTGGCCTCCGCGCTTGGCGACCTCGATCACCGCGTCGCCGGCGGCGGGGAAGAGGCTCGCCCGCTCCTCGACGACGCCGAAGTCGTGCCGCCCGCGCAGCACCTGCCCGTCGAGGACCAGCTCCTCGTCGTCCCGCAGCTCGACCACCACGCCCTCTGCGGTGCTCGACCAGGCCCCGGGGGCGTCGGGGAGACGGGTCGGGGTGGCGTCGAGCCAGTGCAGGCCGGTGATCGCCAGGAAGCCGTGAGGCCCCGCGAGCACCTGCTCCTTGCGCTCGTGCCAGCGCTGCCACTCCTCGGCGAAGGCGGCGCGGTCAGTCTCTTCTGCTTGTGCGGTCATGACGGCTCCTCGGTTCCGGTGGGGCGCGGGGTGGGCGGGGCGGTGCGGTGCCCGGTGTCGTCGGCGGGCTGCTCCAGCCGCCGGAAGCGGCTGCCGTGGAAGACCAGCGGCGGCACCGCGTGGTCGGCGTCCAGGGCCCGGATCCGCAGCAGGACGATGTCGTGGTCACCGGCCCTGATCTGCTGCTCGACGCTGGTGTCGAACCAGGCGCCGGCGCCGTCGAGCAGCACCGCGCCCTCCTCGGTGGCCCGCCAGTCCAGGCCGGCGAACCGGTCGTCGCTGCGTGAGGCGAGCTGGGTGCAGGCACGTTCCTGCTCGGCGCTCAGCACCGTCACGCCGAGCCGGGCGCGGCCGGCGAGCAGCGGCCAGGTGGTCGAGGTGTGGGCCACGCAGACCGACAGCAGCGGCGGGTCGAGCGAGACCGCGGTGAAGGAGTTGGCCGTCAGGCCGACCGGTACGCCGTCCACCAGCGCGGCGATCGCGGTCACCCCGGTCGGGAAGGCGCCGAAGACCCGCCGCAGCCGGACCGGGGACAGCTCCTGCTCCCCGGGACGGGACTGCTCGTCCGTGCGGGCCTGCCCGTCGGGCAGGATCTGGGTCGTCATCGTCGCTTCCATTCCTCGTCGAGCAGCTCGTACGTACCCACCCGGTCGGACCGCGAGCGGGGAGTGTGCCATGCCGGTGCTCCTTGTCAGCCGTGGGCGTCAGGCGTGGGGCGTCAGGCGTGGGCGGGTGCCGCCGGGCCGGCGGCGGCGACGCCCACCGGTCCCCAGGCCCACGGCGGGTCGGGGATCTCCTTGCGCAGCACGGGTGCGATGTCGGACTGGAAGAGCTCCAGTGCCTCGCGGTGCTGGGCCTCGGTCAGGCCGCCCGCGTCGGCGTGCAGGTGCAGCACGGTGTGCCCGAACTGCTCGTGGTAGCGGTGCACCTTCTCGATCACCTGCTGCGGGCTGCCGACCAGCGCGGAGCTGCGCTCCACGAAGTCCTCAAGCGTGGCGAAGACCGGTTCGACGCCGAGCTGCTTCTGGAAGGCCAGCTGGCCCTCGAAGACCGGCCGGTAGGCCGCCAGCGCCTGCTGCGAGGTGCGGGCCGCGTAGTAACCGGCGGTGCCCGCGCCGACGGTGGCGAGCGCCGGGTCGTGGCCGTAGTGCTCCCAGCGCTCGCGGTAGTGGCGGACGAGTTCGGCGTAGGGCTCGATGGGGTTGCTGACGTTGGCGGAGAACAGCGGGTCGCCGTAGCGGGCGGCCAGGTCGACCGACTCCCGGCTGGTGGCGCTGCCGTGCCAGACCCTGACCGGGTTCTGGTAAGGGCGCGGCCACACCTCGGCGTCCTGCAGCTCCGGGCGGAACCGGGGCTGCGCGGTGACCTTCGGCTCCCGCCAGATCCGCCGGAACAGCTCGTAGCCCTCGGCGTTGCGGTCCCACTGGTCGTCGGTGGTGACCTGGAAGAGGTCGCGCTGGGCCGAGCCGTTGCCCTTGCCGACGATCAGCTCAAGGCGCCCGCCGGACAGGTGGTCGAGGGTGGCGTAGTCCTCGTAGGCGCGTACGGGGTCGAGCAGGCTGAGCGTGGTGACGGCGGTGAACAGCCGGATCCTGGACGTCAGCGCCGCGAGGTGGCTGAGCACCACCGGCGGCGCCGAGGAGATGAACGGCCGCTCGTGGCGCTCCCCGACGCCGAAGCCGTCGAAGCCCAGCTCCTCGGCCAGCACGGCGTTGCCGATCACCTCGCGGAAGCGGTCCTGGGTGGACTTCACCTCCCCGGTGACCGGGTGCGGGCTGTGCACGATCAGGGTGATCGTCAGGAACTTCACGACGCCGCCTCCGTAGGGGTGCCGCCGACGCCGGGGAGGTGCGCGGCTTGCTGGGTCTGCTGGACGGGCTTGCTCATGCGGGATGTGCCCTTCCTGGGTCTCGCGCGGGGCGCTCAGGCGGCGGCCACCGGGCGCAGGCATGCCGAACGGGGCCCGCGACGGGCGGGCCCGGGGCGTTCAGCGAGGAGGGAGGGAGGTGGGGACGGGGGGTGGAGCGGCGCTAGCCGGCCGTGCGCGGCAGCGCGGCGGGCCGGTGGTCAGGCCCCGGCACGGCCGTCGGCGTGCCCGGACACAGCGCGCCGGCGACGCGCAGGAGATCGATGTGGCGGCGGGAGAAGCGGCCGAGGAAGGGCAGCGACCGCCCAGTGGTGTCCTGCACCGCGTCACCTCCCGGTCCCGATCGGCCAACGCCTTTTCGAGTGCGCACTTGCCGAGCCGTCGTCGGCTCCGCCGGGTCCTCACCTGGAGCACCCCGCCGCGACGGAGGGTTGCCGGTCAGCCGGCCAGGGCCTTGGTTGCTGACACTCATGACCTGCAAGCACGGTAACTCCGGCGCGCCGCCGAACACAATCCCTCCCGGCCAGGAGTGACCCCCGTCGCCTCCCGCACCGTTCCGGCCATCGGGGGATTGTCTGACCGCTGCCCTCCGGTTAACGTGCTGTAGGCAAAGGTCCCGCAACCAGGGCGGACGAGCACGACGCGAAGAGGGCGAGGGGACGGACATGGACGCGATGCAGCGCGAGACCGCGTCGTACCCCGATGGCTCGTTCCGTACCCGGGTCACCCGGCGGCACGTCGATCTGCTCCGCGTCAGCAGCGTCCTGTGTCGGGAAACGCCCGCGGTCCGCTGACCGCCCGCGGGCCCGCCGATCGGCCCCGACTCCCCGCTCCACCCCGGCAGTTGACGCGCGCCCGATGACCGGCGCGCAGCCCGGCCGAGCGCGGCACCGCCTCTTCGCGCCTTCCTCCCGATAGCTCCGGGCGACCGTACGACACCCCCCTGCGGGGTGCCGTTCCGCTCCGCGCCGCCGTGCTCCCCGACGAGACGGGACACCCCCATGACCCAGCACGACATCCCCGGGCCTGCCACCGCCGCGCCCGGCCACCCCCCGCCCGTTCCGGCCGGGACCGTGCCCGGCCGGGCACCGCTGCGCCCCCTCGACAGCCGGCCGGCGGACCAGGACCTGCTGGCCGCGCGGCTGGTCCCGCTGCGCCGCCCCGGCCAGTGGATCTCCGCGGCGGTCCTGCTGGTGCTGTTCGCCATGCTGGTGCACACCCTGCTGGCCAACCACCGCTTCCAGTGGGGCGTCGTCGGCCACTACTTCCTGCACGGCTCGATCCTGCACGGTCTGGTCCTGACGCTCTGGCTCACCGCCGCCGTGATGACCAGCGGCTACCTGCTCGGCATCGGGATCGCCGCGATGCGGCTGTCCGGCAACCCGGTGCTGCGCGGCCTGAGCTTCGGCTACGTCTGGCTGCTGCGCTCGGTCCCGCCCCTGGTGCAGCTGCTCTTCTGGTACGAACTGGCCTCGCTCTACCCGCGGTTGTCGCTGGGGGTGCCCTTCGGGCCGGAGTTCGCCTCGGTGAGGACCGCGCACCTCTTCAGCGGCATCCTCGCCGCCTACGTCGGACTCACCTGGACGTGGCCGCGTTCGCCGGCGAGATCGTCCGCGGCGGCATCCTGTCCGTCGATCCGGGCCAGCGGGAGGCCGCCAAGGCGCTCGGCCTGCGCGACGAGCGGATCTTCCGCCGGATCGTGCTGCCGCAGGCGATGCCGGCCATCGTCCCGGCCTCGGGCAACCTGCTGATCGGCATGCTCAAGGCGACCTCGATCGTCAGCGTGATCGCCGTGCAGGACCTCGCGGGCCCGCGCCTCTCCCGGCGCGGGCCCGCGGCCCCGGGGCTACAGGCCGATGTCGCGGCGGTTGATGTCCTCCAGCGACTCACGGCGTACGAGCGTCCGCGCGGCGCCGTCCCTGACCGCCACCACCGGCGGGCGGCCGACCATGTTGTAGCTGGACGCCATGGACAGCTGGTAGGCGCCGGCCGCGGGTACGGCGATCAGGTCGCCGGGGTGGACGTCGCCGGGCAGCAGCGCCTTGTCGGCCAGGATGTCGCCCGCCTCGCAGTGCCTGCCCACCACCGTGGCGGGGGCCGGATCCGCGTCGGAGCGGCGGCCGATGAGCCGGGGGGTGTAGCGCACCCCGTACAGCGCGGGCCTGGGGTTGTCGCCCATGCCGCCGTCCACCGCGACGAAGGTGTGGCCCGGCGTCCGCTTGACCGAGAGCACCCGGTAGACCGCCACCCCCGCCGGCCCGACGACCGCGCGCCCGGGTTCCAGGGTGAGCCGGGGCACCGGCAGCCGCGCGTGGGCGCAGCCGTCGGCCAGCTCGGCCCCGAGCCGGTCGGCGAGCACCCGGATGTCGAGCTCCTTGTCGCCGGGGCGGTAGGCGATGGCGTGCCCGCCGCCGATGTCGAGCTGGGGCAGCACCAGCCCGTGCTGGTCGCGTACGTGCGCCATCAGCCCGACCATCCGGCGCACGGCGGCGGCATAGGGCCTGACCGAGGTGATCTGCGAGCCGATGTGGCAGTGCAGGCCCACCAGTTCCAGGTGCGGCTGGCCGACGATCCTGTCGATGGCGTGCTGCGCCGAGCCGTCCGCGAGGGACAGGCCGAACTTCTGGTCGTCGGTGCCGGTGCGGATCGCCGCGTGGCCGCCGGCCGAGATGCCGGGCACCACCCGCACCATGACCTGCTGCCGGTCGGTGCGCGGCACGATCGAGGCCAGCCTGGCGATCTCCGCCAGGCCGTCGACAACGATCCGCCCGACGCCGAGCCGGACGGCGGCGGCCAGGTCCTCCGGGCTCTTGGCGTTGCCGTGCATCACGATCCGGTCGGCCGGGAATCCCATGGCGACGGCCAGGCCCAGCTCCCCGGCGGAGCAGACGTCCAGGCCCAGGCCCTCCTCCTGCGCCCAGCGGGCGACGGCACGGCACAGGTAGGCCTTGGCCGCGTAGACCACGTCGGCGTCGGGGAAGGCCGCGCGGTAGGCGCGGCAGCGGTCGCGCACCTCGCCCTCGTCCAGCACGTACAGCGGGGTGCCGAACCGGTCGGCGGCCTCGGCGAGGGAGACCCCGGCGACGGTGACGTCGCCGTCCCGCACCGGCCGCGCGGAGGCGGGCCACACCGGCAGGCCCCCGGGCTCGCCGGGGAACGGCACCGGGACGGTGGGTATCAGGGATGAGACGGACATGGGGTACCCCCTCCACTCAGCCGATCAGAAGATCGAAGACGATTTTTGCGGGCGGCGCGAGCCTGCGGGCGGCCGGCGCGGAGAACCGCGGGTCGACGGTGAGGACGCCGACGCCCAGCGGCCGGGCGAGAGCCCGCAGCGCGGGCTCGGAGAGCCTGATCCATTCCTGGTCGGCCCCCAGGGTGGCGGCCAGCCGCTCCCGTGAGGTGAAACCGACCGCCGTACGCGTCCCTGGCGGGGTGCGGAAGAAGCGCGCCGCACAGCCCGCGGGCCCCGGCCGGACGGGGACGAAGAGCGGTCCGGCCGGGACGCGTTGAGAGGGCTCGGGGTCCTCGTCGTGATCAAGCACAGCCATGGTGTTCCTCCAGGTACAGAGCCTCGACAGCACCCGCGGCGGGCCGGGCCGCGGGTGCCTCGTTCCACGCTATTGCGGCGGGCGCGGCGGCCCCGGAGCCCCTGACACATGCTTGACGCGCACGGTCCCGGCACTGACGCGACGCTGACGCGGACCGGGGCCGGGGAAGGGGACGGCGCCCGGACGGGCCCGTACGGCACACCATCCGGACGGAAAACCCGGCTTCCCTGTGCCTGCGCGGCGAAGCCGGGTATCCGCACAGGAAGGATCTCCGCGGCCCGGCACGGGGATCAGGTCACGGAAGGGGTGGGCGTCGTGCCCAGAGGGTCGAGCGCCAAGCGTGAACGCCAGTACGAGCACATCAAGGACAGCGCCGAGCAGCGCGGCGAGTCCGCGGGCCGCGCGGAGGAGATCGCCGCGCGCACGGTGAACAAGGAGCGCGCCCGGGCGGGCGAGTCCCGTACCGCCAGCCGCTCCTCGCTGCGGGACATGTCGTCCTCGCGGCGCGGCGGCAAGCGCTCGCACACCGGCTCCGGCGGCCCCACGAAGGCGCAGCTGTACAACGAGGCCAAGCAGCGCAACGTCAAGGGCCGCTCCACGATGACCAAGGCCGAGCTGAGCAAGGCGCTCGGGCGCTGACGGCATGGCAGGGCACATGCCGGACAGGATCGACGACCCGGGCAGGCACGAGACAGCCGAGGAACGCGCGGACCGCCGCTGGGGCGACCTGCTCCAGGAGCTGCGGGTCGCGCAGACCGGAGTGCAGATCCTCTTCGGCTTCCTGCTGACCGTGGTCTTCCAGCAGCGCTTCACCGAGCTGTCCACCACCAACCGGCACCTCTACGTGGCCACGGTGGTCGTCGGCGCGGCGACCACCGGCGCCCTGGTCGGCCCGGTGGCAATGCACCGGCTGCTGACCGGCCGGCGCCTCAAGCCCGAGACGGTGGTGTGGGCGTCCAGGATCACCGTGCTCGGCCTGTTCCTGCTGCTGTGCACGATGGCCTGCTCGCTGCTCCTCGTCCTCCGGCTGGCCGTCCACGACACCGTCGCGGCCTGGCTGGCCGGCGGGATGGTGTTCTGGTTCGCCCTGTGCTGGCTGGTCCTCCCGCTGTGGGCCAGGCACAGCAGCGCGTCCGAGGCGGAGCGCGCCGAGGAGTGACCGCGGGCCGCGCACCCTCCCGCGACCGCCGGGGGTCGCGGTCCTACCATGACCGGCGGGACAACATCGGCGCGACGCGGGGGGGTGAGCGCTTTGCCGGCACAGGGGAGGCGGCGGGCGGCCGTGGTGGCGGGGCTGTGCGCGATCGCCGCGCTGCTGCTCGGTGCGTGCGGCTCGCAGGTGGCGGGACCCGGGGTGCGGATACACGGGTCGTCGCCGACGCCGTCCGGGCCGATCGCCTGGACCACGGCGGAGCCCTCCGCCGTCACCGCGGTCCGCGTCAGCGACGACCGCCGGGTCCTGATCCTCGACGTGCAGGTGCCCAGCGGCTCGAAGCCGTGCGTGCGGAAGCTCAAGGCGGTGCTCACCGACCCCATGACCGACATCGTGCGGGTCCAGGTCACCTTCTCCTCTCCCGCCGCGGACACCGCGTCCGGCTGTACGGGGGAGGCCACGGCGACCACGCGGGTCCGGCTGCCGCAACCGCTGGGCCGGCAGGACCTGGTCGTCGACAACTACCAGACCTACACCGCCGAGGGCGCCGCGCCGCCCGCGCTGCGGCTGTGCGGGAAGCTGGGCTGCCGCCCGCCCGCCACCGGCTGCACCCCCGCCTCCTACGACCAGGCACTGATCGCCGCCGACGCCCCGGCCCACACCCTGCGCGACTCCGAGGACTGCGACGGCACCTGGCTGGTGCTGGACTTCTCCTGGCGCACCGGCCCCGCCTGCGACGACCCGGCCGACGCCGCCTGCTCCTCCCGCCTGGGCGACCGCTACTTCTTCCGTGCGGCACCGGCCGGCTGGGTCCCGCTCACCTCCGGCGCGGCCGGCGGCTGCCGGGCCGTCCACCGCGTGGCCCCGGCCTTCCCGACGTCGATGTGCGCCTCCCTGCCGCCGCTGCCCGCCGCGCTGCACCCCGACCACTCGTCACCCACGGCGGGCAGCACGGCGTCCCACCGACAGCCCGCGGCGGCGGCCGGGCACTGATCCGGCGTGGCCGCCGCGTCAAGATGACATCAATAGGCCGTTCGGTGGCGTCAGGGGTGCGCTAACGCCGATGGGCGGGAGCGCTGAGGCAGGTTTGATGTCGGCGCGCCGGAATGTGCCGGCGCCCGTCTCGCCGCTTTGCTCCTCACCGATCCCCGGGGTGACCCGCGCATGCCAGATATCGCCTTCCTCGCGATCGTCGTCGCCGTCTTCGCCGTCATCACCCTGATCGCCAAGGGGGCGGAGCGCCTGTGAGCGCGGACAACCTCGTGGGCCTGATCGTGGCCGGCTGCCTGCTGGTCTATCTCGTGCTGGCGCTGATCTTCCCGGAGAAGTTCTAGTGAACGACACGCTCGCGGGCTGGCTGCAGATCCTCGCCCTGGTGGGCGCGCTGGCGCTGACGTACCGTCCGCTGGGCGACTACATCGCCCGGATCCTGACCACCGAGCGGCATCTGACGGTGGAGAAGATCTTCTACCGGCTCGGCGGGGTGAATCCGCACGTCGACCAGCGGTGGCCGGCCTATCTGCGCAGCGTGCTCGCCTTCGCCGCGGTGTCGGTGCTGTTCCTCTACGGCTTCCAGCGGCTGCAGAACCACTTCCTGCTGTCCATCGGGATGAAGGCGGTGGCTCCCGGCACGGCGTTCAACACCGCTGCGTCGTTCGTGACGAACACGAACTGGCAGTCGTACAGCGGTGAGGCGACGATGGGCCATCTGGTGCAGATGGCCGGTCTGGCGGTGCAGAACTTCGTCTCGGCCGCGGTGGGTATCGCGGTGGTGGCGACGCTGATCCGCGGCTTCACCCGCAAGCGGACGGACCGGGTGGGGAACTTCTGGGTCGATCTGACGCGGATCACCTTCCGGCTGCTGGTGCCGATGGCGTTCGTCTTCGCGATCGTGCTGGTCGCGCTGGGGGCGGTGCAGAACTTCCACGGTATCCAGCAGATCAGCACGCTGGTCGGTGACAAGCAGTCGCTGACCGGTGGTCCGGTCGCCTCGCAGGAGGCGATCAAGGAGCTGGGGACCAACGGCGGCGGCTTCTACAACGCGAACTCCGCCCACCCGTTCGAGAACCCGAACGGGACGAGCAACATCCTGGAGATCTACCTGCTGCTGGTGATCTCCTTCTCGCTGCCGCGTACGTTCGGGAAGATGGTCGGTGACCACCGGCAGGGTTACGCGATCCTGGCCGTGATGGGCCTGATCTGGGCCGCGTCGGTGGCGCTGATCACGGTCAACGAGCTGCACAGTGTGAGCAGCACGGCCGGTCACAGTGCGGGCGGGATGCTGGAGGGCAAGGAGCAGCGGTTCGGCATCTGGGCCTCGGCGTTGTTCGCGGCGTCCACGACGCTGACCTCGACCGGTGCGGTGAACTCCTTCCATGATTCGTTCTCGCCAGGTGGCGGCGGGATGACGATCTTCAACATGATGCTCGGCGAGATCGCGCCGGGCGGCACGGGCTCCGGGCTGTACGGGATCTTGATCCTGGCGGTCATCGCGGTGTTCGTGGCCGGTCTGATGGTCGGGCGGACCCCGGAGTATCTGGGCAAGAAGCTCGGTGCGCGGGAGATGAAGTTCGCCTCGCTGTACATCCTGGCGACCCCGGCGGTGGTGCTGATCGGCACGGGTACGGCGATGTCGCTGAAGGGTGAGCGGGCCTCGATGCTCAACACCGGCCCGCACGGCTTCTCCGAGGTCCTCTACGCCTTCACCTCCGCCGCCAACAACAACGGCTCCGCCTTCGCCGGCCTGACAGTGACCTCGGACTGGTGGAACACGGCGCTGGGTCTGGCCATGTTGCTCGGCCGCTTCCTGCCGATGATCTTCGTGCTGGCGCTGGCCGGTTCGCTGGCGAGACAGCAGCCGGTCCCGGTCACCGCCGGGACGCTGCCCACGCACCGGCCGCAGTTCGTCGGCCTGCTCACCGGCGTGATCGTGATCGTCGTCGGCCTCACCTATTTCCCCGCGCTCGCGCTGGGTCCGCTCGCGGAAGGCCTGCACTGATGTCCCTGGCGAGCAGCGGACCTCCGGCGTCCCCCGGGGGCGGGCCGAACCCGCAACCGGCGTCGCACCGCGTCTCCGGCGGGCTGCTCGACCCGAAGCAGCTGCTGGTGTCCATCCCTGACGCGGCCAGGAAGCTCGACCCGCGGGTGATGGTCCGCAACCCGGTGATGTTCGTGGTCGAGGTCGGCGCCGTGCTGACCACCGCTTTCGCGATCAAGGACCCCACCGTCTTCGCCTGGGTGATCACCGTGTGGCTGTGGCTGACCGTGGTCTTCGCCAACCTCGCCGAGGCGGTGGCCGAGGGCCGTGGCAAGGCGCAGGCCGAGACGCTGCGGCGTACGAAGACGGAGACCGCCGCCCGCAGGCTGACCGGATGGCGGCCGGGCGCCGGGGACGTCCAGGAGGAGGAAGTGGGCGCCGCCGCGCTGAAGCTGGGCGACCACGTGGTGGTCGAGGCGGGGCAGACCATCCCGGGCGACGGCGACGTCGTCGAAGGGGTCGCGTCGGTGGACGAGTCGGCGATCACCGGCGAGTCCGCCCCCGTCATCCGCGAGTCCGGCGGCGACCGCTCCGCCGTCACCGGCGGCACGAAGGTGCTGTCCGACCGCATCGTCGTCAAGATCACCTCCAAGCCCGGCGAGACCTTCATCGACCGGATGATCGCCCTGGTCGAAGGCGCCGCACGGCAGAAGACGCCCAACGAGATCGCACTGAACATCCTGCTGGCCTCGCTGACGATCGTCTTCCTGCTCGCCGTCGTCACCTTGCAGCCCTTCGCGGTCTTCGCGGGCGCCGAGCAGTCCATCATCGTCCTGGTCTCGCTGGTGGTCGCGCTGATCCCGACCACGATCGGCGCGCTGCTGTCCGCGATCGGCATCGCGGGCATGGACCGGCTGGTGCAGCGCAACGTGCTGGCCATGTCCGGCCGCGCCGTCGAGGCCGCCGGCGACGTCAACACCCTGCTGCTCGACAAGACCGGCACCATCACCCTCGGCAACCGCGAGGCCGCCGAGTTCCTGCCGGTGGGCGGGACCAGCGTCGAAGCGCTCGCGGACGCCGCCCAGCTGTCGTCGCTGTCCGACGAGACTCCCGAAGGCCGCTCCATCGTCGTGCTGGCCAAGGAGCAGTACGGGCTGCGCGGCCGCGAGCTCGGCAGCCAGGCCGAGTTCGTGCCCTTCACCGCGCAGACCCGGATGAGCGGCGTCGACCTCTCCGAGGACGGCGACCTGACCGAGGGCGGGGACCGGCGCAGCCTCCGTAAGGGCGCGGCCTCCGCGGTCATGCACTGGATCCGCGACAACGGCGGCCACCCCAACGACGAGGCGGGCCCGCTGGTCGACGCCATCGCGTCCGGCGGCGGCACCCCGCTGGTCGTCGGCGAGGTCGTGCACCGCGACGGCGAGGTGACGGCCACGGTCCTCGGCGTGATCAACCTGACGGACGTCGTCAAGGCCGGGATGCGCGAACGCTTCGACGAGCTGCGCCGGATGGGCATCCGCACGGTGATGATCACCGGCGACAACCCGATGACCGCCAGGGCCATCGCGGAGGAGGCGGGCGTGGACGACTTCCTCGCCGAGGCCACCCCCGAGGACAAGATGGCGCTGATCAGACGGGAGCAGGCCGGCGGCAAGCTCGTCGCGATGACCGGCGACGGCACCAACGACGCGCCCGCGCTGGCCCAGGCCGACGTCGGCGTCGCCATGAACACCGGCACCTCGGCCGCGAAAGAGGCCGGGAACATGGTGGACCTGGACTCCAACCCCACCAAGCTGATCGAGATCGTGGAGATCGGCAAGCAACTGCTGATCACCCGGGGCGCGCTGACGACCTTCTCCATCGCCAACGACGTCGCCAAATACTTCGCGATCATCCCGGCGATGTTCAAGGTGGCCTATCCCGGCCTGGACCAGCTCAACATCATGAAGCTGCACAGCCCGACCTCGGCGATCGCCTCGGCCATCATCTTCAACGCGCTGATCATCATCGCGCTGATCCCGCTGGCGCTGCGCGGGGTGCGCTACCGGCCGTCCTCAGCCTCCGCGCTGCTGACCCGCAACATCTGGGTGTACGGCCTCGGCGGCCTGGTGCTGCCCTTCGCCGGCATCAAAGTCATCGACCTGATCATCCAGTTCATCCCCGGCCTGCGCTGACCGACGACAGAAGGCACAACTCCCATGCCCGGCTCCCTTCCCTCCGTGGTCCGCAACCACCTGGTCGCCCTGCGGATGCTGCTGGTGCTGTCCGTGATCACCGGCGTGCTCTACCCGCTGGCCGTCACCGGCATCGCGCAGGCCGCGTTCGGCCACCAGGCCAACGGCTCGCTCGTCCACCACGGCGGCCGGGTCGTCGGCTCCAGCCTGATCGGCCAGAACTTCGACCTGCCGAAGAAGAACCCGGCCGACGCCGGCGAGGCGCCGCGGCCCGACCCGCGGTACTTCCAGCCGCGCCCCTCGGCGGGTTCCTACGACCCGCTCGCCTCGGGCGCCTCCAACCTCGGCCCGAACAACCCGGACCTGATCCAGGCGGTCGCGCAGCGCCGCAAGGACGTCGCCGCTTTCGACGGCGTCGACCCCGAGGACGTACCCCCCGACGCCCTGACCGCCTCAGGCTCCGGCCTCGACCCCGACATCTCCACCGCCTACGCCTACGAGCAGGTCGACCGGGTCGCCCGGGCCCGCGGCCTGTCCCCGGCCGCCGTCAGGAAGCTGGTGGCCCACCGCACCCACGGCCGGGCGCTGGGCTTCCTCGGCCAGAAGCACGTCAACGTCCTGGACCTCAACGTGGACCTCGACAGGACCGCATGAGGACCGGACACGCCACGTCACGCAAGGAGGGCGCCGCATGACGCCTGCCGGACTTCCCCCCGCCCCCCGCCGCTCCGCCGGCCCGCTGCGCAACGGCCGGCCCGGCCGGCTGAAGGTCTTCCTCGGCGCGGCCCCCGGCGTCGGCAAGACCTACCGCATGCTCGACGAGGGCCGGCGCCGCGTGGAGCGCGGCACCGACGTCGTCGTCGCCTACGTCGAGTGCCACCGGCGCCCGCACACCGAGCAGATGCTGGCCGGCCTCGACGTGCTGCCCCGGGCCGCACGCGACTACCGCGGCACCTCGTTCGCCGAGATGGACACCGACGCGGTCCTTGAGCGCGCCCCGCAGCTCGCCCTGGTGGACGAGCTGCCGCACACCAACGTCCCCGGCGGCCGGCACGCCAAGCGGTGGGAGGACATCGACGAGCTGCTCGCGGCCGGTATCGACGTCCTCACCACCGTCAACATCCAGCACCTGGAGTCGCTCAACGACGTCGTCCAGAAGATCACCGGCGTCCCGCAGCGCGAGACCGTGCCGGACGAGGTCGTCCGCCGCGCCCACCAGATCGAACTGGTCGACATGCCCGCGGAGGCGCTGCGCCGCCGGATGGCGCACGGCAACGTCTACGCGCCGGAGAAGGTCGACGCGGCGCTGTCGAACTACTTCCGGGTCGGCAACCTCACCGCCCTGCGCGAGCTCGCGCTGCTGTGGGTGGCCGGGCGGGTGGACGAGGCCCTGCAGAAGTACCGCTCGGAGCACGGCATAGGACGGGTGTGGGAGACGCGCGAGCGGGTCGTCGTCGCCCTGACCGGCGGCCCCGAGGGCGAGACGCTGATCCGCAGGGCCGCCCGTATCGCCGACCGCTCCGCCGGCGGCGACGTGCTGGCGGTGCACATCGCCCGCAGCGACGGGCTGGCCGACGCCTCCCCCGCCGCGCTGTCCCGGCAGCGGGCGCTGGTCGAGTCGCTGGGCGGCACCTTCCACTGCGTGGTCGGCGACCACGTCCCCACCGCGCTGCTGGACTTCGCCCGCGCGGAGAGCGCCACCCAGCTGGTCATGGGCACCAGCCGGCGCGGCAGGCTCGCCCACTTCCTGACCGGCCGGGGCGTCGGCGAGACCACGGTCGAGCGGTCCGGCGACATCGACGTCCACATGGTCACCCACGAGCGGGCCAGGCGCGGCCGGCTGCTGCCCACGCCCAGCAGCGGCCTGCCCAGGGTGCGCAGGGTGGCCGGGCCGCTCACCGGCCTGGTGCTGCCGGTGCTGCTCACCGTGCTGCTCAGCCACACCCGCGGCAGCCTCAACCTCACCACCGACGCGCTGCTGCTCCTGGTCGCGGTGGTCGGGGTGGCCTGCATCGGCGGCGTCGCCTCCGCGCTGCTCGCCTCGATCACCGCCTCGCTGCTGCTCAACTGGTTCTTCATCCCGCCGATTCACAAGTTCACCATCGGCGAGACGAACAACGCCCTCGCGCTCGCCGTCTTCGCGGTCGTCGCGGTCACCGTCGCGACCGTCGTCGACCAGTCGCTGCGGCTGTCGCGGCGGGCGGCGAACGCCACCGCGGAAGCCGAGACGCTGTCCTCCGTGGCGGGCGGCATCCTGCGCGGCGACCAGACGGTCGAGGTGCTGCTGAGCCGCACCCGGGAGGCGTTCGGCATGGACTCCGCCGAGCTGGCCCGGCGCACCGACCACGACGGCGACCCGGCGGACGACGACGCCGTGGTGGCGCCGGTCGGCCCGGACGACGTCCTGGTGCTGCGCGGACGCCGGCTGGCCGCGTCCGAGCGCCGGGTCTTCGTCGCCTTCGCCGGCCATGTGGCCGCGGCCCTGGAACGCGCCCGGCTGGCCGAGGCCGCCGCCGAGGTCGAGCCGGTCAGGGCCGCCGACCGGATGCGCACCGCCCTGCTGGCCGCCGTCAGCCACGACCTGCGCACCCCGATCGCCAGCGGCTGGGCGGCCGTCAGCAGCCTGCGCAGCCGGGACGTGGCCTTCAGCGACGAGGACCGCGACGAGCTGCTGGCCGCCGCCGAGGAGTCGCTTGCCCGGCTCAACCGCCTGGTGGACAACCTGCTCGACATGAGCCGCCTGCAGGCCGGCGCCCTCACCCTGCACCTGCAGCCGACCTCGCTCGCCGAGATCCTCCCGCTGGCCCTTGACACCCTGCCGGAGACCGCCGTGCCGGTCCTCGCCCAGGGCGTGACGGACACCGCCGACATCCTGGCGGACCCGCCGCTGCTGGAGCGGGTGATCGCCAACCTGGTGACCAACGCGGTGCGGCACACGCCCGCGGGCCGGAAAGTGCTGGTGAGCGCCAGCGCCCTGGACGAGAGGGTGGAGCTGCGGGTCATCGACCAGGGGCCCGGACTGCCCGCCGAGGACCGCGAGCGGGTCTTCGAGGCCTTCCAGCGGATGGGCGACACCGACAACGCCACCGGGCTCGGCCTGGGCCTGGCCCTGTCCCGCGGCCTGACCGAGGCCATGGGCGGCACCCTCACCCCTGAGGACACCCCGGGCGGCGGCCTGACGATGGTGGTGTCGCTGCCCGCCGCCGCGCCGGCCGCCTGCGCGGAGGCGCTGGTCTGAGGACGCCTCCGGCGCGCCGGAGGCGTGCCGGGTGGACGATGGAGGTGAGGGGTTCCCGCCCCGCGCGGGCCGTCGCGGCCCGGCGGCGGCGCGGCGGCCCCGGCAGGGGGGCCGGCTCGCCGGAAGGGAGTGGCCGTGCGCGGAATGCTGCGGGTCTATCTCGGGGCCGCGCCCGGTGTGGGCAAGACCTACGACATGCTCAGCGAGGGCCACCGCCGCGCCGACCGCGGTGCGGACGTGGTGGTCGCCTACGTCGAGGACTACGGCAGGGCACTGACCCGTGGGATGGCCGAGGGTCTGGAGACGGTGCCGCGCCGGACCCTGTCGTACCGCGACTGCACGTTCACCGAGATGGACCTCGACGCCGTCCTGGCCCGCCGCCCCGAGCTGGCGCTGGTGGACGAGCTCGCCCACACCAACATCCCCGGCTCCCGCAACGCCAAGCGCTGGCGGGACGTCGAGGAGCTGCTGGCGGCCGGGATCGACGTGATCTCCACCGTCAACATCCAGCACCTGGAGTCGCTCAACGACGTCGTCAGGAACATCACCGGCGTCCCGCAGCGCGAGACCGTACCGGACGACGTGGTCCGCAGCGCCGACCAGATCGAGCTGGTGGACATGTCGGCCGAGGCGCTGCGCCGCCGGATGGCGCACGGCAACATCTACGCCCCCGAGAAGATCGACGCCGCGCTGGCCAACTACTTCCGGGCCGGCAACCTCTCCGCCCTGCGGGAGATCGCGCTGCTGTGGGCGGCCGACCGGGTCGAGGAGGCGCTGCTGCGCTACCGCGGCGACCACGGCATCCAGCGCCCCTGGGCCACCCGGGAGCGCATCCTGGTCGCCCTGTCCGGCGGCCCCGAGGGCGACACCCTCATCCGGCGCGGCAAGCGTGCCGCCGCACGCGGCGCCGGGGGCGAGCTGCTGGCCGTCCACGTCGAGCGCGAGGACGCGCCCGACACCGCCCCCGTCGGCTTCCTGACCCGCCAGCGCGCCCTGGTCGAGGAACTCGGCGGCGCCTACCACGTCATCAGCGGCGACAACCCGGCGCACGCGATCCTGGACTTCGCCCGCGAGGCCAACGCCAGCCACATCCTGATCGGCGCCACCCGGCGCGGCCGGCTCAAGCGGCTGCTCTCCCGGGGTTTCGGCGAGACCGTCATCGAGGGCTCGGGACAGGACATCGACGTCTACGTCGTCAGCCACGCCGAGGCCGCCCACGGCCGGCTGCTGCACCGGCGCACCGACCCCGAGGAGCCGCCCGCGCCCGGCGACGACCCGTGCGCGCCACCGCTGTGACCGGCTCCCGCCCGGACCGCGCGACCCGGCCGTATCAGCCGATCGGTTGATACGGCTGAGCCGTCCGGCCGATCAGCCGCCGCCCGCCGAATGGGGCCGGCCGGCCGATGCGCCCGGGCGCCCGCCGCCGCCAGGCTGATCCCGGGACCCCGGAGACCGTCCGGGACCGGAAAGGACGCCACGCATGCCCGCGGTCATCGATGTGCGGCACCTGCACAAGCGCTACGGGGACCAGGTGGCGGTCGACGACGTCTCCTTCAGCGTGGAGCAGGGCGAGATCTTCGGGATCCTCGGCCCGAACGGCGCCGGCAAGACGACCACGGTGGAGTGCGTCGAAGGGCTGCGCACCGCCGACCGGGGCGAGATCAGCGTGCTCGGCCTCGACCCGCTGCGCGACCGTGCCGAGCTGACCCAGCGGCTCGGCGTGCAGCTCCAGGACGGCCGGCTGCCCGACCGGCTGACGGCCGGCGAGGCGCTGCGGCTGTACGGCTCGTTCTACCGCAGGCCGGCCGACCGGCAGGAGCTGATGGACGTCCTCGGCCTCGCGGACAAGCAGCGGACCCCGTACGCGAAGCTGTCCGGCGGCCAGCAGCAGCGGCTCTCGATCGCGCTGGCGCTGGTCGGCAGCCCGGAGGTGGCCGTCCTTGACGAGCTCACCACCGGTCTCGACCCGCAGGCCCGCCGTGACACCTGGGGCCTGATCCAGGACGTGCGCTCGCGCGGGGTGACGATCGTGCTGGTCACGCACTTCATGGAGGAGGCCGAGCGGCTCTGCGACCGGGTCGCGGTGATCGACCGGGGCCGCATCGTCGTGGTGGACACCCCGGCGGCCCTGACCGAACGCGTCGAGGGCGGGCAGCGGATCCAGTTCCGGCCGTCGGTCCGCTTCGACGACGCCCTGCTGACCGGGCTGCCCGACGTCACAGGCCTCACCCACCGGGGCGACCTCGTGGAGGTCACCGGCACCGCCGGCGCGCTCAACGCGATCACCTCGGTGCTGGCCCGCAACGACATCGTGGCGGAGCACCTGCGGGTGGAGCAGCCGAGCCTGGAGGACGCCTTCGTCGCGCTGACCGGCAGGCACGTGGCGCCGGGCGCGTCTTCCGCCGGACCGGAGGCGTATGCCGAGCCGGACGCCCACCCCGGCGTCGATGCCGGCACCACCGAGCGCTAGCCCGCGCCCGCCGACCGCACCGCAGAAGGAGCACGTCATGCCGGTCACCACCCCAGCCGGGCCCGTGCCGCCCCCCGCCACGGACCGGGGCTCCGTGCTGGGACGGCTCGCGCTCACCGAGCTGAAGCTGTTCGTCCGGGACAAGGCCGGTCCGGCCTTCGCCATCGGGCTGCCGATGGCGCTGCTGATCATCTTCGGCAACGTCCCCTTCTACAACCAGCCCCGCGACAACCTCGACGGCTTCACGCTGCTCGACGTCTACGTCCCGATCCTGGCCGCCCTGGTGCCGGCCACGCTGTCCTTCACCGTCGTGCCCCCGGTGCTTGTCGGCTACCGGGAGAAGGGCGTGCTGCGCCGCCTGCGGACGACCCCGGTCGGCCCGGCCCGGGTGCTCGCCGCCCAGCTGCTGGTCATCGTGGCGACCGCGGCCGTCTCCGTGACCGCCCTGCTGCTGGTGGCCAGGCTCGCCTTCGGCGTGCATCTGCCGCGCCGGCCCGGCGGGTACCTGATCGCCATCGTGCTGACCGCGCTCGCCCTCGTCGCGATCGGCCTCTTCGTCGCCGCGGTCTCCCCCACCGCCCCGGTCGCCAACGGGGTGGGCACGGCGCTCTTCTACGTGATGATGTTCTTCGGCGGGCTGTTCCTCCCGCTCGCCGCCATGCCCTCGCTGCTGCGGCACATCAGCCGGGCGGCCCCGCTCGGCGCCGCCGTACAGGCCCTGACCGACGCCACCGAGGGCCACTGGCCCCACCCCCTCCAGCTGATCACCCTGGCCGGCTACGCCGTCGTCTTCGGCGCGGGTGCGGTTAAATTGTTCCGCTGGGAGTGAACCGACCCGGAGGCCCGCTCATGAGCACCCCCGAACCGCCCGCCCGGCCGGGCGGGCAGAACGAGCGGTTGCGCCCGCTGGTGACGACCGTTCCCTACGTGCTGCTCGCCGTCCTCGCCGTCGTGACCCTGGTCATCAAGCACGGCTCGGGCGGCTCCCTGCTCATCGACCTCGGCCTGTGCGCCGCGGCCGCCCTGTGGATCCTGTGGATGTTCACGCTGCACCCCGCCTGGTGGGAGCGGGCCGGGGTGATGGGGGTCTTCTTCGCCGGGCTGGTGCTGCTCATCGGCGTCCTCGTCCACCGGGACCCGTGGTTCGGCCTCCTCACGCCGGCCGGGTACTTCTACGCCTTCGGCCTGCTGCCCTGGCCGTGGCGGCTCGCGGGGGTCGCCGCGGTCGCGCTGGAGTCGGGAGCCGCCCAGACCGACTCCGTACCGAAGGACACCCCCGTCGGCCTGGTCCTCTTCGCCGCCGTCCTGGCCGTCAACGTGGCCGGCATGTGCGGGCTGGCCTGGTGGGACTGGGACACCGACCAGCGCAACGAGCAGCGGGTGCAGGCGCTGGCGCAGGCGCGGGAGGCCAACCGCCGGCTCCAGGCGACGCTCACCGAGAACGCCGGGCTGCACCGGCAACTGGTCGTCCAGGCCCGGGAGGCCGGGGTCCTCGACGAGCGGCAGCGGATGGCCAGGGAGATCCACGACACCCTGGCGCAGGGCCTCATCGGGATCGTCACCCAGCTCCAGGCCGCCGAGCAGGCCGGCGACGGCACCGAGCGGTGGCGGCAGCACTTCGCGCTGGCGACCCGGATGGCCAGGGAGAGCCTGGCCGAGGCCCGGCGCTCGGTGGAGGCGCTGCGGCCGCAGCCGCTGGAGACCGCCGGGCTGGGCGAGGCCCTGGCCGGGGTCGCCGACCGCTGGTCCGTCCTGCACGGCGTGACCGCCGGCGTCACCACGACCGGGACGGCCCGGCCGATGCAGCCGGAGGCGGAGCTCGCGCTGCTGCGCGCGGCCCAGGAGGCGCTGGCCAACGTGGCCAGGCACGCGGGGGCCAGCGCCGTCACCCTTTCCCTCGGTTACCTGGACGAGGAGGTGACCCTGGAGGTCTCCGACGACGGCTGCGGGTTCGTCCCGTCCGCGGCCCGGGTGCCGGCGGCGGCTCCGGCCGCTGTCACGCCCGACGGGGTCACGTCGGACGGCTCCCCATCGGACGGGTTCACGTCCGGCGCGGGGCCGGCGGTGGCCGGCGGCGGCTTCGGCCTCAAGGCGATGCGGGAGCGGATCGAGGCGCTGTCCGGCACCTTGCGGGTCCAGTCGGAACCCGGGTCGGGCACGACCGTCTCCGCCCGCGTGCCGCACGGGATCGCCGAGGCAGGCGCGTGAACTCCGCGGACTCCGACGCGGCGCCGGCTCCCATCCGGCTGCTGATCGCCGACGACCACCCCGTGGTCCGGGACGGCCTGAGCGGCATGTTCGCCGCCGACCCGGCCTTCGAGGTGGTGGGCGAGGCGGCGGACGGCGCCGAGGCCGTCCGTCTTGCCATGAGCCTCGTACCCGACGTCGTCCTGATGGACCTGCGCATGCCCGGCACGGACGGCGTGACCGCCATCACCGAGCTGGCCGCGGCGGGCAGCACCGCCCGGGTCCTGGTCCTGACCACCTACGACTCCGACAGCTACGTCCTCCCCGCCATCGAGGCGGGAGCGACCGGCTACCTCCTCAAGGACGCCCCCCGGGCCGAGCTGCTGCGCGCGGTCCGCGCCGCCGCCAACCGGGAAGCGGTGCTCTCCCCCACCGTCGCGGCCCGCCTGATGGACCGCGTCCGCACCCCGCCCCCCGCCCTGCTCAGCCACCGCGAGAGCGAGGTCCTGAAGTGGGTGGCCGCGGGCGCCACCAACCGCGAGGTCGCCACCCGCCTGCTGATCAGCGAGGCCACGGTGAAGACCCACCTGCTGAACGTCTACGCCAAACTCGGCGTCAACGACCGCGCGTCCGCCGTGGCCGAGGCCTTCAACCGCGGCCTCCTCACCCCCCGTACACCCCCGCCGTCCCGCTGACCGGTACGCCCGCGGGCTTACCGGCCGGTGGCGGCCCTACCGGCCGTGGCGGCCGCTACTCGACGTCCACGAGAACGCGCTCGATCTTGGCCATCCGCGCCTGCAGTTCGGCCAGACTGGTCTGCGCGGCCTCCTGGCTCGCGACGGCCCGCTCGGCGATCCCCCGGTACTCGGCGTCCACCTGGAGCTTGGCCTTCGCCCGCAGGTGCGCGCCGACCTGGCGGATCACCGTCACCACCACGGCCCCGAACACCGGGATGACGACGATCTCTTCGATGACCCAACTGTGCATGGGTTTCAGTTCTCCTTCTTCGCGGACTCGCCGCGGTCCGTGGCGTCTGTGAGCGTCCTGGCGGCCGTCATCAGCACCTGCGGCGTCAACCGCAGGTCGAACGGCGTCACTTCGTAGAACTTCATGGCTTTGCCGTCGTCCGACACCTCGATCCTGGAGGCGACAAGGCCGGAGACCTCCAGGCGCTTGAGATGCACCTGGAGCAGGGCCCTGCTGATCCCCAGATCCCGGGCCAGCTGGCTCACATACGTGGGCCCGCCGGACAGCGCGGCAAGAACCCGCACCCGGTGCGGACTGGCCAGCGTGGCAAGCACTTTGACCAGGCTGTCACCGGTCAGATCCATGACTTTCATTCGACTACCTGCACGTGCAAAACAATATTGGCACGTGCCGACTCCTGTCAACGCCGACCCCTGATAACGCCCGCTCGGTCCGCCCGCGTTGACGGCACCCATGGGTGAGGGCCGGGCCGCTGAGGATCACCTCAGCGGCCCGGCCCTCACCCGCCGTGCGGATCAGCCGACGAGATCCGCGTAAACGATGATGTTGTCCGGATGGTGGCCCCCGGTGATCGGCCCGCCACAAGTGATCAGGCGCAGCTCCGGGCGGTCGGTGTCGCCGTAGACCCGCTGGGTCGGGAAGGCGGTCTTGCTGACCTGCTGCAGCGAGGTGACGGCGAAGACCGCGCGGCTGCCGTCAGCGCGGGTGACGGTGATGCGGTCACCCTGCTTGATCTTGGTGACGTTCCTCATCACCGCCGGCCCGTCGACGGTGTCGAAGTGGCCGACGAGGACGGCCGGGCCGATCTGGCCCGGCGTGACTCCCTTGGTGTACCAGCCGATCCGGTCGGCCTGGGCGACCGTCGGGACCTGGATCGTGCCGTCGGCGTTCAGCCCGAGCCGCACCAGGGGTCCCGCGTCGACCCCCGCGGAGGGGATGGTGACCCGGGTCGGTACGGAGGCGGGCAACGCGGTCACGGCCTTCCCGGTCGTGGCCGGCCCCGACGCCGGAGCCGACGCCGGAGCCGACGAGACCGAAGGGAGGTCCACGGCGGGAGACGCGGCCTCGGGGTCGCCACTGCCGCACCCGGCGAGCGAGCCGGCGAGCAGGAGCGCGAGCGGTACGGCGAGCAGCGCGGTGGCCGGCCGTCGGGCGGAGGGCGGTTGCATGGTGGACTCCTGGAACGAGGGCGCCGGGCGGCCGCGGTGGGCGTGCGGCCGCCCGGCTGGGTGATGTCCGGGTCCGTCAGCGGGTGGCGGCCGTACGGCGGCGCACCGCCACGAAGGCGATGCCGGCGGCACCCAGGGCCGCGGTGGCCCCGCCCACGGCGAGCAGCGACGCGTGGTCGCCGGCCGGGGCCTGGTAGCCGGCCGCGACGCTGCCCTGCGGGATGACGGCCGTCTGGGGCCCGCCGGACGTGGTGGAGTACGTGAAGGCGCAACCCTTCGGCAGCCGCGGGAAGTCGGTGACCAGCGACGCGTGGCCGCCGCCCTGGGTGCTCGTCCGCAACTGCGGGGTGGCGCTGTTCGGACGGAGGATCTCGGCGGCGAAGTGCCCGGCCGGCAGCTTGGGGTGCTTACGGTCCAGCTCCAGCCCGGGTATCACGCCCTTCTCGCCGGCGGACCGGAACAGCACGGACGGCCCCGAGGGACTGATGGTCAGCAGCGCGGTGGTGCCCCCACCGATGTTCTGGTCTGTGGCTGCGGTGCACCCGACGGGAGTGACCGGGCCCTGGCCGCTGCCGCCCTTGTCCGCGGCGGACGTGATGCGGCCGTCGGCGTAGAGGGTGACCGAGGTGTCGCCGTACACGTGGCTGGCGGTGGCCTGGTAGCCGAACCCGGCGGTCAGCGACCCCGCCACCTTGCCGCCCTTGGTGATGTCGGCGGTGTAGTAGGGATTGTCGGTGCCGAACTTGTAGACCTGGGCGACGAGCCCGCCCTTGAGGGTGTCCGTGTGCACCAGCACCCCCGCGGGGGTGACCGGGCCCTGTCCGTTGCCGCCCTTGTCCCCCGCGGTGGAGGACAGGGAGGGAGCGGGTGTGGCGGAGCCGTCGGCGTGGGCCGCGGCGGGCAACGCGAGGGCGCTGAGCAATACGACGGAGCTGGCGGCGGCACGCAGGCCGAGCCGGCGCTGAACGGAGGTAGACATGGTGGACTCCACAAAGTGATGGCCGATGGCGGCCGGAAGGAGAACGGAGCCGCAGGGCCGCCGATGCTTCGGGCCGATCCGTCAGGAGATGTGCCCCGCAGTGATATTCAGCCTAGGAGTCCCAATGACCGGAGTTGTCCGTTCCCTGTCCCGGGCTTGTCACGGCGCCATGCGTCAGCTGAACAGCCGTCACATAACTGCCCGTCATGCGCCGGTACGCGACAGCTGGCTGCCGGCGACCCGACCACCCGGCCCCCTCACCGCCCCGGCCGGGCCCGCCGCGTGATCCACAGGCCCAGCTGCCCGCCGCCCCCCGCGACCACGGCGAGCAGAGCACCGTACATCGCGGATTCCCCCCACCCCCTGCTCAGCCACCAGTGGTTCACCGCGGCATAGACGCCCGCCGCGACCACCCAGACCCCCACGACCGCCAACACCCGCCACATCCTCATACCCCCCGCCTACCCCGCCGGGGCCGGGGGCTGCCACGCATGCGGCAGGCGCCTGCAAGTGCACCGTGCCGTCCTGGAGAAGACGGCGACTGACCCCACTTGCCGCCCGGCCCTCTGCCGCCCACTGCGGGCCGAGGCCGGTGTGCATCATCCGGGTGGATTCCCGGCAGCGGTCCCCGGGGCCACGGGCACGACGCTGAGCATCATTGACTGCTCCAGCCTCGGGCCCTTCCTCCCTGACCAGGGCAGCGAACCGCGCTCCGTAAGCGGGTGAGCCGCGCGGACACCTCGACCACCATCGCAACCCGGTCGGCGGTCGCCCACTCCCCCTGACCGGCGAAACTACTCTTGGGCGCCAAGGCCCCGTCCGGCTTCGCGTGGCCGCTGCGGTAGGTCTCCACTACCGCGTGATCGACCGTGTGTGCTGAACGTGTTCGACCCCACCCGGCCGCGCCGCCCGGAGCCGGCGGGATGCCCTCAGGGCAAGAAAATGAGCGCCCTGTCGGGTCCGAACCGACGACCTACGCTTTACAAGATCCCTCAGAACGGGCGCTGGCCTGCGAGGATGCCGCCGATATGCCGCTGAGCAGCACAAACCGTGCTCGCCATATGCCAGCGGTCCCCGGGGTTTCCATGCCCATGTGTGCCGCACCCGTGCTGTTCGGGCGAGCACTCAGGCGTATGGCAGCAGCATCCCGGTGTCCAGCTCGAAGCCGAACGGTTGGGGGATGTGGAGGCTTTCACCGAACTCGGCGTCCTCACGGCGGTGGTACTTGCGGCCGTCGGGCAGGCTGAAGAGCGTGACAGTCTTCAGCCTGGCGTCCACCACGAGATACAGCGGGATCCCCATCACCGGGTAGTCCCTGACCTTGCCCACCCAGTCGTTCTCGGGGTTCGACGGCGAGACCAGCTCGACAGCGATGGCCGCGGTCTCCGCGGGGACCCGGTTGTCGGTGGTCTCCAGGACTGCGGCCGGCAGATAGGTCAGGTCGGGATTGCGGCTCTTACCCACGCTGGGGGACACAAGGTCCGTGTTCTCGCTCGGCACCAGGTCACTCGGGCTGTGCGCGTCGAACTGGCGCCTGACCACCAGGAGATTGCGCTGGTGGATACCGGAGGGGCCGACCATCATGACGATCGTGTCGCCCGAGATCTCGGCCTTGAACCCGTCCGGCAGACTCCTGCGAGCCTCATCGAGGAGTGCGAAATGCTGCGGGTCCATGCTGCAGAGCCTCCCGAAAGCGAGCCGACCGGTCCCCCAGACTATCGGGCACCTACCGCCCACGACCTGCGCCGCTCCTGGGAAGCCCGGCTCAGCACCGGCTGAGGCCTTCGATAACCTGCGCCGATGGCTGACGCTTCGCTGGGATTCATGATCGACGCCGATCACGGACAGTTCTACGTCCAGGACCTTGACCCGTATGACGCGTGGACTGCCGAGCACGCGACGGATCCGGACCTGAAGCCGGGCGGCTGGACGAAGGAAGCGGTCTACATCCATCGCATCGGCGTGGAACCGCACTCGATCTCCGTGGGCACAGCCCGGGACGACATGGTCGAGTCGCTGATCACTGCTCACTCAGCCGCCCCGATGCTGGAGGCAACGGCCGAACACATCGTGGAGACCGACATCGACGTTCCAACCGGCAAACTCACCATGTCCAGCCCGGGGGTCGACCCCGCCGACGGACCGAGCCTGACCGTTCCCGCAGGGCTGCTGCGCGCACGGGTCTCCTACCTGCCGTCCGAACCACCGCCGGGCACCAGCGACGGAGGCCCCGGTGACCACTTCCTCTACCAGGTAGACCTGTGGCCATCCGACGAGGCCCACGGTCTGGTCATCGTCAAGCAGGGGCCGGAAATCTGGGCGGGGTAGGTCGCCGCTTAGCGCCAAGCAACACCGCCGAAGGCATTCACCGGTTGAGGATCAGCGCGGAAGGGCCCCTTCCACCAGAACCTTCAGCTCTTCGGGCATATCGGGTGAATCCCGCCACCAGCGGGCGATCAACATGGCCGCAAGCCACGCCTCGCGAGCACTGGCAGCCGACTGCCCTGAGTCCACTGCGTCCAGCACCCGTCTGCTGCGAACGTTGACCACCGCATAGAGAGCGAGCACCGGAAACCTTGCTCACGTCGGCGAGGGGCGATCCCTTGGCACGGGCGGTCGGCCGTCGGTCCGGATGGGATGCTCCTATAGATGTCAAGCGGCAGGAGCAAGGTCGGTTTGTGTGGCTTGTTCGGTCGGTGTGCTGGTCAGGGCGCGGTAGACCTCGCGGGCGACGAATCGTTTGAGGCAGCGCATGATGTCCTTTTTGGACAGGCCTTCCTTGGTGCGGCGTTCGACGTAGGTGCGGGTGCGCTCGTCGTAGCGCATGCGGACGAGCACGATGGTGTGCAGGGCGTTGTTCGCGGCCCGGTCGCCGCCTCGGTTGAGGCGGTGGCGGTGGGTGCGGCCGGAGGATGCCGGGATCGGTGCGACCCCGGCCAGGTGCGCGAAGGCGGCCTCCGAACGCATACGTTCGGGGTTGTCCCCGGCCGAGACCAGCAGTTGGCCGGCGGTTTCGGGGCCGACGCCGAACAGTTCCAGCAGTGCGGGAGCGGCCTGCCGGGTCAGCGGACCGAGTTCCGCGTCCAGCTCGGCGATCTCGGCGTCCATCGCCTGGTGGCGGCGGGCCAGGCGGCGCAGGGCTGCCCGGGTGGCGGTCAGCGGGCGGGACAGGTCGTCGCCGGGCCGCAGCCGGGCGAGCGTGCGTATCAGCGTGGCCCGGTCCACTCCCGCGACCTGCTCGCGCAGCATCGCAGGCGCCGAGACCAGCAGGCCCCGGATCTGGTTCATCGCCTGGGTGCGGGCCTTGACCGCGCTGCGGCGAGCGGTCCGCAGCACGCGCACGGCCTCGACCATGCCGTCCCGGCTCTTGGGGGTGCCGGTGGCCCGCCCGGACAGTACGGCTGTCGCGGCGGCGTAGGCGTCGATCGGGTCGGACTTGCCCTTCATCCGCCGGGTTTTGCGGTCCGGACGGTCGACATCGATGACTGTGACTCCTGCGGCGGTGAGCACCCGGGCGAGTTCGGCCCCGTAGGCGCCGGTGCCCTCCACACCCACCGCGGCCAGCTCGCCGAGTGAACGCATCCAGGCCAGCAGATCCCGGTAGCCGCGGATCGTGGCCGGGAACTCCTGGTCAGCCAGGTGCCGGCCGATGGTGTCGATCACCGCCGCGTGGTGGGTCAGGCCGTGGGTGTCGACTCCGCCGGTGATCTGCGGGCCGTCGTGCGTCATGCTGGTCATGTCCGTCCTTGTGGCGTGTCCGTTCCGAGGGCGGCACGCGCCGGTCGGGCGGGTGGACAAGACAGTGACGGGGCTTCTGGACCAAGCTCCTATGAAGTCACAAGCGCCCGTCCGGCCGCGTGCGTGGTGACGCCCGGCGGGCCGACAAATCCCAAACAGGACAGTCGAGACGTCAGTCAGTTGGCGAGTCAGGCCCACCCGTAGCGTCACCACGAACATCATCACTGTCAGTTGCCTTCGTAGCCGATGGCCAGGAAGTGGGAGCTGGCGGCGAGGAGTTCGGGGTAGGGCTCGGCGAGGCGCGCTGCGGTCAGGGCGGACTCGAAGAGGTCCTCGCTCGGTGGAGCTCCCGTGCTCTGCTCGACGGCTTTGAGGAGCGACCAGGTGGGGCCCTCGACGCCGAAGACCTGGACATCGCGCAGTCCCGCGGTGCGCAGTTCGCCGGCCAGTTCCTCCGCCCGGTGGAAGTAGGCGACGGTGAAGCCGCGTCGGCCGTCGTAGGTCGAGGTGGCGAGGGTTTCCGCGATCGACTCCCGCAGGCGCTCGGTATGCAGATGCGCCAGCGCGGTGTGTTCGAAGACCGAGGCGTAACGGTTGATGCCCGCCGCCGCGACGAGTCCGCCGGGACGGGCGACACGAACCGCCTCGCGGAGAGCCTGGAGCCGTTCGTCGCGGTCGGGCAGGTGGTACAGCGGGCCGAGCAACGTCACCAAGTCGTACGACCCGTCCTCGGCATCCAGGCTGCGGGCGTCCCCGACGGAAGCCGCACATACGTGGCGGGCCTGCTCGACATGGCGGGCGACGGGATCGACGAGGTCCACCTCGTAGCCGTCCTGGACCAGCCAGCTCGCGTGCCCACCCGTACCGCCGCCGACGTCGAGCACGCGGGCGGGCGCCTCCGGCAGGAAGCGGCGCAACAACTCCTGCGTGCGCAGCAGTTCCAGCCGCCCGTCGGCAGAAGAGGTCAGCCGGCTCCCTTCATCGAAGACGTGGGCGTAGAAGGTGGTGACCTCAGGCGCCAGCTCAGGGGACGACATGTCGGCAGTATCCTCTGCGGCCGGGTGGACCGTCGACGCCCACTCCCCCTTACGCCGGCTCCCCCGGAACCGCACGATCGACGCTCCTCGCCACGCCGCTACCTTGCCTTCCACGGCGTGAGGAGACTGCACCTTTTCCATGATTACGCCCAAGGCCGACCAGTGGATGCGCGCGGCAACAGAGCCTGGCGGAAACGGACGGCCAGCAGAACATGTGCGCACAGCCCTCGGTAGGGTCGCGGCATGGCCGAGTTCGTGTTCGTGCAGGTGTCGACTGCTACTGAGACACGGAAGCAGGCTGTTCGGCTGGCGGAGTCCGCGGTGCAAGGGCGGCTCGCGGCTGGGGCGCAGGTTGTTGGGCCGGTGGTGTCGGTGTTCTGGCATCGCGGGGAGTTCGGGACTGGTGAGGAGTGGCAGTTGCTGCTCAAGACCACCGGGGAGCGGTATCCCAGTTTGGAGGCGCATCTCTTGGAGCACCATCCGTGGGAGAAGCCGGAGGTGGTCGCGGTGCCGATCGTGGCCGGTTCGGAGGCGTACCTGCGCTGGGTTGCCGACAGCACGAAGCCGGACGCATAGGCGTCAGACCACAGCGGATTTCTCCAGTACCGCGTCCACCATGTGGAGCCCCCGGTGGACCTCGGCGCACGACGGGCTCACGTGGTGCGGGCGTGTGTCGACGAGAAGGGCGTCCTCCACCTGGACACCCCCAAGAACCACGAGCAGCGCTCGGTGCCGCTCCCCCGGTTCCTCCTCGACGAACTGGCCGCCCGTATCGACGGCCGCAGGCCGGACCTGCTCCTCTTCACCGCACCTCAGGGCGGCCCCTTGCGGATCAGCAACTTCCGCGGCCGCTTCTTCGACCCGGCGGTCCGCGCGGCCGGACTCGGCCACCTCCACCTGACTCCGCACAAGCTGCGTCACACCGCCGCCTCGCTCGCCATCGCCAGCGGCGCCGACGTGAACGTCATCCAGACGATGCTCGGCCACAAGTCCGCGACCCTCACCCTCGACGTCTACGGCCACCTCTTCCCCGACCGCCTCGACGAGGTCTCCGACAAGATGGACGAGCGCCGAGCCATGCTGCTCGCCAAGGCTCAGGCCGAGACGACACTGAGGCCGCCAGCCCGGCGAGGAGAGAGGAGGACGTCCGCCTCACTGCGCTGCCACTGACAAGGCGTCGGGCGTCCGCACTCGGCTCCGGCTGGGACCCACCTCAGATGTGAGCTCTGATCTGCTTCACCGAATGTCCGAGCGCATCGGCGATTGCGGCCAGTTCCTCGTCCTCGAACCAGTCACGTTCGGGGTTCCAGACGGCGATCTCGAAGCGCGCGAAGCCACAGGGCCAGTCGTAGTCCAACAGGTCCAGCGATGTGGCGGCGCCGCAGCAGGGCACCTCCACAGCCAGGGTGGCAAAGCCGTCCTGGCCGTGGTCATCGAGCCGGTCGGCCCACCACTCGGTGTCGATCGAGGCTCGGCACTGGGGGCAGCGGATTCGTTCGAGGTTAGCGCCGCAGTCGACGACGGTGAGGACGTCGTGCCAGGTGGTGTCGATCTCGACTTCCACGCCGCCGGGCAGCCCGGGAGCCAGTTCCTCTGCGAGCGCGGCAGTCCGCTCGCCTGCGGCCCGGTCGGGCTGCCACCAAGGGTCGGTCGGAATGATCGACAGGACGTCGTCGCTCATGGGCTCACTCGATTCATCGGGCACAAGCCGTCGGCGGGCGTCGTGACCGTAGTGGCCGGGTCATCGCCCTGAAGGCACCGTAGCCAGAGCACCGCTCCCAACATCTCCGGCCCATGGACTGAAGCGCCTCCGGGGCCGCGCTCCCGGGGCACCCCAGCACCGCGACCCCGCGTGATGTGTGCTGAATGTGTGCCGGGCGACCCGGCCTCACCGACCGGGACCGGGTGAAGGCGCCCTGACGAGGCAAGAAAAAGAGCCTCCTGTCGGGTTCGAACCGACGACCTACGCTTTACAAGTTGTCCGATCTTGGTCCGTGGCCGTCCGCTGGCATCCATCACCGCAGATCACACGGTTACCCGGACGTACATGGACGACAGGGGAACAGGGCGGACAGTGAACCAACCGAGACCACAACTGAGACTGTTGTCGGCCCATTGCCCGACACGCTCCGTGAGGGGGAGTGGTGGTGAACTACTCAACTGGTGACGGGGCTTCTGGTCTGGGGCCGCTGTCAGCGTGCTGGCCTGCCGTGAGTGCCATGCGCCGCTGACCAGAGACGGCGTGGCTGGGCTCCAGAACTCAAGGCCCACACTCATCTAGGAACCGTTGCCCGACTCCCACGAGGAGGGGCTCTGATGTCCAGCGAAGTGGCTGACGAGACCGCCTCCATGAGGGACAGTTACTGATGGCGGCACGACCGTCTGAAAGCCCAAGACGTGTTGGAGTGTAGACCAATTCAAAAGCGGGTCATTGCCGAATGAGCGTCCGCCTGACGATACCCAAAAAAAGGAAGTGAAGATGGCTGAGATTACCGCGACGAAAGTAGTGGACATGAGCCCCGCGGCAATTTCTATTGTCTCGGCCGCCGATCAGTTCGCTCGCCAGACGAACTCAATCTCAGAAATTAACCGGACGGTGTTGCCGGAACTGGAGGAAAAGGCAAAGGATCGTTCACAGCGAATCATCACGGAAGCATTGAAGAGCGTCCCTGAGTCCGACGTTCCTGAAGTGATCAAGGGAATGAGAGATCTCGCTGGTGGCATCCTCTCGGTGACGAACCATCAAACCGAAGGAGTGGAGCCCTTTACATTGAAACTTGAAGGCTCTCCAGGTGCCGCTCTGTCCCACGTCGTTATGACGGGATTTGATCAGATACAGAGTGCGCCGCATCACGAGCTACTGCGAAAATCGCTACTCGTATCAGCGGTTTCAGGATTTGAGGTTCTGTTTGGGAAGATAGCACGCTCGGTATTCGAGGTAAATTCCACTGCCCTCAATGATTCTGACTACTCTTTCACACTGCACCAACTCTCCGATTTCTCAACCATAGCTGACGCAAGAGAATTTTTGATTGAACGACAGGTCAACAAGCTCCTATTTGACAGCCTCGATGGCTGGGAGAAGTGGATCAAGCGGGCAGCCGGGGGCGTCTCAATGGTCGCACTCCCTGTTGACTGGGACAAGGTGCGCGAAACCTTCGCCCGCAGAAATCTCATTGTCCACGCAGATGGCGTTGTAAATCACATCTACCTGGATATCATCGGAAAGACGCAAGATCAGGCGCTCAAGGTCCACGTGGGAGACAGGCTAGAAGTCAATGGTGAGTACCTGGATACGAGCATTCAAGAAATCCTGGCACTCGGTCGACTGCTTAGCATTGACGTGGGAATGAAGTTGTACAAGAACGAGAAGGGCGCCTACGTCAACGTACTGTTGAGCGAAATCAATCGCCTATCGCATCGAAAAATGTGGCGAGCTAATATTGCACTTTCGACCTACGCCCTCGGATGCGAATTGACTCGTAGTCAGGAACTGCAGGCCCGTACTCAAGGCTGGGTAGCCAGAAAAGAGGAGTTCGGACTAGATGCCATCAAGGGAGAAGTTGAAGCATGGGACGTAAGCGGCTTGGCTCCGATTTACTCTCTACGCAAAGACGCCATACTAGGCAAAGATTCAACCCGGGATAAGTTGCGTAAGCTACTGCAGGACGGGACACTTAACGTGTTCGAGGTAGCGACAGATCCGATCTATGCAAATTTCAGGGAGCAGATGAAAGCCGAAATAGCTAGTCGCTCCAGTTTTGCAGAGGAAGACGATTCTTCTACAGGTATCGAATCTGAGGATTCCTCTACGGAATGATGGCCAGTGCGACACGGCCGCGGCTCTCTGGCAGGACTACCGGGAGCGCCGCGGATAGGGGCCGGTCATCGCCAATGACGTAGAGGTTCTGGGGACGGTACAGCATCGGTGAATCGTGACATGGTGGAGCAGGTGGCGCGCTGTGCCAGCCACCCGGAGACTCGCGGCCCACCGTTGACAGCGCCCCCCTCATGGACGGTCCGTACGTGCTCGAAACCCTGGCGAAGGTAGTAGCGCTGCAACGCCTCGTTCGTGGTCCACGCATCGAGCCGTAGCCACTTCGCCCCTGCGCGGTAGGCCCGATCCCCTGCCCAGTCGAGCAACCGCCCGCCGACGTTTGCGCCGGCATGGGTGCGGGCCACCGTCAGCTTGTTCACGAAAACGGACGGCTCACTCAGTTCATCGTCGGTCCAGAGCCCATCTTCGGCCGTGGTGGTGAGGGTTATGGTCGCGGCCGTCAGATCACCGTCGCGCACCATGAAGACCGTCCCAGCCTGGATCGTGGCCAGCAGACGGTCAGCCGGGTACGGGCGACTCCACTGGTCGCTGCCAAGCTCGCTCAGCCAACCGGCTGCCTCTCGGCGGAAAGCCAGCAGGGTGGACAGGTCGTCCTCGCGGGCAGGCGTGATGATCACTGGGTCTCGTCTCTCCCGGACAGGTCGCCGATCTCGTAGTTCATCCGGTTGAGATCACCGCGGAACGTCGTGACGGTGCAGCGTATCGGCCGACTATCTGAGTAGCCCGTACGAGTCCAGAGCAGCACCGGAACCCCTGCGGCGATCTCCAGCAGGCGGGATTCTTCCGGGGTCGGCATCCGTGTCGCGATCTCATCGAAGTACCCGATCTGCTTGATGTCGCGGTCAGCGAGGTAGCGCGTCGTTCCCTCCGCGATGTCGCCCGGCTCGGCGATCCGCGGCGCCAGCTCAGCCAGCCACCCCGGGTAGTACGTTGCCTGCGTCGACCACGGGACGTCATCGACGTACCGATGACAGAAGCGCAGCACGGTCGTGGAGGCTTCCTCCACCTTGAGCCTGTCCGCTGTGTACTCGGTCGCCGGCACAATCTCCACGCGGAAGGTCTGGCGGGGCCGTCGCCCGGCGTTCGTGACGTCAGTGCTGTACGCGTCACCGTTCTGCGGGAAATTCAGATCCTCGAACCGAGAAGCGTTGAGTTCGAAGACCTCGTGTGAGCGAACCTCGTAGCCGAGTCCCTGACTCGATGAGATCAGACCCTCCGTGACCAGCAGGTTAAGGCCTGCTCGGATCGTGTTGCGCGATGCGTCGAAGCGAGTGCTCAGCTCGCTCTCGGAGGGCAGGCGCGCGCCTGGCCCGTACTTGCCATCGGTGATCTCGCGACGCAGCGCGTCGGCGATGACCCGGTACTTCGGCTGCTGGCTCATGCCTCCATCATGACGCACTCGCTCAACTTGTTCCTACATGCTCGTCCAAACCGCTTGACGGCCCGCGTCCGCGGGTGCAGCATCATGGACATCAGCTTGTTCCTACAAGTTGACCAAGAGGTTCAAGCAGGTTAAGTACGCCCGAAAGCCCTGGACAGGGCTGGAGAGGCGGCACAGGGCGGGGACGCTGCAATCCCGCTAAAGGCCAGGCGGAACAGGGTTTCGGCCCGAACTGGCGAGGTGGCCCGGCGACCGCGAGCAACGGCCGGCGCGTGGGGACAACGGTCCCCCTTGCAGTGCTTCACCCTTTGTCCGCACGACCGAGAGGAGATCCGCCGAAGTACACCGGGCGCACACCTGGCATGACCAGCCAGTTGCGGCCCATCGCGTCATTGCGTGGTGCCGATCAGGCGGGATAGCCGCTGGCACCGCGGGTGCGTGTCGAGCGTGCACGGTCCGGCGCCGCCGCCGTCCAACGGGGCGGCTCCGGTCCGTGGCTGCTCGAACCGATCAGCCAACGCCCACCTTGAACGGCGCGCACCCCCGGAGCTGCAACTCCGGGGGTGCTGGTTGGGCCGTTCCCACCGTCTAAGGAGCGCACGACCCATGAGAAGTATCGTCGCTGGTCACGTGGCTGTCACAGCCACCGATTTTGTGGAACTCGCACTCGGTACCCCGCTGGAACTGTGGCTGGGTGTCCAGGGAGAGACCGAGGACGAACGCGCCGCCCGGCTCGCCGCGGCAGCCGACATCCTCGCTGACGACCCGACCATGCCCGACCGGGTGAGCCAGGTCGCCGCTGAGGTGATCGAGGCGTACGCGCCGGAGCTGTTCAACGTCGCCACGCTGCCGCAGCCCATGCACCGCCGGCCGCGCCGGAAGGGGACGGCGGCATGAACGAGGCGACCACCGTTGCCGGTCAGGGCGTGGCGCTGGGAGCGCTCGCGCAGATCACGGCCGCGTTCGGGCACCTGCCCGCAGCGTGCTTCGACATCAACGACGTGTACCCGGACCGGGTGCAGATCTCCGTGCACGACAGCCTGACGCACTTTGAGCAGTGGCGGACCGCGCTGGGCATCCCGGCGGGCGCGGTGGATTACGGCACGCTCACCGCGAGCATGGACCTGACGGTCTTCGGCTCGTTCGCCGGTGCCGAGATCAAGCTGTGTGGATTCGCACCGCTGCTACCCGTTCCCGTCGCTGCGGCTGCGGGCGGTGCGGCATGAGCGCCCCGCAGATCGTGCGGCCGGAGTTGCCGCCGCTGTCGGGTGTTGACCGGGTGCTGCTGGTTGCGGCAACGGTGCTGGGTGTGGGGGTGGGCGGTGTGGGGCTGGCGATGAGCTTCGACACCGTGTCTGCCGCTGCTGCCCGCTGGGGGTTCACGACGCCGGGCATGCTGCCGCTGGCGATCGACCTGGCCATTCCGGTGTTCACCGTGGTGAACCTGCTGTTGATCCGGATGGACATGCCGCTTGCCTGGGTACGGTTCGTGCCGTGGCTGCTGACGGGTGTGACGTGCTGGCTGAACATCGCTGCGGGCACGTCGGTGTCGGCGAAGGTGGCGCACGGCACGATGCCGCTGTTGTGGGTGGTGCTCTCCGAGGTGGCCGCGCACGTCTACGCGGCAGGGATCGGTGCGGTGACCGGTCGGCGGATGGAGAAGATCCGCCGGTCCCGCTGGCTGCTCGCCCCCGTCAGCACGTTCACGCTGTGGCGGCGGATGACGCTGTGGGAGATCACTTCCTATGGCGACGCGCTCGCCCGGGAGCGGGAACGGCAGCTCGCCCGCGCAGACCTCCGGGCAGAGCACGGCCGCCGGTGGCGGTCCAAGACCGACCGGCGTACCCGGGTGCTGCTCAAGCTCGGGGAACTCGCCCCCGCCACTGCCGACCCTGAGCCGGTTCCGGCACCGGAAGGCCCAGTGCCCGCTGTGCCGCCGGTCCCGCCGAAGCCGCAGGCGCGCAAGCGCCCCGCGAAGCCCCCGGTCAAGTCCGGTCGCCGGACGCTGGACGACGTACTCAGCGAGGCGCGTGCGGTCACGGCCGCGTGGCCTGTCGAGCATCTGACGGCGGAGCGTATCCGGCAGGCCGTGAGTTGCGGCGCCGCCCACTCCCGGACCGTGCGGGACGCGCTGCGTGCGGACCGCACGGCGGGCGATAGCGGTCCTGAGGCGGTGGCGGCATGAGCGGCCTGTTAGCTGCTGCCGCGGCCGGCATACCGCTGGCCGGTGGCTGGTCGGCCCACTTGATCTGGTTCCGACACCGGTTGAACACGGCTCGCCGTGACCCGCTGACGGGGCTGTGGACGCGGGACGGCTTCACCCGCCGCGCCACCGCCCTGCTGCGGGACCCCCGGGCGGTGGCGTGATGTCCCCGACGTTCGGCCAGTGCTACGACCCGACCGGCGCCACCTGGGGCACACCCACCTACCCGTGGCGCCTCGCCCCCGACGGCATGGCCACTCGCCGGCAGTTGCGGGCGAAGGGGCTTCGGCCCGGGGGTCAGCCGGTCGCCGCTCAGATCATGCGCCGATCCCGGCGCCGCAAGACCGGCTACGCGGTCGCCTACCTCTACCGCGTCGACCTCGCCAAGCCGGTCCGCCCGATGACCCCCGCGAAATGGGCGGCGCACGCCGCGGCGATGCTCGCCCGCCGCACCTGCCCGCTCTGCCGTACGGATGCGGGATACGTCATCCCTCCGACGCTGGGCAGTTGCGTGCCCTGCGCCTACCCCGAAGAACAGCGCGCCGCCTGAGTAGCGGGCATTCCGCTGGATCGAGATGCCTCCCTAGATGCCTCTCCCTGAGCCCCCACCAAGGTTTCACCCTTGTTCACGCGGGTCCGGCCTTCCACCTCCTACAGCGTTGGCCGGACCCGCTGACCCCTCCATTTCTGGAAGGAAGTTCAGTGAACCACCCCGAGAACGATGACAACGAGCGCGACTTGTTCGCGCGTTTGGAAGCCGACCTGTCTGCCGACTTCGGTGGTGACGTGGTCGATCTGGGCAAGGCCCGTAGTGCCCGGGAGTCGGCCGACGCGTCGGGCACGACCGTGCCCGACTCCGACACCGACCGGTCGGCCGACTCCCACACCGCCACCGTGCCCGACTCGTCGGGCGACCCGACTGCGGCCGTGATGGTCGACGGTCCGGCCGCGGCTGGACCCGGGTACCTGGGTCGGCTGATGGGTGCCAAGCGGCGGGAGACACTGCCGCCGTGGCTGCGCTCGGCCGCGGAGTTCCGTACCGCCGCGCGTTGGACTGCGGGCCATTACGCGCACCTGGTCGCCTACCACGGGCTGCGGTCGCCGTACTACGCCGGGCGGTTGGCGTTGCAGTCGCCGCGGGGGGCCGCCCGGTTCGTGGGCGGGTCGCTGCGGTGGATGGCCGACCGTGAGGGTGAGCCGGTCCGACTCGCCGCGGTCCGCCGCGAAGACGCCGGCGACTACCTCAAGCTGTCGAGGCAGCGTGACGGCCGGGTGCGGCTGCGGACCCTCGTGGTCGCACTCGCCGCGTTCATCGGCCTGGGGTCGGCGCTGGCGATGTACGTGCTCGCCCCGGATTGGCTGCTGGCCGTCTCCGTAGGCGCGGTCATCCTCACTATGGGGTCGGCCGGCGGGCGGGCCGACGCGCCGGTCGTCAGCCGCGCGGTGGAACTGCCCAAGGCGCAAAAGCTCACCAGCGACATCGTGCTGCGCGCGCTCGGTGCACTGGGTATCCCGGCGATCAACCAGGCGCAGGGCAAGGGCCGGGACGGCTTCACCTTCACCGCGCCCATCACCCGCGACGGCCCCGGCTGGCGCGCCGAAGGAGACCTGCCCTTCGGCGTCACGGTCACGGACGTGATCGAGCGCCGCGACCGGCTCGCGTCCGGTCTGCGGCGCCCGCTGGGGTGCGTGTGGCCCGAAGCGGTGCCGGATGAGCACACCGGCAGGTTGGTGCTGTGGGTCGGCGATCAGGACATGTCCACCGCGCGCAAGCCCGCGTGGCCGCTGCTCAAAGCCGGTGCGGTGGACCTGTTCAAGCCCGTGGCGTTCGGCACCGACCAGCGTGGACGCTGGGTGGACATCACCTTGATGTACATCGCGGCCGTCATCGGTGCCATCCCGCGGATGGGCAAGACGTTCCTCCTGCGGCTTCTGCTGCTCATCGCCGCGCTGGACGTGCGTGCTGAGCTGCACACCTACGACCTCAAGGGCACCGGCGACCTTGACCCGGTCGGCGAACGCGTCTCCCACCGGCACCGTGCCGGGGACGATGACGAGGACATCGAATACGCCCTGGCCGACCTGCGGCAACTGCGTGAGGAACTGCGGCGCCGGGCGAAGATGATCCGCTCCCTGCCGCGGGACATCTGCCCGGAATCCAAGGTCACCAGCGAGTTGGCGAGCAAACCCAAGCTCGGCCTGCACCCGATCGTGATCGGGGTGGATGAGTGCCAGAAGTGGTTCGAGCACCCCAAGCACGGCGCGGAGCTGGAGGAAGTCTGCACCGACCTGGTCAAACGCGGACCCGCCACCGGCATCGTGCTGCTCCTCGCCACGCAGCGCCCGGACGCCAAGGCCCTGCCCACCGGGATCAGCGCCAACGCGTCCGCCCGGTTCTGCCTCAAGGTCATGGGCCAGCTGGAGAACGACATGGTGCTCGGCACGTCCAGCTACAAGCGGGGCATCCGCGCCACGATGTTCTCGTGGAAGGACAAGGGCATCCACTACTTCGTGGGTGAAGGCGCAGACGCCCGGATCGTCTCTTCCGCCTACATCGACGCACCGACCGCAGAGACGATCGGCATGCGCGCCCGCAAGCTGCGGGAACTTGCCGGGACGCTGTCCGGGCACGCCCTCGGTGAGAGCTTCGAGGTAGCCGAGTCCGCCGGGTACGACCTGCTGCGGGACATCCTCGCCGTGGTGCCGGCCGAAGAGCCCAAGGTGTGGTCGGAGATCGTGACCGCCCGGCTGGCCGAACTTCGCCCGGAGGTCTACGGCGGCTGGGACCCCGAAGGACTCGCCGCCGCCCTCAAGCCGTTCGGTATCGCCACCGTGCAGGTGTGGGGACGAACCGAGGCGGGGAAGGGCGCCAACCGCAAGGGCATCGACCGCTCCCGCATCCTCACCGTGATTGCGGATCGTGACGGAAATCGGGACGCGGGCTAGACGAGTCCGCCGCTAGACCTAGCGGCACACCCCGCTAGGTCTAGCGGCACCTCTAGACCCCCATCCGGCCGCTGATCAGGTTCCTAGCCTCTAGCGGCCCACCTGCGAAAACACCCCGTCAGCCCTGGAAGGGCACCCTATGACCCTCGTACTCGCCGCTAGCCTGCTCATCCTAGTCGTCACGTTCGGTTACGCCGCTCTCTGCGCGGTCTCGCCGTTCGGCAACTGCCGCAAGTGCCGCGGCTGGGGCTTCGCGATGAAGACCGACCGCAAGGGCCGTGCCAAGCGCGGCAAGGACTGCCGCCGCTGCAAGGCCACCGGCAAACGCATACGCACCGGCCGCCACCTCTACAACCTGTGGTGCCGCACTTACGACCGCGGCACGACCGACCAGGTCGCCGCGCCCGCCCGCCCCTTCGCCCGGCAGGGAGACCGCCCGTGATCCTGTCCGTCTCCGCAGTGCTGCTCTTCGGCGTCGCGTCCGTCTTCGCGATCCGCGCGAAGTCCACCTCGTTCGGCGCCGCGCTGGTGGTATTCCTGTTCGGCTTCTACGCCGCCGCAACCGGTGCCGCCGGTCCCATCGACCAGGTCATGACCAGCCTGGCGCAGTCCATCGCGCAACTGCGCAACTGACCGGAAGGGAGAACCGTCCCGCCATGAACCAGCCCTACGCCCCGCCCGGCATCGCCGCGCCGACCGTGCACCGGCACTGGCTCGCCGACGCCGCGCCCAAGGCCGCACCGGTGCTGGCCACGTCTACCGTGCTGATCCTCGCCCGGATCTGGAACGCCAACGGCGCCCAGCACTCCATCGGCGACGCGGCCGTGATGGGCGTGCTCGCCGCGGGCGCCGCCTACGCCGGCAGCAAGCTCGCCACCGGAGACAACGGCGACGGCACCGCCGCCGCGATCGGCTTCACCGCCGCCGGCACGATGGCCTTCGCCGGAGTCGCCGCCTACACCGACAGCCTGCCGCTGCCGCTGCTGCTCTGGTCAGTCGCCACCGTACTGTCCTACGTGCTCGCTGTCCGGCACTGGCGCACCGACCGCCGCGACACCGTGACGTATGAGCGGGCCACCATCGACCGCCGCGAGACCCAACGCCACGTCGAAACCGTCGAAGTCATTCGCGCCCGCGCACAGGTCGAAGCCGCACAAGCAGGCGGCGCCTACGCAACCGCACTCGCCGCAGCCCTCACCGCCCGCGCCGCACTACCCGGCTTCGACCCGGTCGCGCTCACCACGGCCGGACTGCCCGAACTGCCGGTGGCGGGCAAGTCGCTGTGACGTCCGCGGTGCGCCTGCTCGATTGGCGTGATGCCTCTCGCTTCGACCGCTTCGCCGACCGGCCGTGCGTGCGCTGCCACCGCCCGACGGGAGATCCCAGCTCAGGAACCATTCCTGCGCTGTCGCAGCCACAGCACCACCGCGCCGACCGCCGGTATCGCCAGGACGGTGACGGCACTCACGGCGAAGTGGCTCCCCAAGTCGCCCCGCAATTTCGGTAGCAGCAAGTAGAGCCGCACAACGCAGTAGATGAGCACGGCCAACAAGACCACGCTCTTGCCCGTCCTACTCACGCGTCACCCCTCGCCCTCAACCGTTCCGGGACGGCCGCTGCATCTCGCCAAAGAACCGCGGCCGTCCCGGCACCAGCACCCCATCAAGGAACTGGAGTACCCCCAGCATGACCCAAGCCACCCGATCCGCGCTGCTGTCCGCGGCGCTCGCGGTCGCCGCACGCGGCTGGCCCGTCATCCCGCTTCGCCCCGGCGACAAGCCGCCCGCCCTCCATGGCGCGCGCACCTGCCCCCGAACCGGGGACTGCACCGCCGGGCACCGCACGTTCGAACAGCGCGCCACCACCGACCCCGACCGCATCGAGCGGTGCTGGTCGGCCGGACCGTTCAACGTCGGCACCGCCACCGGCCCCGCCGGGCTTGTCGTGGTCGATCTCGACACGCTCAAGCCGAAGGACAAGAAGGGCACGCCTGACGGCGCGACATCCTTCCTGGCGCTCTGCGAGCGCGCCGGACAGGCCGTCCCCGATACCTACCGGATCCGGACCCCCAGCGGCGGACAGCACCTGTACTTCACCGCCCCGCCCGGCGTGCGGCTGCACAACACCGCGGGCACCCTCGCCCCCAAGGTCGACACCCGCGCATGGGGCGGACAAGTCGTCGCCCCCGGCAGCATCACCCGAACGGGCCTGTACGCCGTCGAGAGCGACGCACCCGTTGCAGACCTACCCGCCTGGCTCCACAACGCCCTGACGGCCCCTCAGAAGCCCCGTACGGCTGCAATCCGACTCATGCCCACCCGTAACGGGACCCGGCTCGCCGCCGCGGTGCTCGAACGCGAGACCGCCGCGGTCGCGGGGACCGGCGAGGGCGGCCGGAATGCCGAGTTGCTGCGCGCGGTCCGGGCCGTGGGCCGGTTCGTGGCATGGGGAGACCTCGACCGTGCCGCCGTAGAGATGGCTTTTCAGGCCGCGGGCGAGTCGGCCGGACTGCCGGCAGCCGAGTGCCGCACGACGATTCGCAGCGCACTGGACTGGTCGATCCGTACCGCCCGCACCCGGGAGAGCGCATGACCAGCACCGAACCCCGCCCCGCGCTGAAAAGCCTCACCACCACCCCCGACCAGACCAGCCCCGCCGAACCGGCGGATGCTCCCGCCGGCAGTGGTGCGCCGAAGGTCGCCGCCCGCCAGGGCGCCCTGTCTGCTGTTCGCGCTGACCCGCAGGCGATCGACGGCGCCGCGCTGCTGGCGGAAGTCGAAGCATTCCACCGGCGGTTCAACATCTTCCCCTCGGACGCCTGCTACGTCGCGGTGGCGTTGTGGGACGCGCACGCGCACCTGTTGGACGCGTTCGACTCCACACCGCGCCTGGCGTTCCTCTCCCCGGAACCGGGCAGTGGGAAGTCGCGGGCGCTGGAGATCGTAGAGACGCTTGTGCCGCGGCCGATGGTCGCGGTGAACGCGTCCGCCGCCGCCCTGTTCCGGGCGGTGTCCGGTCCGGACGGGCGGCCGACCATCCTCTTTGACGAGGTCGACACCGTCTTTGGGCCGAAGGCGGGGGAGAACGAGGAACTGCGCGGATTCCTCAACGCCGGCCACCGCCGCACCGGGGTGACCTACCGGTGTGTGGGTGACGGCGGGAATCAGACCGTGCAGGCCTTCCCGTCCTACGCCGTGGTGGCCGTGGCCGGACTCGGCTCGCTGCCGGACACAATCCTCACCCGCTCGATCATCATCCGCATGCGGCGCCGCGCCCCTAACGAGAAGGTGGAGCCGTTCCGGCAGCGAATCCACGAACGCCAGGGCAACGCTCTGGGCAAGCGGCTCGCCGCATGGGCAGAACAGATCCGCAGCAACGTCGAAGGGGTCTTCCCCGCCATGCCGGACGGGGTCACCGACCGTCCGGCCGACGTCTGGGAACCCCTGCTCGCAGTCGCCGACGCTGCGGGGGGAACCTGGCCGGACCGGGCACGGGCCGCGTGCGTGGAACTCGTCACGGCCGCGAAGGTCGATGACAAAGGCTCGCTCGGTATCCGGCTGCTGACCGACCTTCGCGACCACGTATTCAACGGCATCGACCGGCTTCCCACCGTCGCGATCCTCGACAGGCTGTGCAGCCTTGACGAGTCGCCGTGGGCGGACCTGTACGGCAAGCCCCTGGACGCACGCAGGCTGTCGAAGATGCTGCGCGACTACCAGACCGCGGACAACACCCCGATCACCGCCCGCAACATCAAGAGCAGCATCACTCCCGGAGTCAGCAGCGTCATGAAGGGCTACTACGCCACCGACCTGCACGACGCGTGGCAGCGGTACTGCCCCCCACCCCCGGAAAGTCCGCTACCTCCGCTACCTGATCTTTAAAACACCCCCTGAGCTGCACGGACCCGGTAGCGGATACGCACCCCGCTATCCGCTACCTGTCCGCTACCAGCACCCCGCACCCGCTACCGGCCACCCGTCGCCGGTAGCGGACCCATCCGCTACCGCTACCCCGATCCGCTACCTGATCAAGGCCCTGACCAGGGCGGTAGCGGAGGTAGCGGAAGTAGCGGACCTGGCAGGAAGAGGGGGCCACGCCCCCGCTCACCTAGGAGCCACCTACATGAGCACCGCCACCGCGCCCATCCCCCGCATCCTCTACCGCCCCGAAGAAGCCGCCGAAGCCCTCTCATTGGGCCGATCCACCATCTACGAACTCATGGCGGAAGGGACCCTGCGATTCGTCAAGCGCGGGCGTTCCCGTCGCATCCACCACAACGAACTTGAGCGCTTCGCCGCGAGCCTCACCGACCAATCCCACTGAGCAACAACGCACCAGAGGCGGGTCGATGTCATCGGCCCGCCTCTTCGCGTGGAGGAACCCATGGCACCCCGCAAACCCAACATGGAATCGTCCATCTACCTCGGTGGCGACGGCTGGTGGCACGGCCGCGTCACCATGGGAGTCAAGAGCGACGGTAGCCCCGACCGGCGCCACCGCAGGGCCAGGACCGAGACCGAAATCAAGCGCAAGGTCAAGGAACTCGAAGCCCTACGCGACAAAGGACGCGCCCCCAAAGCGGGCCGCAAGCCAACCGTCGCGCAGTGGATGGAGACCTACCTCACCGACATCGCCAGCCTGAAACTCAAGCCCCGCTCCCTGGACGACTACTGGTCCAAGACCCGCAACGACATCATCCCGGGAGTAGGCCAGCACCGCCTCGACAAGCTCGCCCCCGAGCACCTTGAGCACATGTACCGCGCACTGCTCGACGCCGGACACGCCCCCTCGCACGTACTCAAGGTGCACCGCATCCTGTCGCGCGCGCTGAAAATCGCGCACCGCCGAAGGATGATCGTGGAGAACGTCGCCACCCTCGTGGATCCGCCTTCCACCGACGAGACCGAGGCGAACCCCTTCACCATCGAAGAGGCGAAAGCCTTCCTCGCAGCAGCCGCCAAGCGACCCACCTTCCTCCGCTGGGTGATCGGGGTCGGCATGGGATTCCGGCAGGGGGAATGCCTCGGTCTCCGGTGGCCGTACGTCGATCTCGAAGCCGAGTTGTTCCACCCGCAATGGCAGCTCCAGCGGCTCACGTGGCGACATGGCTGCACGAACCCCCACGCCTGCGGTGAGCGGCTCCACCGGTTCGACGCGTGCCCGCCGGACTGTGCGCGGCACAAGGCCTACACGCGAGGGTGCCCCAAGCCCTGCCCGAAGACGTGCCGGAAGCACGCGAGCGCATGCCCGGAGCGAAAGGAAGGGGGATTGGTCTTCACCCGCCCCAAGACGAAAAAGAGTCGCAATGCGGTGCCCATCCCGCCGCCGTTCATCCCCTACCTACGGGAGCACAAGCTCCAGCAGGACGCGGCAAAGGCAGCCGCCGGGGAAGCCTGGCAGGGGCTCGACGCGGTATTCACCCGGCCGGACGGCCGCCCGCTGGACCCGCGCCAGGACTACGGGGAGTTCAAGGAGATCCTTGTCGAAGCGGGCATCGATGACCGCCGCCTGTACGACGGGAGCAGGCACACGGCCGGCACGATCCTGAACGAGCTGGGCGTCGACATCGTGACCATCATGGAGATCCTGCGGCACACACAGATCAGCCAGACCCGCCGCTACGTCAAGGGCCGGTCGCACCTCAGCAAGGCCGCCATGGACAGGATGGGCAACACTTTCCTGCCCCCGGCGGTGGCCCCTACTGAGACCAGAACTGAGACCGCCGACACCAAAGCGGCCCGCTCCCGCCAGCGGCGCCGCGTCCGCTGAACGAGAAAACCCCAGCTCAGATGCCATCTGAGCTGGGGTTCCGGTTGAGCCTCCTGTCGGGTTCGAACCGACGACCTACGCTTTACAAGAGCGTCGCTCTGGCCAACTGAGCTAAGGAGGCGCACGGAGCAGTGTAGCGGGCGGGGTGGGGGGACGGTGGGGAAAAAGGGGGTGGGGGGCTGGTGACAAGACGGGGAAAGTGCAGGTAGCGTCACCGGGAGTCCGTGGGATGCGGACTGGACCACTGAAGCGGCACCAAGTGAACTGCTTCCTTTACTCGGATCGTCCGGCACGTTCCTGCCGGTGAAGGGACTGCGTAACAGTCATGGCTACAGTCACGTTCGACAAGGCGACCCGGATCTACCCGGGTGGCGACAAGCCCGCGGTGGACGGGCTCGACATCGAGGTCGGGGACGGCGAGTTCCTGGTACTGGTCGGGCCTTCGGGTTGCGGCAAGTCGACCTCGCTCCGGATGCTCGCGGGGCTCGAGGACGTCAACGCCGGTTCCATCCGGATCGGCGAGCGGGATGTCACGCACCTGCCGCCGAAGGACCGGGACATCGCGATGGTGTTCCAGAACTACGCGCTGTACCCGCACATGACGGTCGCCGACAACATGGGCTTCGCGCTCAAGATCGCCGGCGTCAACAAGGCGGAGATCCGCAAGCGGGTCGAGGAAGCCGCGAAGATCCTGGACCTGACCGAGTACCTGGCACGTAAGCCGAAGGCGCTCTCCGGTGGTCAGCGGCAGCGTGTCGCGATGGGCCGCGCGATCGTCCGGGAGCCGCAGGTCTTCCTCATGGACGAGCCGCTGTCGAACCTCGACGCGAAGCTGCGCGTGCAGACCCGTACGCAGATCGCCAGTCTGCAGCGCCGACTGGGCGTCACCACCGTCTACGTCACCCACGACCAGGTCGAGGCCATGACGATGGGCGACCGCGTGGCGGTGCTCAAGGACGGTCTGCTGCAGCAGGTCGACAGCCCGCGCAACATGTACGACAAGCCGGCCAACCTGTTCGTGGCGGGCTTCATCGGCTCCCCCGCGATGAACCTCATCGAGGTCCCGATCGTGGACGGCGGCGTGAAGTTCGGCAACGCGCTGGTCAACGTCGAGCGTGACGCGGTGCAGGCGGCGGCCGACAAGGGCGACCAAACGGTCACCGTCGGTGTCCGTCCCGAGCACTTCGACATCGTCAGCGGCGAGAGCGACGCCAAGTCGCTGTCGAAGGACGCCCCAGCGGGCCTGGCCGTGACCGTCAACGTGGTCGAGGAGCTGGGCGCGGACGGCTACGTCTACGGCTCGGCGAAGGTCGGCGACGAGGACAAGGACGTGGTCATCCGCGTCGGCGGCCGCGACATCCCGGAGAAGGGCTCCGTGCTGCACGTGGTGCCGCGCGGCGGCGAGACCCACGTGTTCGCCACGTCCTCCGGCGAGCGCCTCAGCGACTGACCGGGGTTTTCGGCTCCAGGGCCGGGCGGTACGTGGTGACCACGTACCGCCCGGCCTTTCGCGTGCCAGCGCGGGGCTGGGCAGGGTTGCGCAGCGAGGGGTCACATACGTACGCATAACCGGCTTTTCGGACCCGTTCGTCAACACCCGAACACCCCGGCAGGCGATTTCACTCCCTCGGGAGGGTGACTAAATGTCGCCAAATCATCACCAGTCGCTACGATCCGATGCGTGAACCAGGTAGCTCGCCGTCTCGGCAAGACATTCGCGCTCGTTCTCCCGGTCGTTCTCGTGCTGTCGGGAACGCTCGCCGTCACCCGCGTCCCGTGGGCCGTCTCCTCCTCCGACGCGCAGGTGCTCACCGCCTCCGCCAAGAGCAAGCAGGAAGTGGCCGCGGAACAGGCCGCCAAGGCACCGCAGGAGGTGCTGCGCTCGCGTCTGCTGGCCGAACTCCAGCAGAAGGACCCGGGGGTGGCACTGACCGACCTTCAGGTCTCCATGGCCCAGCAGCCGTCGCTCGCCAGATACTGCGCCTCCATCGCGCGTTCGCTCGGCCGCGCGGCCGTCGCGAAGTACGACGGCGCCACGCAGCGCGCCCAGTCGTGGTCGCGCCCGGTGTGCGACACCGCCTTCGCCACGGGTATCGCGTCGGTCGGCTGACTCCGGCCGGCCGCGGGCAGGCGGGGTACGGTCGACGCCGGGGCCGTACCCCGCCCGCCGTGTCACGCCCGCGCCGTGCCGTGCCCTCGGTGTCGCATAGGGTGCGCTCCATGACGCACGACACCACCGCCCACGAGGTCATCCCGGTCACGCAGGCCGTCATCCTGGCCGGCGGCCAGGGCTCGCGGCTGCGCCCGTACACCGACGACCGGCCCAAGCCGATGGTCGAGATCCCGGGTACGGGAACGCCGATCATCGGCCACCAGCTCGCCTGGCTCGCCGCGGAAGGCGTCACCGACGCCGTTGTCTCGTGCGGGCACCTCGCCGAGGTGCTCCAGGAGTGGCTGGACAGCACGCCGTTGCCGATCAAGGTGACCACGGTCGTGGAGAGCGAGCCGCTCGGCCGCGGCGGCGGGCTCAAGTACGCAGCCGCGTCGCTGCCGCGGCCCGAGGAGCCGTGGTATGCCACCAACGGCGACATCTGGACCCGCTTCTCGCTGCGCGGCATGGCCGCCTTCCACGAGGAGCGCGACGCCGTCGCGACGCTCGCCCTCGCCAGGCCGCGGATTCCCTGGGGGGCCGTCGAGACCAACGAGTTCGGGCAGGTCCTGGACTTCATCGAGTCGCCGCCGTCGCCCTTCCTCATCAACGCCGGCGTCTATGTCTTCGCGCCCGACTTCACGGCGATGCTGCCGGATCTGGGCGACCACGAACGCACCACCTTCCCGCGGTTGGCGCGGGAGCGCCGGCTGGCCGGCTACCCCATTCCGCAGGGGGCGTACTGGCGGGCCATCGACACGGCCAAGGATCTTCGCGAGGCGGCGAGGGAGTTGGGGGCGACGCCCACCGTTTAGCCCCCGGGGGTACGGCTTCCCCCTGCAGGGGTGCCATTGTCGTACGCCCTCCGCGCCGTTGGGGCTGGGCGCGCCGTTCCCCGCGCCCCCGCCAGGGGGTGCCACTTGCGGTGGCCCTCGCCACTTGCGGTACGTCGTGGCCGCGCGCACAGTTCCTCGCGCCCCTCAGGGGGCGCCACTTGGCGATGTCGTACGCCTTCCGCACCGCCGTAGCCGGGCGCGCCGTTCCTCACGCCCCCCAGCGTGCGCCACTTGGCGTTGTCCTGCGCCTTCCACACCGTCGTAGCCGCGCAGGCGGTGTCGCGGAAAAGGGGAATCCCCGCGGCCGGGGGCCGCGGGGATTCGGTGGGGGGATGGGTCAGGTGGTGAGGGGTGGGGGGGAGCCGAGGAGGGGGGCACCGAGGAGGCCGCCGATGGCGCCCTGGGTGGGCTTGGCGGGCGGGGGCGGGGGTGGCGGGGCCGCATGGGTCGGCGGGGCGGCGGGAGGCGGCGGCGGGGCCGCCGAGTGGCCGCCGGTGCCGCCCGTGCCGCCGGAGGACCCGTGCCTGCCGGTCGAGGACGTGCCGCCGGGGGTGTGCGTGCGGCCCGGGCTCGTGGTGGGCGCCTGGGTGGACGCCGGAGCGTCCGGCTCCTTCTTCTTCTTGGCCTTGGCCGACTTCGTCGGCTCCGGCGTCGCCGACGCCGAGCCGCGCCCGTCGCCGGGGACCTCGGGGAGCGGCATGCCGGGCAGGTTGTTGACGGGCGGGGCGGTCGGCCCGGCCGGACGCGGCTCGGGGGCGGTGGTGGCCCGCACCGCGGCCCCCAGCACCGAGCCGATCAGCAGGGTGCAGCCGACGATGACCGTGCCGAGCACCACACCGCGCCGCAGCACGTAGCGGCGCAGGTCCCACAGGCCGACCCGGGGGCCGAGCCGGCGCCATGCGTCGGCGGCGAGCTTGCCGTCGATCGAGTAGACGGGGGCGCCGGCGATGACCAGCGGGCTCCAGGCGGCCAGGTAGATGAAGTCGGGGGCGTCGTAGACCGGGACGGTGCGCCAGCTCACGGTCACCAGCAGGGCGATGGACAGCCCGGCGCCGAAGACCGCGGCGACCCGCTGCCACAGGCCGCAGATGGTCAGCACGCCGACCACGACCTGGAGGAAGGCGATGCTCAGGCCCGCGCCCACGGGGTGGTCGAGCGCAGCGGTACGCAGGGGTTCGGCCGCCGCCCAGGGGTGGAGCGAGGCCAGCCAGGTGACCATGGAGCCGCGCTCGCCGCCGTCGAAGTAGACGCGGTCGCACAGCTTGCCCATGCCGGCGTAGATGGACACGAAGCCGAGGAAGATCCGCAGCGGCAGCAGCACGATGCCGAGGTTCAGCCGGCGGTGCGGATACCAGGCGTGCTTGACGAAGTCGCCGTTGCTCTTGCGCGGCCTGCGCCCGGAGGCGCCGTCGTCGTCGTAGCCGTCGCCATGGACGTAGGCGTCACCATGGACGTCGCCGTCGCCATGTACGCCGCCGCGGTGGCGGACCATCGGCTCGTCGTCCTCGTCGTACGCGCCGCGGGCCGGGCGCACGCCGCTGAGCAGGCCGGTCGGGGACTGGCCGCGGCGCGGGCCGACGACGGTCGGGGTGGCGGGCGGCAGCACGGTGGTGTCGTCGATCCGCGGCAGCACCTGCGTGGCCGCGCCCGCGCCGCCCTCCTCGGTGCCGGCCCGCCGGACCGCCTGCAGCAGTTCGCCGGCCAGCGGGTCGCCCGGCTCGGTGTGGCCGGACCACACCACCGGTGCGAGCCTGCGGCGCCCGGGGGCTCCCGCGCGCTGCGGCGGGGCGGCCGCGATCCTGCTGGTGTCGCCAAGTCGTAGGGAACGGGTCGAGGTCCGTCCCAGCTGCACACGGAAGCTCGCGTGGGTGACGATGACCTGGGCGGGATCGCTCGGCACCCGTGCCATCGTCATGACCGGCTCGTCGAATGCGGGCGTCCCTCCCCCCGTGGAGGGGCGAGGTGTTCTGGTGTCCACACTCATCTAACCGAGTGACGGACGTTTAGGACACTGCCTGCCCGTGCCCTCGATGTCCGAGACGCGTCAATCGCACCGAGCCCGTATGATGCGCCCCCGCCGGTCAGGAGTGCTCACCAGCGGCGCGCGGCGCCGCTCCGCGACCGGCCGCCAGGACCGCTCATGCCCGGCGGCGCGCCGCCTCGTAGAGCACCACGCCGGCCGCCACGCCCGCGTTGAGGGATTCGGCGGCGCCGCCCGGCATCGGGATGCGGACCAGCAGGTCGCAGGTCTCGCCGACCAGCCGGGACAGGCCCTTGCCCTCGCTGCCCGCGACGATGACGACCGGGCCGGTGAGCGCTTCGAGGTCGTAGAGGTCGACGTCGCCGTCGGCGGCCAGGCCGATGACGGTGAGGCCGGCCTTCTGGTACGCCTCCAGGGTGCGGGTCAGGTTGGTGGCGCGGGCCACCGGGACACGGGCCGCGGTGCCGGCCGAGGTCTTCCAGGCGCCTGCGGTCATGCCGGCGGCGCGCCGCTCGGGCACCACGACGCCGTGGCCGCCGAAGGCCGCGACGGAGCGGACGACGGCGCCGAGGTTGCGCGGGTCGGTGACGCCGTCCAGGGCCACGATCAGCGCGTCGTCGCCCTGGTCGGAGGCCCCGGCGAGCAGGTCCTCGGGGTGGGCGTACTCGTAGGGCGGGATCTGCAGCACCAGGCCCTGGTGGTTCAGGCCGGCGGTGATCCGGTCGAGCTCGGGCCTGGGCGCCTCAAGCAGCGGGACACCGCGGTCGGTGGCCAGCCGCAGCGCCTCGCGCACCCGGTCGTCGTTGTCGATGAACTGCTGGACGTAGACCGCGGTCGCCGGGATGTCGGCGCGCAGCGCCTCGACCACCGGGTTGCGGCCGACGACCATCTCCGACGTCGACTTGGCGCCGCGTCCCGACGGGCGGCGGGACTGGCCCGACACCCGGCGGGCCTGCGCGGCGGCGACGCGGTTCTTCTTGTGGCCCTTGCGCGCCTCGGCGGGCGGCGTCGGGCCCTTGCCCTCAAGGCTCTTGCGGCGCTGCCCGCCACTGCCTACCGTGGCGCCCTTCTTGTTGGACGTACGGCGGTTCCTGCGCTGGCTGTTGCCGGCCATGGGGCACTCTCACTTCTTCTCGCGTCTCGACGTTGCTACGTCTCCACGTCTGTGCGTCTTTACGTCGGATGTCTGCGTCTGTGCGCCGGATCCGCTCCGGGCGGCGCTGCCGGGCGGTCAGCCCCGCAGCGTCCACCGCGAACCGGTCGGGGTGTCCTCGATCTCCAGGCCGGCCTGGACGAGCTGGTCGCGGATGGCGTCCGCCGTGCCGTAGTCCTTGCGGGACCGCGCCGACTGCCGCTGCTCGAGCACCAGCTGGACGAGGGAGTCCACGACGCCGTGCAGGTCGTCCCCGCGGTCCGCGCCGGTCCAGTGCGGGTCGAGCGGGTCAAGGCCGAGCACCCCGAGCATCGCACGGACCTCGGCCAGCCGGGCGACGGCGGTCTCCTTGTCGTCGGCGGTGAGCGCGCTGTTGCCCTGCCGGACGGTGGTGTGGACGACGGCCAGTGCCTGCGGCACGCCCAAGTCGTCGTCCATTGCCTCGGCGAAGGCCGGCGGCACCTCTGCCGCGGGTTCCACGTGCCCGGCCTTCTCCACGACCCGCTGCACGAAACCCTCGATCCGCGCGAAGGCGGACTCCGCCTCCCGCAGCGCCTCCTCGCTGTACTCGATCATCGACCGGTAGTGCGGGGTGCCGAGGTAGTAGCGCAGCACGATCGGGCGCCAGCGCTGCACCATCTCCGAGACCAGCACGGAGTTGCCGAGCGACTTGCTCATCTTCTCGCCGCTCATGGTGACCCACGCGTTGTGCACCCAGTAGCGGGCGAACTCGTCGCCGTACGCCTTGGCCTGGGCGATCTCGTTCTCGTGGTGCGGGAAAATCAGGTCCATGCCGCCGCCGTGGATGTCGAAGGCGCTGCCCAGATAGCGGTGCGCCATCACCGAGCACTCCAGGTGCCAGCCGGGCCTGCCGCGGCCCCAGGGGGTCTCCCAGGACGGCTCGCCCGGCTTGACGGCCTTCCACATCGCGAAGTCGCGGTGGTCGCGCTTGCCGGTCTCGCCGTCGCCCTCGGGCTGGCGCAGATTGTCCAGCTCCTGGTTGGACAGCTCCAGATAGTCCGGGAAGGACCGCACGTCGAAGTAGATGTTGCCGTCGGCGACGTAGGCGTGGCCGCGCTCGATCAGGCCGCGCATCATCTCGATCATCTCCGGCACATGGCCGGTGGCCCGCGGCTCGTAGGTGGGCGGCATGCAGCCCAGCACGTCGTAGCCGTTGCTGAACGCGCGCTCGTTCTCGTACCCGATGGCCCACCAGGGGCGTCCCTGGTCGGCGGCCTTGCGCAGGATCTTGTCGTCGATGTCGGTCACGTTGCGGACGAATGTCACGTCGTAGCCGCGGTGGCGGAACCAGCGCTGCAGGATGTCGAAGTTCAGCCCGGACCTGATGTGGCCGATGTGCGGTGCCGCCTGCACGGTGGCGCCACACAGGTAGATCGAGACACAGCCCGGCGTGAGCGGGACGAAGTCACGGACCTGGCGTGCGCTGGTGTCGTACAGGCGAATAGTCACGCCATCAAGGGTAGTGGCCGTTGGAGGGTGCCTTGTGCGGTCTGCCACAGACAGACCGCACATCGGCAATTCAGGCGTCGCCGGTGTCGTCCGCCGGTCGATCCCGGGCCACGATCCGGTCAGCTCCGGGCGGCGGGCCCTGCCGCCCCGGGCGACGGGCCCCGCGCGAGGATCCGGTCAGCCGTGCTCGACGATCCGGTCGGCCGTGACGCGCACCACGAGCCGGACGTCGCCCGGCTGGTCGCCGGCGTAGGGGCCGCCGGTGTACTTCTGGCTGAGCGCGTCGATCAGGGCGTCGCCGCCCTCGCTGACCATCGAGGCGGTGCCGCGGATCTCGACGTACGCGTACGGGTTGTCGGCCGGCATCGCCAGCAGGGTTATCCGCGGGTCCTTCACCAGGTTGAGGTGTTTGCGGCGGCCTTCCTTGGTGGAGAAGACGACGTCGTCACCGTCGAGGGTCACCCACACGACCGACAGCTGCGAGGAGCCGTCGGGCTGGAGGGTGGCGACGGTGGCGAAGTTCTTGCCGTCGAAGAGCGCGCGAGCGGTCTGCGAGAGTTCGGCCATGGCGCGGTTCTGCCTTTCTGCCAAGGGGTCGTCGACACGGTCGGTGGACCGGCCGCGGGACGTGGTGGTTGCATGCGCAACCATCACGGTGGTCAAGAACCGGCGCCGACGCAAGGGGCGGCCGGTCCGCCGCCCCCGCCGGGCTTCACGGCAGCGGGGCGACCAGCGCCGTCGCGATGGCCGCGAGGCCCTCGCCGCGGCCGGTGAGGCCGAGGCCGTCCGTCGTGGTACCGGAGACCGAGACCGGGGCGCCCACAGCCGCGGACAGCACGGCCTGCGCCTCCGCCCGGCGCTTGCCGATCTTCGGGCGCACCCCGATCACCTGGATCGCGACGTTGCCGATCCCGAAGCCCGCCGCGCGCACGATCCTGGCCGCCTCTGTGAGGAGAGTCACCCCGGACGCCCCCGCCCACTCGGGGCGGTCGGTGCCGAAGTGCGCGCCCAGATCGCCGAGCCCGGCGGCCGAGAAGAGCGCGTCGCAGGCCGCGTGTGCGGCCACGTCGGCGTCGGAGTGCCCGGCGAGGCCGAATTCGGCGCCCTCCCAGTGCAGCCCCGCACACCACAGCTCGCGTCCCGCCTCGAAGGCGTGGACGTCGGTCCCGATGCCGACCAGGGGCAGCGCCCCCGCGGAGAAGTCAGTGGCCATTGGCCCTCCTGCGTGCCAGTACGGCCTCGGCCAGGACCAGGTCCAGCGGCCTGGTGACCTTGAACGCCTCCTCGTGCCCGGGCACGACGAGGACGGGGACGCCCAGCTGCTCGACCATGCCGGCGTCGTCCGTGACGTCACCGGTGACCATGGCGTGGGCCTTGGCCAGGATGGCCCGGTCGAAGCCCTGCGGGGTCTGCACGGCCCGCAGCAGGGCGCGCTGCGGGGTGCCGGTGACCTCGCCGGTCGCCGGGTCGACGCTCTTGACGGTGTCGGCCAGCGGCAGCCCCGGCACCACGGCGGCGGCGCCGCCGCGTACCGCCTCCACGACGGCGTCGACGGTCTCGACCGGCACCAGCGGGCGGGCCGCGTCGTGGACGAGGACGACGTCGACGTCGTCGGGCAGCGCGGCAAGGCCGAGCCGTACGGAGTCCTGCCGCGCGTCACCGCCGGGCACCACCCGTATGTCGGTGGACTCCGGCAGCCCGTTCGCGTCGAGCAGCGCGCGGACCTCGGCGGCGCCGTCCGGCGGGGCGACCACGACGATGACGGTGACGGCCCTGGCGCGGGCCATCGCGCGGACGGCGTGGACCAGGATCGGGACCCCGCCGAGATTGCGCAGCGCCTTGGGCGCGCCGGGGCCGAGCCGGACACCACGTCCGGCGGCGGGAATGACGGCTGCGGTACGCAGGTTTGTGTCCTCGTATGAGATGGGTATCGCTTGGAGGTGCCCCCGGGCCGAACGGCCGGGTGGCACCCCGGGCGATGCCAGGGGGTGGGATCACCGGGCGAGGCCCGGGGAGCCAGGACACGGTATTCCGGAGGACCCCTTCCGTGAAGTCCTCCGGGATGACCGTAGCGCCCGGCGCGCGCGAGGGTGCCGCATATGCCGTCCCGCGTATGCCCGTGAGGGCGACGCACGGCACGGCATGCCCATGGCCGTCCGCGCGGCCACGGCATGCCGCAGCACCCGGCCGTCATGCTGAGCCGGGTGCCGCGGCAGGGTCCCCCGGAGTCGCCCGAGGGGTTGCGTCTGCGTAAGTCAGTACGTCACGGCAGCGTGGGTGGCGCTGTAGGGACGCGACACGAGAACGTCCGGAAAGGGACGGTCTTACGACGCGAGGACTTCGTCGAGCAGGGCCTCGGCCTTGTCCTCGTTGGTGTTCTCGGCCAGTGCGAGTTCGCTGACCAGGATCTGCCGGGCCTTGGCGAGCATGCGCTTCTCGCCGGCCGACAGGCCGCGCTCACGCTCACGGCGCCACAGGTCGCGGACGACTTCCGCCACCTTGATGACATCGCCAGAAGCGAGCTTCTCCAGATTTGCCTTGTATCGGCGGGACCAGTTGGTCGGCTCTTCGGTGTACGGCGCGCGCAGCACCTCGAAGACCCGATCCAGACCCTCCTGACCGACCACGTCGCGTACGCCGACGAACTCCGCATTGTCCGCGGGTACGCGCACCGTCAAGTCGCCCTGAGCGACCTTGAGCACCAAGTAGGTCTTGTCCACGCCTTTGATCTGGCGAATTTCGATAGCCTCGATCAGCGCGGCCCCGTGATGGGGATAGACCACGGTGTCGCCAACCTTGAACGTCATGTGACAGGTACCCCTTCCGTGGCTATCCAGGGTAACACGGGAACGCCCTCATCTGAATGGCGTTTTCGCAGGTCAGGGCATATCTCGGGGCTTGACAAGCGCCCCTGGAACGTGCTGGAGGGTGCCACGCTCACGCGGTATCCGCAGGTCGGAGCGGGTATACGGGGAAGCGGAAACACACGCGTCACACCCTCGGAGACCCGGGAACAGCGGTCGATACGTCCCGTTTTGTCGCTCCCGGACGAGTGGATCTTCGCTACTCCGTTCGGGTTCCCGGTCGTTGAAGATCCAATTTTGCACGTTCATGGAAATCCCCGAGCGCCCGCCCGTGTCGATCCGCCGGTAATCACACCGTGGTAATGCCGGAATACATTGCGGGCATGTTGCCGGACGTGGCGGCGCGGTGGCGCCCGGCGCTTCCTGCCTGCTCGGACGGCGGCGTCCTGGCTGCTCAGGCGGCGGCGTCCTGCCTGCTCGGGCGGGTACGGCGGCCGGGGTGCCGGCCGGCGCGCACCACCGCTCGGGTGAGGGGGCGTCACGGAGGGACCACCCGATGTGTGGGCGCGCGGGAGGCTCGGTAATCTAAGGCCGCCGGAAGATCGTCAGATACCTCCCCAAGGAGATGCCGCCGCCGTGGTCCGCAGCTTCCGACGCGTGGCCCTCGCCGCCGTCGTCGCGCTCTCGCTCGCCCCGCTCGCCGCCTGTGCGGCCGGGAACGGCGCACAGACCCTGAAGATCGAACCGGACAGCCAGTCGGCGACCGTGGGCGACATCCAGGTGCAGAACGCCTTCGTGCTCACCCAGAGCGGCGGCCCCGCCACCATCTCCGCGCGGCTGTTCAACAACGGCTCCGCCGACCAGACGCTGCAGGCCGTCAAGCTCGGCGGCGGCCAGTCGGCGCAGCTGTCGGCCGCCGGTGGCGCCGGCGGCACCATCACCGTCCCGGCGCACGGCACCGTGCTGCTCGGCGGCAAGGGCAACCCGGCCGCGACCCTCGCCGCCAGCGGCGAGTCGCTGCGCGACGGCGACGTACAGAGCGCGGTCTTCAACTTCAGCTCCACCGGCGCGGTCTCGCTGCCGATCTACGTGACGCCCGCGGCCGGCTTCTTCGAGCCGTACGGCCCCAGCTCGCTGCCGACCACGGCGGCACCGCTGCCGACCGACACCACCACCCCGACGGGCACGCCGACGGACACGACCACCCCGACGGACACCACGACGCCGACGGGCACTGCCACGCCGACGTCTTAAGGCGCGCCGACGTCGAAAGGCGTCGCCATGTACGCCGGAAAACACCGGTAAGGGGCCCGCACATGGTGCTGGACCCCTTACCGCGCACGGGACCGACCGTGGCGGCGGAGCGGTTTACGGCTCGAACTTGTAGCCGAGCCCGCGGACCGTCACCAGGTAGCGCGGCGCCCCCGGGTCGGGCTCGATCTTCGCGCGCAGCCGCTTGACGTGGACGTCGAGGGTCTTGGTGTCGCCGACGTAGTCGGCGCCCCACACCCGGTCGATCAGCTGCATACGCGTCAGCACCCGGCCGGCGTTCCGCAGCAGCATCTCCAGCAGGTCGAACTCCTTCAGCGGCAGGTCCACCTTGCCGCCGCCGACCGTGACGACGTGGCGGTCCACGTCCATCCGGACCGGACCGGCCTCCAGGGCGGCCGGGGAGATCTCCTCCGGCTCACCGCGGCGCCGCAGCACCGCGCGGATGCGGGCGACCAGCTCCCGCGAGGAGAACGGCTTGGTCACATAGTCGTCCGCGCCTATTTCCAGGCCGACGACCTTGTCGATCTCGCTGTCCTTGGCGGTCACCATGATCACCGGGACATTGGACTTGAGCCGCAGTTGGCGGCAGACCTCGGTGCCGGGCAGGCCCGGCAGCATGAGGTCGAGAAGTACCAGGTCGGCGCCGTTTCGTTCGAACTCGTCCAGCGCGTCGGGCCCGGTCGCGGAAATGGCGACCTCGAAGCCCTCCTTGCGGAGCATGTACGACAGCGCGTCGCTGAAGGACTCTTCGTCCTCGACGACGAGTACGCGGGTCACGGAAGGACCTCCGGGGCGGGGATGTGTTCGGGGAGGGTCTGGAACAGCTGGTCGTCCGACGGCTCGTCGGCCGGTTCAGCGTCCGCTTCGGCATCCGGGTCGGTGCCTGGCGGAAGCGCGCGGTCGCGGGCGATCCCGGCTTCGGGAAGCCGCAGTGTGAAGGTGGAGCCCTGGCCTTCCGCGCTCCACACGGTGACCTCGCCGCCATGGGTGGCGGCGACGTGTTTGACGATGGACAGGCCGAGCCCGGTGCCGCCGGTCGCCCGCGAGCGCGCCGGGTCCACCCGGTAGAAGCGCTCGAAGACCCGGTCGCGGTCCTTCTCGGAGATGCCGATGCCCTGGTCGGTGACGGATATCTCAATGAGATCGCCCCCGGCGGCGGCGATCCGGCGTCCTGCTATGCCGACCCGCGTGCGGGCCGGGCTGTAGTTGACGGCGTTCTCGACGAGGTTGCCGAGCGCTGCCGCGAGCTGGCCGCGGTTGCCCCAGATGAAGAGGTCAGGGGTGGCACCGGTGGCCATGAGGATCTGCTTGGTGTTGGCCTGGTGGCGGCAGCGGTCGACGGCTTCGGCGACCAGGTCGTCCACCGCCACCGGCTCCGCGTCGTCCAGCAGGTCGTCGTCCTGGACCCTGGACAGGTCGATGATCTCCTGCACCAGGCTGGTCAGCCGGGTGGACTCGATCTGCATCCGGCCCGCGAAGCGGATCACCGCCTCGGGGTCGTCCGAGGCGTCCATCACCGCCTCGGAGAGCAGTGACAGGGCGCCGACGGGGGTCTTCAGCTCGTGGCTGACATTGGCCACGAAGTCCCGCCGCACCGCTTCGATCCGCCGGGCCTCGGTGAGGTCCTCGACCAGCAGCAGCACCAGGCGGGAGCCCAGCGGTGCCACCCGGGCGGAGACCGCGAGGCCCTCGCCTCGTCCCGCGCCGCGGCGCGGAAGATCGAGTTCCACCTGGCGTATCTCGCCGTCCCGCCGGGTCTCGCGGGCCATCTGCAGCATCTGGTCGACGGCCAGCCGGCCGCCGCGTACCAGTCCGAGGGCATATGCCGCGGAGCTCGCCTTGACCACGGTGTCGCCCTCGTCCAGGACGACGGCCGACGAGCGCAGTACGGACAGCACGGTGTCCACTCCCGGCGGGAGCACGGCGTCCGTGTGCAGTGCGGTACGGGTGGGGCGGGCCTGTTCCCGCTCGCTCCAGCGGAACGCGAGCACGGCGATCACGCCGGTCAGGAGACCGGCTATCGCACTGGCTGCGGCGACTGCCGCGTTCACGTCCATGGCCCCAGGGTAGGTGGCCTGCGCAAGCGCTCCACAACCCTGAGAGCTACCTCTCGGATCCCCGTTGCCAAGAGTTCACCTTCACGTAGGTGGCGATTCACTCCGGGTGCGCGGCCGGTACGCAAAGGACCACCAGCGTGACAGCGTGGAGGAGAAGCCTCTGTCCAGGCCTGAGTACATTCTGCACATACGGAAGGAACGCGATGCGGGACGCATACCACGAGGAGCTTGACTCCATCGGTGACGGGCTGGTCGAGATGGCCAGGCTGGTCGGCTCGGCGATAGGCCGTGCCACCACCGCGCTGCTCGACGCGGACCTCAAGGTCGCGGAAAGCGTCATCGCCGCCGACGAGAAGGTGGACGACCTCCAGCGCGAGCTGGAGACCCGGGCGATCAACCTGCTGGCCCGCCAGCAGCCCGTCGCCACCGACCTGCGGATCGTCGTCACCAGCCTGCGCATGAGCGCCGACCTGGAGCGTTCCGGCGACCTGGCCCGCCACGTCGCCAAGCTCGCCCGGCTGCGCTTCCCCGTCTCCGCGGTGCCGCAGGACCTGCACAGCACCATCCTGGAGATGGGCCAGCTCGCGCAGCGGCTGATGGCCAAGGCCGCCGAGGTGATCATCACCAAGGACGTGGACGACGCCCTGGAGCTCGAAGCGGACGACGACCGCATGGACGAGCTGCACCGCGCCCTCTTCCAGCACCTGCTGGACGACCGGTGGAAGCACGGCATAGAGACGGCGGTCGACGTCACCCTGGTCGGCCGCTACTACGAGCGCTTCGCCGACCACGCCGTCTCCGTCGCCAAGCGGGTCGTCTACCTGGTGACCGGCGAGCACGTCGACGCGATGTCGCCGGCGCCGACGCCGACCGAGGTGGCGGAGGGGGCGTAGTCGGGGGCGGCGGTCGGCCGGGGCGGTCGGGGCGTACTCCGGAGCGGCGGCCGGCCCGGGCCGACGGGGCCGGCGGGGGCGTGGCCGAGGGCAGCGGTCGTCCGGGACGGTAGGGGCGTGCGGGGGGTGCGCGGGTGGGCGTTATGCCCTCGTGCGCCCTTGATGCGCGGCGGTGCGTGCGCGTTCACTGGTGGGCAGTTAAGCCTGAGGAGGGCGCACTGATGCCGGAGACCCCCACGCCCAAGCCCGTGCCCGTACGCGACCTGCCGACGTCCGATTCCGCGACCGTGCTGCGGACCTCGCTCCCCCTGATCGCCGCCTGCGGCTGCGGCTCGGGCTGCGGCTGCGGGTGCCAGTCGGGAGGCGCCTGCCAGTGCGGGGGCTGCACCCACTGACCCGCAGCTGCATGCTCGCTCGCTCGTACACGTGCCCCCGGCCCGCGGACCGACCGCGGCCCGAGGGCACGTATGCAGCGAAGATTACTTCGTGCCGGGGGCCTCGCCGCACACCCGGCGGCCGCCCGGGCGCCTTGCTCGACGGGGGCGGTCATGGCCTTCGGCTATCACGAAGGGTCTTGGACAGGCCTGCGGTCCCGCCCCGACGATCGAACTCACAGCCGATCCGGCGTCAGTTCGACGAAAGGGACTCCATGTCCACCCTCACCCCGCACCTGGTCGTCCGTGATGTCACCCGCGCCGCGGAGTGGTACGCGCAAGCACTGGGCGCGCAGGAGCGCAGCCGGATCCCGTTGCCGGGCGGCAAGGTGCTGACGATCGAACTCGCCTTCGGGGACTCGACCGTGATGATCGCCGACGAGTTCCCGGAGCAGGGCATCGTCTCGCCGCTGACCCTCGGCGGCACCTACGGGGCCCTGCAGATCTCCACCGACGACGTCGACACCCTCTGGAAGCGGGCGCTCGACGCGGGCGCCGAGGTGTTCCACCCCCTGGCGGACACCTTCTGGGGCGAGCGCCACGGCCAGGTCATCGACCCGTTCGGCCACCGGTGGGGCCTGTCCCAGCACCTGCGGGACGTGTCCCCGGAGGAGGTCGCCCGCGAGGCGGCCAAGATCTTCGGCGCCTGACCCCGCCCGCCGCCCGGACCCGGGTCGCGCCGGGGCCCGGGCGGCCCACCTTGTCCGCGCACCCCGATGCCGTACCTGTACCGGCCCCGGCAGCACCCGCCGGCTTTCGCGGCCAGCGCGCCGCCGACGGCCATGACGGGGACGGGCGGATGCGACCCGATACGCTGGCCCACCTGGAGAGTTACCTCTTTCCTTGCGGCTGGCAGGGCTCAGGACGAGCTCGCGCCGGCTGCCGGGCACGACGACGGACGAGGCGCGAGGCCCGCGATGAACGACCGCAGAATCACCATCGCCATGCTGGCAACGGGAGTTGTCTTCCTCGTTGCGGGAGGTCTCTGGTTCCTGCTGGGAGACGACGCGGACAAGGGCGACGCAGCCCTGGCCGTCGGACTCGGCTTCGCGCTGATCTGCTTCACGCAGGCGGCAAGGATGCTGACGAAGCGCCGGTAGTCACGGTGGCGTCCACGCCGGACGCGGCGAGTGACTACTTCGTACCCTCCGGCGCGGACGCCTTGCCGTAGCGCTTGGCCAGCACGGGGTCCGACTCCCACCACAGGCCGGCCGCCGCGGCCGGGGCGGGGGCGCCACCCGTCACCGGGGCGGACACCGGGCGCGGGTCGTGCACCCGCAGGCGGAAGACCAGCCCGGGGCACACCATCATGACCAGCCCGAGGACGGGCACGATCGCCGCCGCCACGCTGAGCCCTGTGCTCTTGTTGACCAGCCGGCAGGTCGCTCCCTCGTCAACCGACACGGTGAGCGTGTTCGACCTGCTCCCACCAGCAGCGACCCGCACCGTGTGCGACCCCGGCTCGACGCTGAACTCCGCCGCCTCGCCCTGCCGAACCTCACCGACCCGCTGCCCGTCGATGACGACCCCGAGCTTCCCCGCCTTGCGGAGCGGCGGAGCCTCCGCCCACACCGCCACGACCCCGGCCACTGCTCCCCCTCGCCCGCGGCGCCCTCGCACCCCGTCAGTGCGTGGACACTACACGCGGGCCCCTCCCCGCACCATCCGGACCCTCCCGGGGTGCCGCGGCACTTCGCCCAGCGATGCCAGGTGCGTCGCGTCCCGCGACACCCAACCTGCCGGATCACCGGTCCCCTAGGAGCCTGTCCAGCAGTGACAGATATCTCCAAGGCCACGCTGGCCCGGGCGATCAGTGCCGAGCCGGCCGTCGTGCGGCGGTTTCTCGGCGGGACACGTGAACCCGACCCTGGGGACCCTGGCCGAGGTGGCGGCCGCCCTCGGGATGCGGATCACCCTCGAACCGCTGCCTACAGCCGAGCGGGAGTCGGTGACCACCTCGCTGCTGGAGGGACGAGCAGCAGACACCCGCACACTCGCGAAGCTTCTCAGCGAGGCGTACGAAGTCCCGGTCAGGCGCTGCTGCCTGATCGAGGCCGCCGTCACCGCGTCGAGCGAGGATTCCGCTGAGGCGGTCCTACGGGGCCGCTACGGGGATGGGTCGGTCGCTGCGGTTGCTGTACTCCGCTGCTGTACCGCCTGAACATCACCAGTCACGCCATGCGTCAGTGATCTCCGCCCGATCGATGCCGCGCCTCGCCGCCAGAGCAGACACGTCGACACCTTGCTCGCTCAAGGTGAGGTCGATGTAGTCGCACAGCTGCTCCCGCTCCTCCGTGCAGATGCCGGCGCCGCCATGTTGGTCGTCCTCATCGATCGCGTTGAGAGCGAGAACCACCGTCGCGACGGCCCCGAAGACAGCATCGTCGGACGGATCCCTCAGCAAGCGCACCTCGTCTTCGAACGCCTCCAGGATGGCGTCTACAGCACGCAAGAACGACTCGGGGTAGAAATCCGCTACGCCGGCGCACTCCTGTGCCAAGGTCCCGGCCGCCACCTCGCGCGCCATCTCGGCCATCCAGGCACGCCAGTTGTCCGTGGGTCTGTTCGCCATGATCGGACGGTAGGCCCGAGCACCGACAATCCGCCGTGCCGCAAGTTTTCCAAGGGTGCTTGCCTCCCCTCGGCCGCCGTACGGAACGGTCTCCCCTGCGTCTGCGCCGGACCTCGCTCGCGGCACACCGATCGCCGAACCGAACCCCGGCGGCATCTACGCCCGGCTGGAGGAACTGGGCCACCGCGTCGACCACTTCGAGGAGGAGATCCGCGCCCGCATGCCCGACCAGAACGAGGTCAAGACGCTCCACCTCGCGGCCGGCGTGCCCGTGACCCACCTCGTCCGCACCGCGTTCGACACCGAAGGGCGTGCCGTCGAGGTCTGCGACACAGTCATGGCAGCCGACACGTACGTCCTCGCGTATCAGCTTCCCGCCACGTGAACCGGGTGACAACAGACATGCCCCCTCCCGCGGAGAAACCCGCAGGCAAGGGGCATGCACAAGCCAGGAGGGCTACTTCTTGCCCTGGTTCTTGACCGCCTCGATTGCCGCCGCCGCGGCGTCCGGGTCGAGGTAGGTGCCGCCGGGGGTGAGGGGGCGGAAGGCGGGGTCGAGGTCGTAGGCGAGGGGGATGCCGGTGGGGATGTTCAAAGAGGCGATGTCCGCGTCGGAGATGCCGTCGAGGTGCTTGACCAGGGCGCGCAGGGAGTTGCCGTGGGCGGCGACCAGGACGGTGCGGCCGGTCAGCAGGTCGGGGACGATGCCGTCGTACCAGTAGGGGAGCATCCGGACGACGACGTCCTTGAGGCACTCGGTGCGGGGGCGCAGCTCCGGCGGGATCGTCGCGTAGCGCGGGTCGTCGCTCTGGGAGAATTCGGCGCCGTCCGGGAGGGGGGGCGGCGGGGTGTCGTAGGAGCGGCGCCACAGCATGAACTGCTCCTCGCCGAACTCGGCGAGGGTCTGGGCCTTGTCCTTGCCCTGGAGGGCGCCGTAGTGGCGCTCGTTGAGGCGCCAGGTGCGGTGCACCGGGATCCAGTGGCGGTCGGCGGCCTCCAGCGCGAGCTGGGCGGTGCGGATCGCGCGCTTCTGGAGCGAGGTGTGCACGACGTCGGGGAGCAGCCCGGCGTCCTTGAGCAACTCGCCGCCGCGCACCGCCTCCTTCTCGCCCTTGTCGTTGAGGTTCACGTCCACCCAGCCGGTGAACAGGTTCTTCGCGTTCCACTCGCTCTCGCCGTGGCGGAGCAGGATCAGCTTGTACGCAGCAGCAGCCATGCGTCCGAGCCTAATCGAAATGCCGTGGCACCTCGCGACCGCCCTCGGTAACATGCGCTGAGCATCAGAGCCTGTTACCGAGTGGCAGGGTGAACCGAGGGAGAACCGGTGGCGGCGATCAGCCGAGCGGTACGTGAAACGACCGGCGGTCTGCCCCGGCAGTTCTGGTGGCTGTGGACGAGCACGCTGGTCAACCGGCTCGGCGGCTTCGTCGTCACCTTCCTCGCGCTCTACCTCACCGTCCAGCGCGGCTACTCCGCCGCCTACGCGGGCCTGGTCGCCGCCCTGTTCGGGCTCGGCGGGGCCGCGGGCGCGGTGCTCGGCGGGGTGCTCGCCGACCGGGTCGGGCGCCGCGCGACGCTGCTGGTCGCGCAGATCGGCGCTGCCGTCACCACCGCGGTGCTCGGCTTCGTCACCGGGCCGGTCGCCATCGCCGCCGTCGCCACGCTGGTCGGGCTGACCGGCAACGCGTCCCGGCCCGCGCTGTCAGCGATGATCGCCGACCTGGTGCCGGCCGCGGACCGGGTCCGCGCCTTCTCCCTCAACTACTGGGCGATCAACATCGGCTTCGGCGTCTCGGCCGCCGCCGCCGGCTTCATCGCCGCCGAGGGCTACCTGTGGCTCTTCCTCGGTGATGCCTTCACCACCGTGCTGTGCGCGCTGGTCGTCTACGTCAAGGCGCCGGAGACCAAGCCGGCCGAGGTGGTGCACCAGCAGGTGGGGGGCCCGGCGCTGAAGGCGGCAGCCGGCCGGGAGCGTACCGGCATCACCCTGCTTGACGTCATGCGCGACCGGCGCTTCATGGCGCTGGCCGGGCTGACCTTCCTGTTCGCCACGGTGATGCAGCAGGCCACCTCCACGCTGGCCGTCGACATGGGGCAGCACGGCCTGAGCGCGCGGCAGTTCGGGCTGGTCGCCGCGGTCAACGGCGTGGTGATCGTCGTGCTCCAGATGCCCGTCACCCGGGCGCTGCGCAGCCGGAGCAGCGGCGCCCTGCTCGCCGCCGGCTCGCTGGTGCTTGCCTGGGGCATCGGGCTCACCGTCTTCGCGACCTCAGTTGCCGTCTACGCGGTGACCGTCGTCATCTGGACGCTGGGCGAGATCGTGCACGCGCCCGCCTCGATGTCGGTCGTCGCCGACCTCGCACCGGCGCACGCGCGCGGGCGCTACCAGGGGATGTTCACCCTCGCCTGGTCCGCCGCCGCCTTCGCCGGGCCGCTGGCCGGCGGCCTGACGCTGCAGTATCTGGGGCGCGACACCGTCTGGCTCGGCTGCGCCGGCCTCGGCACGGTGGCCGCCGCCGGCTACTACCTGCTGCTCCGGCCGCGTACGGCGCTGCCGCGGCCGTCCGTCGTCGTCGACGTCGCGCGCGACCTGCCCGTGGGGTGAGCGGAACGCCGAGCTGACGCCGGGCTGACGCGGGGACCCCGGGCGGGGGACGGCCGGAGGCCGGGCGGGCGCCGAGCCGACGCGACCCGCGCCGTCGGGGCGGCTGGCCCGACGGACCCGCCGTCCGGGCGACCGAGTCGACGGACCCGCCGCCGTCCGGGCGTCCGCCCCGACGGGCCCCCTCAGGGCAGCAGCCGGCGCTGAGCCTCGTACAGGTTCCGCGGCTCGCCGCCAGGCGTCCCGTACGACTCCAGGCGCGAGTCGAGCGGCCCGTCGAAGTCGGGGACGTCGATCTGGTCCGACGGGGGTGACCGTGGAGACGGCGACGGTCGCGCTGCGCGGCGCCGCGTCGTCGATGCGGACGCAGTTGGCCCGGCCGTTGGTGACGGTGACGTTCCAGTGGGCGAAGCGGGCGCCGTAGAGAGGGCCGGCGGAGTCGTCGCCGCCGTGCCGGCCGTCGTTGGCGACGGTGATCTCGGTGCGGACGCAGGCGAAGGGCATGCCCCGGTGGGTGTCGAAGGTGCCCACCGCCATCCGGCCGCGGGACCAGACGTTGTACGAGGACAGGCCCTCGACGTTGATCCCGTGCAGCTGGGTGCCGTCCGGCGCGTCGGCCACTCGTAGAGGAGGTAGGAGAGCAGCTTGGTCTTGTAGGACCAGTCGTACGCGGCGGCGCCCTCGATGTCGCCCGCGATGTGGGCGAGCAGCCCGTGCCCGGGGTCGTCGGCGTACCGCACCAGGACGCGGTCGCCGGGCCGCAGCCGGGCAGGGTCGTCCACGCTGACGCTGTGGCCGCCCTGCGGGGTCTCGGCGGTGATACGGGCCAGCTCGGTGAACTCGTCGCGGCTGTTGCCGGTCCAGCCCTCGAAGGGCCAGAGCCTGGTACGGATCGCGTCGGTGAGGGCGCGGTAGCGGTCGGCGGGGCACATCCAGACCAGGCCGCCGGCCCAGGACCAGGACGACTTGTCGCCGCCGTAGCGGCTGCCGTAGGGGCCGATCAGGTCGGTGAGCGACGCGGTGGCGTGGAGGGTGGTCGCGCCGCTGCCGGCGCCGCGCAGGGTGGTGTTGCTCCAGCCGAGGGTGATGACGTCGTCGATGCGGTAGGTGCCGGGCGGCAGCAGGACGGTGCCGCCGCCGGACTCGCCGACCTCGCCCAGCGCCCGGTTGATGGCGGGGGCGGAGTCGGCGCTGCCGTCGGGGCGGGCGCCGTAGTGCACGGCGTTGGCGCGGGCCGGGTGCCGGGGGAAGCAGGGGTTGCCGCCCTGGTAGCCGGCGAGGGCGACGTAGGGGATCTGCGGGTGGGCGTATGGGGCGGCGCGGAACTCCGCCCACAGGCCCGCCGGTTGGACGGCCACCGCCGCGGGCCCGCGCGCGACGGCCGCCTGATCCGCCGCCGCCGCTCCCGCGGCAACGACCGCCCCGGCTCGGGGCGCACCAGCCGCCTGCTCCACCGCCCCGCCCGCCCCCGGCGCCGAGCCCACCCGACCGCTGCCGCGCGCCGGCCCTCCGCGACTGACCACCGCCACCCCACCCTTCCACGCATCGTGTATCACATATCTGAGCGACATTCAGATGCGCGACGGACCCGAGCGTGCCACGGCCCCCGATCCACTGGGAAGACCCGGGACCGCGGCAAACCGCTGCGTCAGTCGTCCTCGCTGATCAGATGCGTGAACGCGTCCAGATTCCGGGTGGACTCGCCGCGCGACACCCGCCACGCGTACTCCCGGCGGATCGAGGAGGCGAAGCCGAGTTCGAGCAGCGCGTTGAACGACCCGTCGGCGTTCTCCACCACCGCGCCGAGCAGCCGGTCGACCTCCTCCGGGGTGACCGCGGCCAGCGGCAGGCGGCCGCTCAGGTAGACGTCGCCCAGGTGGTCGATGCCGTAGGCGACGCCGTACAGCCGCAGGTTGCGCTCCAGCAGCCAGCGGTAGAAGGCCTCGTGGTTCTCGTCGGGGCGGCGGACGACGAAGGCGTTCAGCGACAGGGTGTGGCGGCCGACGATCAGCTGGCAGGTGGTGGACAGCTTGCGGGTGCCTGGCAGTTGGGTGACGTACGTGCCGGGGCGCGGCGACTCGCAGGGCAGCTCCGACTCGCGCAGCACCTGCTCGACGACACGGCCGGCCGCGGCCGCGGGGTCGGACTCCTGCGCCCCTGCGGGACCTGCGTGCTCAGCCATGCGCCGATCGTAGGCGACGGCGGTGCTCGAACTGCGCTGCCGCGTACACCTCGGCGGTGTCCGCCGCCGACGCGTCCCAGCCGAAGGCGCGCGCGTGCACGGCGGCCGCGTCGCCCAGCGCGGCGCCGAGCTGCGGGTGGTCGACGAAGCGCCGCAGCACCCGGGCGTAGTCGCGCGGGTCGTGGCCGGGGACCAGGAAGCCGGTGCGCCCGTCGCACACCGCGACCGGCAGCCCGCCGACGGCCGCGGCGACCACCGGGGTGCCGCAGGCCTGCGCCTCGATCGCGACCAGGCCGAAGGACTCGCTGTAGGACGGTGTCACCAGCACGGTCGCCGCGCGGTACCACTCGGCCAGCCGCTCCTGGTCCACCGGCGGCTGGAACCGGACGACGTCGGAGACGCCGAGCCTGGCCGCGAGCTTGTGCAGCGCCTCCGGCTTGGCCAGCCCCGTACCGCTCGGGCCGCCGACGATCGGCACGACGAGGCGGTCGCGCAGGGCCGGGTCCTCCTCCAGCAGCAGGGCGACAGCCCGCAGCAGCACGTCGGGGGCCTTCAGCGGCTGTATCCGGCCGGCGAAGAGCGGGATCAGCGCGTCCTGCGGCAGGCCGAGCCCGGCACGTGCGGCGGCCCGGCCCGCGCCGGGACAGAACCGGTCGAGGTTGACGCCGGGGTGGACGACGGCGACCTTGCCGGGGGCGGCGGCGTAGTGGCGTACCAGCTCGTCGGCCTCCTCCTCGGTGTTGGCGATCAGCCGGTCGGCGGCGGCCACCACCTGGGTCTCGCCGATGACGCGGGCCACCGGCTCGGGGGCGTCGTTCTCGGCGAGCGCGGCGTTCTTGACCTTGGCCATGGTGTGCATGGCGTGGACCAGCGGTACGCCCCAGCGCTCGGCGGCCAGCCAGCCGACGTGGCCGGACAGCCAGTAGTGCGAGTGGACCAGGTCGTAGTGCCCGGGGCGCTGCCCGGCCCAGGCCCGCATCAGGCCGTGGGTGAAGGCGCACAGCTGGGCCGGCAGCTCCTCCTTGGCCAGGCCCTCGTACGGCCCGGCGTCCACGTGCCGCACCAGGACGCCGGGCGTCAGCTCGACGCACGGCCGGCGGGCGCCGGTGGTGGACCGGGTGAAGATCTCGACCTCGATGTCGCGCTCGGCCAGCCGCTTGGCCAGCTCCACGATGTACACGTTCATACCGCCGGCGTCGCCGGTGCCCGGCTGGTGCAGCGGCGAGGTGTGGACGCTGAGCATGGCCACCCTGCGCACCCGCCGCCCGCGCCGCCTGCGGTGCGGGCGGTAGGCCGCGGCAGCCGCGCCTGCGGCCTCGCGCAATCCCCCGAACCGGGACGTGTACTGGGTCACCTTCGCGTTCCTTCCAGCAGCCGTACCCCCGCGCTCAACCACTGCAAACACCAGAGGAACGGGTTCCATTTCCCGCTTTGCCGAAGCGTGACGAACCGTTCGCCTGTGCGCCACCGCGGCCTCGCCGCACGTCCGCACGGCTCGGCCTTCCCCCTCTTCCGCTCTGTTCCGGTCCTTCCCCGGCGTCCGGCCGCGTCCCCGCCGCCGCGGCCGCCCCGGCTTCACGGCTACCCTCGCCGCATGGGCGGTACGCGGGCGGTCGGGGTGGTGACCAGGGGAACCACGAACCCGAACCGGCTGCGCCGGATGGACCGCTGGATCGCCGCCGTGCACGGGCCGCAGCTGCGGCGGGCCGCCGACCCGCTTGCGGTCGACCTCGGATACGGCGCCGCGCCCTGGACCGCGGTCGAGCTGCTGGGGCGGCTGCGCCGGGTACGGGCCGAGGCGGAGGTCGTCGGCGTCGAGATCGACCAGGACCGGGTCACCGCCGCCCTCCCCTATATCCGGGACGGGCTGCGCTTCGTCCGCGGCGGCTTCGAGGTGCCGCTGCCTGACGGGCGCAGGCCCCAGCTGATCCGGGCGGCGAACGTCCTGCGGCAGTACGCCGAGGACGAGGTTCCCGCGGTGTGGCAGCGGCTGACCGGCAGGCTCGCGCCCGGCGGGCTGCTGGTCGAGGGCACCTGCGACGAGATCGGGCGGCGGCACGTGTGGGTCGCCCTCGGCCCCGAGGGCCCGCGCACGGTCACCTTCGCCACCCGGCTCGGCTCCCTGCACCGCCCCTCCGACCTGGCGGAACGCCTGCCGAAGGCGCTGATCCACCGCAACGTGCCCGGCGAGCCGGTGCACGCCTTCCTGGCCGCCTTCGACCGGGCGTGGGCCGCGGCGGCGCCGCTGTCGGCGCTGGGCGCGCGGCAGCGCTGGATCGCGGCGGTCCGCACCCTGCGCGCGGACGGCTGGCCGGTGGTGGACGGCCCGGCGCGGTGGCGGCAGGGAGAGGTCACGGTGGCGTGGCAGGCGCTGGCGCCGAAACCGGGCCCGGACGCGAACCCGAACCCGGGCCCGGCCCAAGGCGCGTCGCAGGTCCGCAAAAGGGTCTGATTCGCCGCACGGTTGCAGGAGGGGAGCGTGATGTACGTCATGTGCGGATCCCCACATCACGGGGGAAATCACGCCCTGGCCACCGCATATGACACTGACGGTTTCCCTGCCGCCCTCCCGTGACGCCGGGTTGAGCCACTAGGGTCTCCTGAGACCAGGGGTGGCACAGCAAGGCAAAGGAAAGACCTCAGAACGTTCAGGGGACCGGAAAGGAGTCGCTTGATGTCCGCTGCCGAGCGCGGCACCGAACGGCCCACGGCCACCGATCCCGGGGCGGAGGGCACCGCCGCCACCGCGGCGCCCGAGGGAGCCGGCGCACCGGCGCTGACCCTGCCGCGCCAGCGCCAGGACCCCGCCGACGGGCCGCCCGCCATCAACCTGCTGGTCGTCGGCGACGACCCGACCGGCGCCTTCACCGCCCCCTGGTTCCAGGACGGCGGCGGCCCCCGTATCCGCATCCTGCGGGCCGGCAACCTCACGGCTGCGGGCCGGCTGCTCACCGACGACGTGCACTGCATCCTGCTCGACCTGCCCGACGTCCTGGACGGCGTGCGGCACGTGCTGCGGGTCGCCCCCGGCACCGCCGTACTGGTACTGACCGACGGCTCCGACGACGGCAGGGCCGCCGAGGCCGTACGGGTCGGCGCCCAGGACCACCTGGCCCGCGGCGACGTGGACGCCGGCACCGTCACCCGGGCGGTGCGCTACGCCGTCGAGCGCAAACGCGCCGACCTGGCGCTGCGCAAGCTCACCGAGACCCGGCTGCTCGCCCAGGAGAACCGCCGGCTGGAACGCGGCCTGCTCCCCACCCCGCTGCTGGAGGGCTCGGGCCTGCGCTTCGCCTCCCACTACCGCCCCGGCCGCAGCCGCGCGCTGCTCGGCGGCGACTTCTACGACACCGTCCGCACCTCCGACGGCGTCGTGCACGCGATGATCGGCGACGTCTGCGGGCACGGCCCGGACGCGGCGGCCCTCGGCGTGGAGCTGCGCATCGCCTGGCGCGCGCTGACCTTCGCCGGGCTCGGCGGCGACGCCCTGCTGCGGACGCTCCAGCAGGTGCTGGTGCACGAGCGGGCCGACGACGAGATCTTCGCGACGCTCTGCGCCCTGGACATCGCCCCCGACGGCCACAGCGCCGGCCTCTACCTGGCCGGCCACCCGGCGCCGCTGCTGGCCGGGCCCGGCCGGGTGCCGCGGCTGCTGCCGCCGGAGGACGGCGGGCCCGCGCTCGGGCTGCTGCCCGACGCGATCGCCGACTGGCAGCGCATCCCGGTGGCGCTGGACGGCGAATGGCGGCTGATGCTCTACACCGACGGCCTGATCGAGGGCCGGGTCGGCTCCGGCACGCAGCGGCTCGAACAGGACGGCATGGTCCGGCTGGTCTCCCGCCTGCTGACGGCCGGCCTGCACGGCGACGCACTGCTGGACGCCGCCGTCACCGAGGTGCGCGAGCTGAACGGCGGCGAGCTGACCGACGACGTGGCGGTCGTGCTGCTGGAGCGGACCGTCCTGCAGCCGTAGGCCGGACACCGGCGCGAGCCCGGCCGGGCGGCGCGCCCTTTGGAGAGCCTGCCGCTGTCAGCGCCGGCCGTTGTACGGCCCGTAGGGCCCGTCGCTGCTGCTGCCGCCCCGGTTGCGCCCGCGCAGCCTGCGCATCGCGCCGCCGCCACGGCCGCTGACCTCGCGGAGCGCCGGCCGCACGTCGACCATGTAGACGATCACCGCGACCAGGCCGATCACCGGCAGGAACGACAGGATCGGGAACAGCTTCATCACCACGGCGGCGATGCCGAGGATGATCAGCCAGAAGCCCTTGTTGTTCTTGCTCGCCGCGCGATACGCGTCCTCCCGGTGCACCGCCGCGTCGACGAACGCGAAGAGCGCGAGGAGGAAGAGCACCCAGGAGATCAGAGCGACCACTCCGAAGAACTGTGTGACCAGCACGCCGTCCACCACCCGCCTTTGTCGTCCGCCGTCCGCCGTGTGCCTGCGGCCGGTCCGCAGCCACCGTACCGGTCGTACCGCTACAACGGGCCGAGCACGCGATGCGTGCCCGGCCCGTGCGGACTCCTTCGAGTCCCGGCCGGTCCCGGCCCAGATATCAGCCCGATGGGCTATTCGGCCGGCTTGTCGGCCTTCACGCTCTTGCGCGGGGCTGCCGCGCCGCGGGCCGGCGCCTTGCGGGCGGCGGCGGGCTTCGCCTTCGGCTGGGCGGACTTGCCGGGCTCGACCGCGGCGGCGATCTCCACGACCTGGTCGGCGGTCTCGCCGCGCCAGCTCGCGACCGCGCCCTTGCCGCGCTCGGCCAGCACGTCGTAGGTCTCGCGGGCCTTCACCGCGTAACCGGTGGCGCGGCCGACGCTCTGCAGCGCCAGGTCCTGCACGGACTCGCTGAGCTTCTTGAAGTCCGGGCGGTCCTTGAATGCCTTGAGGTCGATCTCGCGGTAGGTCTCCGCCAGCTTCGCCTGCGCGTCCTTCGCGCCCGCGGAGACGCGGTCCTGGACGACCTTGGGGTCGGTGGTCTTGATCTTCTCGATGTGCTCGGGGGCCTGCTCCCTGAGCTTGCCGATCAGCGCGGGAACCTCGCGCAGCTTCTCGGCGGCCAGGTCCGCGGTCCCGGCGACCGCGTAGAGCGGGGTCGGATTGCGCAGGCTCTTCACGATGTCGTCGCTGATGCTCATTTTCCGGTTTCCTCCCGTACGGCGGCGGGGCCCTGCGGCCGGTCCGCCTCCTCTGCTTCTGCTTCTGCCTCTGCTACGTCCCGCGCCGCCCGCGACTCCCCCGCGGCGGCGTTCTCCCTGCGGAAGGACTCGTAGATCTGGATCAGCACCTGCTTCTGCCGCTCGTTGATCGACGGGTCCGTCAAGATCGCCGCAGGCACTTCCAGCTCGTCACGCTCCCGCGCGTCGAGCATCCCGGCCTGCACGTACAACGTCTCTGCGGAGATCCGCAGCGCCTTGGCCAGCTGCTGCAGGATCTCAGCACTAGGCTTCCGCAGCCCGCGCTCGATCTGGCTCAGATACGGATTCGACACACCGGCCGCCTCCGCCAGTTGCCGCAGACTCAGCTGCGCGCTGCGCCGCTGCTCGCGCAGATACTCGCCGACGGTGCCGACCTTCAGTGACGCCATACGTACGAGACTGCACCACGGCGCTAACTTTTGCAAGCACCGTGCTTGCAACTGGCAAACGCCGAGTCCTGGGGGCGGCGCCCTGGCGGCCGGTTGGTGGGTGTCCGTTCCCGGTCTATCTGCGATTTCCCACCGGGTCTGCAGTGTGAAGTGAACGGGTCCCGGCTGATCTGCGCAGCAACTAGCCCACCAGAGCCACCTGCCCGCGAGGGCAGTGCCCACCGCTCCGGTTGTCGGATGGCCTGGGAGATCACGACGGCCTGCGGACGGACGCCCCACCTTGCCCGAGTTGCCAGGAAGGTGGGGCGCCATGCGCGCCTCTTGGTTTGTCGGTTCAGCAGGCGTATCCGCCCGCCCGTGGTTACCGAGGCTGGTAGGAGGTGGCCAGCACGGAGACGGTCACCTGACTGGGCAGTGAGCCGTGGCCGCTCAGGTCCGCGTGGGTCAGGTGGCGTGCGCTCGGTGTCATCCCCACCAGGTCGATGGCTTCTTGCCTGGTCAGGGGCGTGGTGTATTCGACGTGCTGGGTATCGGCGGCCTGGAAGTAGGGGTCCAGCGCCTGTTGCAGGCGCTGTTCCTTGTCCGGGTCGATCGTGACCATCGCGGGGATCTTGCCCCGTAGCTCGGCCAGGTGCCGCTCGATGGGGCGCACCACGATCAACCGGCCGGTCGGACGGAGCACTCGGTGGAACTCGGACGGGTTGCGCGGGGCGAACACGTCCAGCACGACGTCGACCCCCTGGTCAACCAAGGGGAAGGGGCGGAAGACGTCCCAGCTCGCCGCAGCGGCTCGTGGATGGGCTCGGGCCGCCGAGCGCAGGGCGCGTGCTGACGTGTCCAGCCCCAGGCCGCGGGTGCCGGGCAGTTGATCGAGTACGCCGGCCAGGTAGTAGCCGGTGCCGCATCCGATGTCTACGACCGTGCCTTGACCGGGCAGGGCGTCGGCTGTCATACGAGTCAGGGTCTGGTGGACAGGGGCGTACCTGCCGGTGGACAAAAACCGGTTTCGGGCCTGAACCATGGCTGCGTCGTCACCGCTGATGGCGCGAATGCCCGTCAGCAGGCTGACGTAGCCCTGACGGGCGATGTCGAAGGTGTGGCCCTCCGGGCAGCGCAGTGAGCCACGGGTAGGTCGGAGACAGGCGCGGCACACAGGGCAGCGCAGCAAGTCGAGAAGGGGTTCGAGGGCAGGGGGAAGCAACGCAGGCACGAGGCACTCCAGGAGACGGTGAAGGGAAGGGACCGTGCCTGCACGCGCTCTCAAAAGCCGCCGTCTCAAGAAAGAGAGGCCCGGCATCTCGCCGCCTCGGTGTGGGCGGCACAAGGGAGATGGATCACGTAACAGGCACGCCAAGGAGGGCGACGCCCTACGGCATCGCCCTCAACGCCTCGTGACTACAGAGCCTGGATGTGCTGGGTCCACATGCCTACACCTTACGAGCCTTACCAAAAGCCCGTCCCCTCGCCTCAGCAGTCAGGAGATGCGGCCCGGCGGTGGGGGATCGCGCCGGACTGCGTAATCACCCGGACGAGGGGTTTGGTCCCGTTTAAGCTGCACAGTCCCTACGGGCCTGCAAAGTGGCATACATGGGGCTGGGCGTGCTGGAGGGAATGAAGCCGTCACAAGTAGACGGCTTCGAGGTCGGCTGGCGGGACGACCAGGGAGAACATCGCCTGCCGTTGGCGGATGCGGTCTCGGTGCCGTTCGAGGACGGGCGGCCGGTCCGCAGCTTCCCGTCCTATCGCGGGCAACGGCATTTCCCCGGGTTGTACTGGTCGTCGACGACCTGCGGGCACGTGGGGTTCGAGTCCTGGCTGGAGCGAGACCACGCGATGCTGCTCGACTTCACACCAGAAGTGACGGGGCTGCTGTCGCAGCCGTTGTGGCTGTCCTGGAAGGACGATCGGGGCAAGCGCGTCTCGCACGCTCCGGACTACTTCGCTCGGTTCGAAGACGGGCGGGGGCTGATGGTGGACTGTCGGCCGCTAGACCGGATCGACGCACGGTCGGCGGCCAAGTTCGCGGCTGCGCAGGCAGCTTGTGAGGCGGCGGGGTGGGGCTACCGGGTTGTCGGCGAGGTGGATCCGGTGCGGATGGCGAACGTTCGCTGGCTGGCGGGATACCGGCATCCTCGGTACGGGGCCGATGAGGGGCTCGTGGCCCGGTTGTTGGCACTGTTCTCGGTGCCTTCGCCGCTGGTGACACAGGTTGCGTTGCTGGGTGATCCGATCGTGGTGTTGCCAGCGATGTTCCATCTGCTGTGGCTGGGGCGGCTGGCAGCGGATCTATCGCGACCACTGTCGGATGCCACGCTGGTGTCGCCGGCGGAGATCCGGTGAGCGGGCGCCCAGGACCACGGGCGGCGTTGCGGGTCGGGGACCGGGTGCGCCTGGATGACCGACTGCACACGGTCGTCGGCCTGTCCGGGACGACGGTGCGGCTCCTCGACGAAGCCGGTTCGGCGAGCCTGGTGTTGTTGTCGCATCTACTGACCTCGGAAGACTTTGAGCTCATCGGCCAGAATGCCGATCAGGGCCGTATGCCGCCGTTCGCGCTGTTGGACATCGTGCCGGAGCGGGAAGCCGAGAAGGCGGCGGCATGGGAACGGCATGTGACCGAGGTGGAGTTCGGCAGGCCGCTGGATGCTGATCCCACTGCCCTACCTCGTCCGGAATACGACCCGGCCCGTCACCCAGTTGAGGAGCGGGTGGCGGCCAAGGCGGCGGAACTGCGGGCTATCGGCTGGCAGGCGAGTGTGGGGACCGTTCAGCGGATGCGCAGGCGCTACCGCGAGCAGGGCCTGTGGGGCTTGGTCGATCACCGTGCTACCCGTCTGTCCTCACCGACGGGAAGGGCCGATGACCGGGTGGTGTCCGCCATCACGGAAATCCTGGCCACGACGACGAACGAGTCCACCGGCACCCGCGGCCGGCTGCGTCGGCGGGTGGAGGCGCTGCTGGCGGAACGGCATGGGCAGGGCACAGTGGCGATGCCGTCGAAGTCGGCGTTCTACCGGCTTGTCGAGGCGATGAGCGAGGGTACGCACGCCTTCGGCGAGGCCACATCCCGCAGGTCGGCGGCTCGCCGCCCGCAAGGAGCGTTCACCCCTTCCTCGGCCTGCCGCCCCGGAGAGATGGTGCAGATCGACACGACACCGCTGGACGTGCTGGTGGTCCTGGAGGATGGGGTGAGCGGACGCCCGGAACTCACAATCGCCGTCGACGTGGCAACGAGGACGATCTGCGCTGCTGTGCTGCGACCAGCAGGCACCAAGGCCGTGGACGCCGCCCTCCTGCTGGCCAAGATGCTGGTCCCGGAGCCGCTGCGGCCCGGCTGGTCGGACGCGCTGGCGATGTCGATGACGCTGATCCCCCACCGGAGACTGTTGGAGATCGACGCGCGCCTGGAGCAAGCGGCCGCCAAGCCGGTGATCGTGCCAGAGACGATCGGCATTGATCACGGGAAGGTGTTCGTGTCCAACACCTTCCTGACCGCCTGCCGGTCGCTGGGCGTCTCCGTCCAGCCGTCCCGCCCGGCGACCCCGACTGACAAGGGAATCGTCGAGCGGACGTTTTCCTCGATCAACACGCTGTTCTGCCAGCACATCCCTGGCTACACCGGTTCGAACACGACCCGCCGGGGGGCCGAGGTCGAGGCCGTCTGGACGCTCGCGGAAGTGGACGACCTGTTGCAGGAATGGATCGTGGCCTGCTGGCAGCAGCGGCCACACGAAGGACTGCGCAGCCCGTTCCTACCGGGTCGGCCGATGTCTCCCAACGACGCATACGCCCTGCTGGTCTCCCGCAGCGGCTACCTGCCGATGCCACTGAGCGGCCCCGACTACTTGGAACTGCTGCCGGCACTCTGGCGTTCGGTCAACGACTACGGCATCCGCGTCGACCACCGCACCTACAACTGTCCTGGACTGAACCCGCTGCGGCGCCGCTCCTCGGGAGTGACCGGCAAGGGCGGGCTCTGGGAGGTTCATTACGACCCCTACGACCTGTCCCAGATCTGGGTACGCGACGCGCGCACCGGAGAGTGGATCACGGTTCCGTGGACACACCGGCACCTGGTCTCCGCGCCGTTCGCGGACTTCACCTGGCGCCGGGCCCGGGACCTGCTCGCGATGCGGGGCCAGGACGACACCAGCCAAGCCGCCGTGGCCGCCGCAGTCGACCAGTTGCTGACGCGGGCGGAAACCGGGCCGGACCGCCGTATCGCGGCGCGCACCCGCGCCGCCCTGGAGCCCGCGCGGTCCGTCCCCGCGCTGCCGCAGGCACCAGCTTTGGAAGACGCTGAGAACGAGGCCACCGTCCCGGAGCAGACGTCGAACGTCATTCCCTTCGGCGTCTTCGACGCCTTCACCGACGGGAGCCGCCTGTGAGCGAGGCTCTGCCACCGGACATCGCCAACCCGCAGATGTCGCTGACCACGAAGGAAGGCTGGCGGGCGTTCGTCGATGAGAACCCTGATCCCCCGCCGTCGCTCCCGTCCGGCACCGTCCTGGACGAGGACGAGCTGGAGTCCTACAGGGAAGCGCGGATCGACTACCACACGCGATCCGTCATCGTGAACACTCCCACGATCCGTGGCGTCGTCACCACGGGCCGCAAACGCATCGTGCTCAACCGGCACCAGGTCTCCGCCCGTCGCGGCCTGATCGTGTCCGGTTCGGCCGGCACCGGCAAGACCACAGCGATCACCCAGCTGGGTAAGAACGTCGAACAGATCACCCGGCGGCGCAACCCCGCCGCCGTCGGCGGACTGCCGGTTGTCTTCGTCACCGTTCCCCCGGCGGCCACTCCGAAGATGCTCGCGGGCGAGTTCGCTCGATTCCTTGGCGTCCCGCTGGAGCACCGCATGAGCCAGGTCCAGATCACCAACGCCGTCTGTGACCTGCTCGGAAAGCTCGGCACCACGCTCGTCCTGGTCGACGAGATCCACAACCTCGACCTGACCACCCGCAATGGAGCCGAGGCATCCGATCAGCTGAAGTACCTCTCGGAGCGGATCGCGGCCACCTTCGTGCTCGCTGGTCTCGACGTCGAGACCAGCAGCCTGTTCCAGGGCACTCGCGGACAGCAGATCGCCGGCCGTTACACGGTCATCCCCTCCCGGCCCTTCGGCCACAAGAACCGCGCGGACAAGGAGAGCTGGCAGGCCCTGGTGGTGACCATGGAGGACTCCCTGCGACTACAGGCCCATCGTCCCGGCACCTTGGTCGCCATGACCGATTATCTCCACGAGCGCACCGGCGGGCTGATCGGCAGTCTTTCCCAGTTCATCCGAGAAGCCGCGGTCGACGCGATCGACACCGGCGCAGAAAAGATCACCAAGCGCATGCTCGACGAGATCGAGCTCGACCACGCCGTCCAGAAGTCCCGGCCCGATCGCCCCCGCGCCAAGTACGCCCGCAGGCCGAAGGCGGCCTGAGTGATGGAGCCCTGGGAAGCGCCGGTCCGGCTCCTGCCACTTCCTCTGCCGCCTGTCCACGGGGAGGTCTTCGGCTGGTATTTGCACCGCCTCGCCGCCGCCAACCACGTGACGTCGGGCCAACTGGCGAAGACCCTGACGCCGTTCAAGAACGCGCTGATCGGCAAGCGGACGGACACGTTATGGCGCTGGACTCCGATGGTTCTGCCGCGGCTGGCACTCCTGACGGGTCTCGCTCCTGAGACCCTTCGGATGCTGCTGCCAGCGATCTCCCGGATTGAGGCGCGTACCGGAGGCGAAGTGATCCGCTACCGGCGGCGTCTCTACGTCGCGTGCTCACACTGCATGCACCGCCGTGGAATCACCGGACCAGTCCTCGCGCATCGCCCCGCCGATCTCCAGCTCTGCCGTCGGCACGGCATCTGGCTCGACGGCAACCGCCAATACCGTGTCGGCCACCTGCCAGAACTTGTCACCGCTCAACACCGGCACCGGCGAATCGCCCGCCGCTTCCCCGACACCCTGGAGGCAGCGACAAAGGAAGCGCAGCACATGGTCCGGTCCTGGCTTCTGAACAAGAAGCAGCCCCATCTGCTCTCACGCTGGAACGACCGCCTCGCTCAGCTCCCTCCAAAGGAGGCCGCCTACGAGAACATCATCAGGCGACGCGTCGACGAGCGGGAGTACATCGCCACCTACCCGGAGTTCGTCACCATGCTCGGCATGGTGGCCGACCCTGCTTGGCGAGCACGACGGGCGCCTCGCCGATGGGTGAACCTCAGCCAGCACCAGCGCACGATCCACGCTGCCTACGCAGAAGCCGAGCACCGGCTCAACGTCCCCTCTCTCCGCGAGAATCGCCACTCACGCACCTTCTTCAACGACGCCCTCTTCCGCTGGACCGACTCATTGGGAAGGTCGCTGATGCTGGTGATGTCCCCGGAGGACCACAACACCCTACGAGATGATTCCCAGTGGAACTGAGAAGCCCCAGGCCAGAGCCCTTCGGCCGGACAGAACTACTGGGACGGCCCCACCTCACGCCCAAACAGGCTCACCGCTGTTCAGATCCACTGGGCCCTCCACGCTCCGAAGCGTCCCGCCCATCATGAGAAGGCGCAGATCAGGGGCACCTCACCGACTCAGGTTTTCTGGGAACGGACAGTGGGGGGCGGGCACTAGCCTCGGCGGACGATTCCCGCCCCGCGCCCAAAGGTGACGACGCGCCACCGCGACGGACTGATCCAGGCCTATCTGGTGGACCCCGGCTTTTTCGGGGCGCTGGTCGACCTGGCGCCGGGCGGGCAGCAGTTCATGACCGTCGACCACGGGCAGGGGGACGTCGCCTTCCACCCACCACCCCGGCGGCGAGGTGATCGTCACGCTGCCCGACCCCCGGCCCCGGCGGCCATCCGGTCCGTTCGGCCGCTCCGCGGCCGGCGCCCGGCTACAGTCCTCCGGCATGACGGAAGCCGGTTATCTGCGGACCACCCGGACGGCCTATGACACTGTCGCCGCGGACTACGAACGGCTGCTGCGCGACGAGTTGCGGGGCAAACCGCTGGACCGGGCGATGCTCGGCGCGTTCGCCGAGCTGGTGCGGGAGCCGGGCTGCGGGCCGGTCGCGGAGCTCGGGTGCGGGCCGGGGCGGGTCACGGCGTACCTGCACGCGCTCGGCGTGGACGTGTTCGGCGTCGACCTGTCCCCCGGGATGGTCGCCGTCGCCCGCCGGACGCACCCGGGCATCCGGTTTGAGGTGGGGTCGATGACCGCCCTTGAGCTGGCGGACGCGTCGCTGGGCGGCGTCCTGGCCTGGTACTCGACCGTCCACACCCCGCCGGAGGTGCTGCCGGCGGTGTTCGCCGAGTGCCACCGGGTGCTGGCGCCCGGCGGGCAGATGCTGCTGGCGTTCAAGGTCGGCGACCGGCTGCTGCACCGGGAGCAGGCCTACGGGCACCAGGTGCCGCTCGACGTCTACTGGATGCCGCCCGACCGGGTCGCCGGCCTGCTGGCCGGAGCGGGTCTGGTCGTGGATGCCCGGCTGGTCCGCGAGCCGGACGAGAGCGAGCGGCCCCGGCAGGGCCGGCAGGGCTTCTTCCTCGCCCACAAGCCGGCCCACAAGCCGGCGACCGCCGCGGGGTAGGCCACCGGGCCCCGGCGGTTCACTGCTCGGTGTCGGGCTCGATCAGCAGGCGGGCGTAGTTGCCCATCGAGCGCTGGTAGCGCGGCAGGGTCGGCGCCAGGGCGGCGACCGCCACCGAGACGCCCTCGCGGGCGCGGCCCACGTCGGCGAGGGCCAGGGCGAGCACGCAGGCCAGGGCGCTGTCCAGGTGGTCGTGGCCGGCGGCCCGCTCGGCGGTGAGCAGGTCCACGCTCTCCTGCGAGCGGCCGAGGTTGCGCAGCGAGCTGGACAGCTGGATGACCGCGCGGCGGCGGCGCTCGCCGGGCACGCCCGCGTCGAGGGCTTCGCGGTAGAGGGGGACGGCGAGGTCGGAGCGGCCGGTGGAGTCCCAGGACGCGGCCCGCTCGAAGAGCGCGGTGCCGTCGCCTTCCGGCAGCTCGCCGACCAGGGCGTCCATCGCGGCGCGGAAGTCGTCCTCGGCGAAGTCGTCGATGGCCGCCCACAGGTCGGCGTTGCGGCGCTCCCACTCGGCCGAGGGTGCGGCGGTCCCGGTTGCTGCGGTCATGGTGTCCACGCTCCTGGTGGTGCGGTGCGGTGCAGGGCCGGTGTCCGCCATCCTGCGAGCGGGCGCGCCACCCTCACCACTGATTCGGTCCTCGCCGAATCACCGCGTTGTACGGTGGGGCGCCGTACCCGTCCGCGCCACCGCCCCTGCCGCCCGCCGCCACCCCCGACCACCTCCCGACCGACCCGGACGCCGCTCGCCAGGAGGTCCCGCACCCGGGGCACCCCCGCGAGGAGGTCCCCACCCGGAAGTCCCCCAGGAGGTCCCGCCATCACCACGCTCCGCTTCGGCGCAGCCGACCTGCTGCGCTGCCGTTTCGCCTACTCGCCGGCCTTCGAGACGCTGGCCGCCGTACGGGTCGCGACCGGCCCGCAGCCGCCCGGCCACCACCGGCGCTGGCTCGCCCGCGCGCGCCCCGCCGGGCTCGACCTGCGGCCGCTGACCCTGCTGCAGCCGCGGCGCGGCTACACCCCGGACTTCCTGTCGCCGCCGCCCGGCGGCGCGGCCGGGTCCTTCGCCGACGACCTCGCGCGGATCGCGGCGACGCCGCCGGAGCAGGCCCGCGCCGAGATCGCCAGGTCGCTCGCCGAGACCCCGGGCGCGGCGCGTACCGCGACCGGCCGGCTGCTGCTTGACGGCGACCCGGCGGACGTGGTCCGGCTGCTCGCGGACCTGGTGGCGTCCGCCTGGTCGGCGCTGGTCGAGCCGCACTGGCCGCGGGTCCGGGCGCTGCTCGAAGCGGACATCGCCTTCCAGACGCGGCGGCTGGCCGACGGGGGCCTGGACCGGCTGTTCGCCGAACTGCACCCGTCGGTCCGCTGGCAGGACGGCGTCCTGACCCGCGAGCACGGCGGCGCCGACCACCGCGAACTGGGCGGCGAGGGGCTGGTGCTGATGCCGAGCGCGTTCAAGTGGGACCAGGTGGTGATCGTGCTCGACCCGCCCTGGCAGCCCACGCTGATCTATCCGGCGCGCGGCGTCGGCAACCTGTGGCAGCCCGCCACCGGCCCGGGCGCGGACTCCGCCGCGCTGGCCCGGCTGATCGGCCGCACCCGTGCCCGGCTGCTGACCGGCCTGGCCGAGCCCGCCGCCACCGCCTGGCTCGCCCACCGCCACGGACTCGCCCCGGCGACGGTCTCCGAGCACCTGGCGGTGCTCCGCGACGCCGGCCTGGTCACCGCGACCCGCCACCGCCACGAGGTCCGCTACAGCCGCACCCCGCTGGGCGACACGCTGGCGGCCACGACGTGACGGCCGCACCCGCCGCCGGCTCGGCCGGACGAGCCGCCGCGCCGGCAATTCGGTTGCGGGCGACGGGATCCGTGGCGATCATCCCGGGGTGACTTCCGGCAAGGGTGGGACAGCGGGTGCGGACGGCCGCGCGGGCATCGACGCGGCACTGGTACGGCGGCTGATAGCGGCGCAGTTCCCGCAGTGGCAGGGGCTGCCGGTGCGGCCGGTTGCGGTCGACGGATGGGACAACCGCACGTATCGGCTGGGCGACGCGATGACCGTACGGCTGCCGAGCGCCGCCGGCTACGTGCCCGCGGTCGAGAAGGAGAACGCCTGGCTGCCGGTGCTCGCGCCGCACCTGCCGGTGCCGGTGCCGCCGGTGCTGGGCAAGGGCGAGCCGGGGGAGGGCTATCCGTACCCCTGGTCGGTGCGCGGCTGGCTGGACGGGGAGACGGCGGTGACTCCCGACCGGGTCGGCGACCTCACCGGCTTCGCGGTCGAGCTGGCCGGCTTCCTGCTGGCGCTGCAGGCCGTCGACCCGGCGGGCGGCCCGGCGGCCGGGGCGCACAGCTTCCACCGGGGCGCCCCGCCCGCCCACTACGACGGCGAGACCTGTGCCGCGCTGGCCGCGCTGGACGGCCTGGTCGACACCGGGCGGGCCGCGGCGGTGTGGGACGCGGCGCTGGCGGCCGGTTTCGCGGGTCCGCCGGTGTGGTTCCACGGCGACATCGCGGGCGGCAACCTGCTGGTCAGGGACGGCCGGCTGGCCGCGGTGATCGACTTCGGCACCTCCGGCGTCGGCGACCCGGCCTGCGACCTGGTCATCGCCTGGACCCTCTTCTCCGGCGAGAGCCGCGCCGCCTTCCGCCGCACGGTCGCCAAGGACCCGGGCATGTGGGCGCGGGCCCGCGGCTGGGCGCTGTGGAAGGCGCTGATCAGCGTGGTCCAGCACCGCGACACCTCGCCGTCGCTGGCCGCCGAGCACGCCCGCGTGATCACCGAGGTGCTGTCCGACGCCGCGGAGCCCGCGGCCGCCTGAGCCCCCCACCGGGCAGGCTCCGTACGGCTACAGCAGCTCGATCCGTACCTCGCGCAGCCGCTCCGGGTCGGCGACGACGTCGATCGCGGTGATCACGCCGCCGGTGAAGGCGAAGGTGAGGACCAGGCGGAGCCGGCCGGCCGGTGCCATGACCAGGCCGACCGAGCCGTCGACCAGGGCCGGTTCCGTGAAGGCGACCCGGGCCGCGGCGGCCGACGCGCCGCGCGCCACCCGCTGCCTGCCGCGGACGTCGACCGGCTCCGGCGTCGGGCCCGCCGTCCGGTCCGCGTGCAGCACAACTTCCGGGTCGAGCACCGCGACCAGGGCCTCGAAGTCGCCGCCGCGCGACGCGGCAAGGAAGGCCTCCACCAGGCGCCGCTGCTCGGCGAGTTCGGCGTCCCGGGCGGCCGGCGCCGCCCCCCGGACGCGGCGCCTGGCCCGGCTGGCGAGCTGGCGGGCCGCCTCAGGGGTGCGCTCGGTCATCTGGCCGATCTCGTCGAACGGCACCGCGAACATGTCGTGCAGCACGAAGGCGACCCGCTCGGCGGGCGCCAGGGTGTCGAGCACCACCAGCATCGCCAGGCCGACCGACTCGGCCAGCAGCGCCTCCTGCTCCGGGTCGGCGCCGGCCTCGTCCGCGGGCTCGGGCACCGTGTCGTCGAGCGGGTCCTCGCGGCGGGTGACGCGGGCCCTGAGCATGTTCAGGCACAGCCTGGCCACCACCGTGGTCAGCCATGCCGGCAGGCTGTCGATGTCGCCGGCGCCGGTCCGGGCCAGCCGCAGCCAGGCCTCCTGGACCGCGTCGTCGGCCTCGGCCGCCGAGCCGAGCATGCGGTAGGCGACCGAACGCAGCCGGGGCCGCTGCTCCTCGAAAAGCCCGGCCAGCGCCGCGTCCTGCTGCATCGGTCACGTTCCTCTTCCGCCGCGGGTCACCAAAGTAACCCGCCCGCACCGGGCGAACGTCACAGGAGGAACCCATGATCACCCGGCCCATCCTGCTCACCGGCGGCACCGGCACCCTGGGCCGCCACGTCCTGCCGATGCTGCGGGACGCCGGCCGCAGCGTCCGGGTGCTCAGCCGGCGCAGCCGCGAATCGGCGGACGACGGCGTCGAGTACGTCACCGGCGACCTGCACGAGGACACCGGCGCCGACGCGGCGGTGGCCGGCGTGCACACCGTCCTGCACCTGGCGGGCGCCGCCAAGGGCGACGACGAGACCACCAGGAATCTGGTGCGGGCCGCCGCCGGCGCCGGAGTGCGGCACCTGGTCTGCATCTCGGTCATCGGCGCGGACACCGTCCCGCTCGGCTACCTGCGCGCCAAGCTCGGCGCGGAGCGGGCCGTCATCGACTCGGGGCTGCCCTGGACGATCCTGCGGGCCGCGCAGTTCCACGACCTGGCCCTCACGATGGCCAAGGGCATGACCCGGCTCCCCGTCGTCCCGGTGCCTTCCGGCCTGCGCCTCCAGCCGGTGGACGTGCGCGACGTCGCCGCCCGGCTGACCGAGCTGGCGCTGGGGTTGCCCGCGGGCCGGGTGCCCGACCTGGCAGGGCCGACCGTCTACCCGATGGCCGACCTGCTCCGCGGCTACCTGACCGCCAGCGCCAAGCGCCGCCCCCTGGTCCCCTTCCCGCTGCCCGGCAAGGCCGGCCGCGCCTACCGCAGCGGCGCCAACCTCACGCTGGAGGGTGCGGACACCGGGCGCAGGACGTGGGAGGACTTCCTGGCCGAGCAGGTGGGGTGAGCAGCGCGGCCACCCGGGCGGCGAGCGCGGCCGGGCCGGCCGGGGCCCAGGCCGGACGGCTGGGGAGGTCGGCCGCCCGCGTACGGCTGCCGGCCGCTCAGCGGAGCAGGCGGAAGGTGGTGAGGACCGTTTCGGTCTGCAGGTCGACCTGGACCGGCACCGGAAGCCAGGTCAGGCCGTGGCCCGCGGCCAGGTCTTCCGCCCAGCGGGACAGCCGCCGCACGCCCTTGAGGAGCAGCAGCCGGGCCGGGGGGTCCTCGGACGCCGCGAGGAGCTGGAGCAGCGCGCCCACGGCCCGCAGCGACATCCGGCGGGCCGCGATGTCCAGCGCGGCCACGTGCGCGCGCGACAACCGCACCGGCGAGGGGTGCAGCCGCTCCCACTCGTCCGCCACCCGCGGGCCCATCGCGACCAGGCCGTCCGCGATACGCAGCAGCCGCGCCCCGTCCGCGCCGGGCGGCGGCAGCTGCCGTACCTCGGAGAGCATGGTGCGGGCCAGGCCGGACTGGTGCCGCAGCAGGGCCGCCACGTCGGCCAGGGCGCGGGCGGGGTCGGGGTGCGGGCTGCTGTCGGACACGCCGGGGCTCGCCCACATCGGCACCTCGAACAGCGCGGTCATCCCGCCGTAGGTGTGCGGCCGGATCCAGGTGGACCGGCTGACGTCCTCGGGCAGGCTGTCGAACTGGGCGCGTTCGCCGGGCCCGGGCATGAGGTAGACGCCGGGCCCTGACGAGCGCCAGTACAGGGCGTCGTACGTCCCGGTCTGCACCGGCACGTCCCGCTCGGCGGAGAGCTTGCCGAGCGCTTCGGCCAGCCCGGGCAGGTCCCGGGTGAGCTGGATCCAGCTGCCGCCGATGTCGTTGCCGTGCAACGAGCACTGCAGCTCCGGGCGCAGCTCGTCGATGAGCCCTGTGAGCGCCTGGGATTCGGGGAGTTGGTCCTGCGGCGGGCGGATCGACGGCGCCCACTCGGGCTGTTCGTCGGCCGGCGGCCGGTAGGCGTGCCGGAAGTGCTCGGCGGGGGTCCGGCGGACGGCGGGCCCTGTCTCGCTGCGCAGGGTGCCGTCGGGGTCGAGGCAGAGCAGGAAGTGCCAGGCGGCGCCGGAGCCGACGTGCAGCTGCGGGTCGAGCGCGACGCGTTCCGCGATCCGCAACGCGCTGGCGGCGCCGACCCGTTCGTCGGAGTGCGGTCCCGCGACGACCAGGACGTTGCGAACCCGGGGGCGGTCGCGGCCGACGGTGAGCAGATACAGCGGGCGGCCCTCCCGCGACCGGCCGACCACCCGCAGGGTGCACAGCCCCGGCCTGAACCGGACGAACGCGGAGGCCGCTGCGACGACCCCCGCGACGCCTGGATACGCATCGACCGTGCTGTGGCTCACGTCCCGTTGGAGTTGCTGTCGCCGGTGGTCTCCTTCTTGTCCAGCCGCCGGATGACGATGGTGCTCGCCATGCTGACTCCCCTCTCCTGTCCAAGTCGGTTGCTGCGCACGGGAGTTGACTCTTCACCCCGGGTGACTCCCATGCCTTGTCAGAGTCCGGCGGCGCGGCGACAGTGTCAAGAAGGGCGACGGGGGAAGGGAGTGGCCCAGATGACGGCACTGACCGAGCGGGACGTCGGAGGCGCGGACGCGGAGTTGCGCCGGCCGCGGATCAAACCGGAGCACCGCGCGTATCGGACGGTCGACGGCAACGTCAGGATCGGCAGCGTCATCTACGGTATCGGCGCGGAGATCACCGACCCTGACGGCTGGATCTGGACGCTCACCCAGCTGATGGACGGCACCCGCAGCGGGCCGCGGATCGCGGCGGAGGTCACCGCGCTGCACCCGGCCGCGGTGCGGCCGGAGACGGTCGGCGCGGCGATGGGCGAACTCCGGCAGGCCGGCTTCGTGGAGGACGCGGCGGCCCCGCTGCCGCCCGGCCTGGCCGAACGCGACCTGCTGCGGCACACCCGCGGGGTGGCGCTGCTGCGCTGGATGGACCTCAGCCCGCGGGCCAGCCCCTGGCAGGCGCAGCTGCGATTACGCGACGCCAGTGCCCTGGTGCTCGGCGTCGGCGGTACGGGGGGCGCCGCCGCGCAGATCCTCACCGCGGCGGGGGTCGGGCGACTGCACGTCGTGGACCCCGACACCGTCGAACTGTCCAACCTCAACCGCCAGTTGCTCTACGGCGAGGCCGACATCGGGCACCCCAAGGCCGATGCCGCGGTGGCCGCGCTGCGCGCCCTGAACTCCGATGCGGCCGTCACCGGTGAACGCCGGGAGATCCGCGGCCAGGACGCGCTGGCGGCGCTGATCGCCGAAGGGCCGCCGTACGACGTGCTGGTGCTCGGGGCGGACCGCCCGCCGGAGATCCGCCGCTGGGCGAACCGGGTCTGCCTGGCCGCGAACCTCCCCTGGGTGGAGGGCGGTTACCGCGGCCCGCTGGTCACCGCGGGCGTCCACGTACCTGGTTCCGGGCCGTGCTGGGAGTGCCAGCGGGCCGGCGAGTCCGAGCGCCGCGACCTGCGGCTCGCGCCCGGCCAGGACGAGGCCGCCACCTCGCCGCGGATGCCGTGGAATCCGGCCAGCGCGGTGACCGCGACGCTGTCCGGCACCCTGGTCGCCCATGCCGCCCTCGCACTGCTGACCGGCGTCCCGCCGATGCGCCCCGGCTTCCGCTACGGCGTCAACCTGATGTCCCTGGGCGACCCCGTCCTCCAGCGCCATCCCCGCCGCCCCGACTGCCCGGCCTGCGGGGAGGCCGCGGGGTGAGGGGCGCGGTGAGCCGCGAGCCGCCGTGGGGTAGCCGCGGTCAGCCGCCGACCAGCCGGCGGGGTGAGCCGCCCGGTCAGCCGAGCCGGTCGACGGCTGCGAGTACCGTCCTGGCCTGCAGCTCGACCTGGTCGTAGACGGGCACCCAGCGGGCGTCGAGGGTCGACACCAGCTCCCGCGCACCCGCGTCCAGCCGGCGTTCGAGCCGGCCGCGCAGCCGCCCCGGCTCGGCGGCCGGATCGCCGTCGCCGAGCGGCTGCTCGTCCAGCAGCCGCAGCAGCATCCCGGCCGCCCGCAGCGGAATCCGCCGCGAGGTGATGTCCAGCGCGGCGACCTGCGCCATCGTCAGCGGCGGCTGCGGGTCGGCCGCGAGCCGGTCGTACTCCGCGGCGAGCGCCGCGAACGCGCCGACCGCGTCCCGCACCCCGCTCAGCAGCTGCGCGCCGCTGCTGCCGGGCTCGCCGGGGCTGCCGATGACCGGCAGCGCCCGGTCCAGGGTGGCGGTGAGCGCGGCGCCGTCCTTGCGCAGCCTCGCGGCCATCACGGCGACCGCGTGCGACGGTTCGGGGTGCGGGGCGGCGTCGGCGACCCGCCGGGTGGCCCACATGGGCACCTCGACCAGCGCGGTCATCCCGCCGTGCCGGTGCGGGCGGCACCACGTGGAGCCGCCCGCCTTCGCCGGCTCACCGCCGGGCTGCTGCCGCCCGCCGCCGGGCGGCAGCACGTACACGCCAGGACCCGAGCCCTGCCAGAACAGCGTGTCGTAGGTGCCGGCCTGCACGGGGATGTCGAGTTCCGCGGCGTACTTCCCGAACGGCTCAGCCAGGCCCGGGATGTCGGCGGTCAGCCGCACCGAACTGCCGCCGACGTCGGTGCCGTGCAGCGTGCACTGCAGGAACGGCCGCAGCTCGTCGATGACGGCCAGCAGTGCGTAGGTCTCAGGGAGTTCGTCGCCGGCGGCGCGGAAGGAGCCCGCGCGCTCGGGCTGTTCACCGGCGGCCGGGCGGTAGGTGTGCCGGAAGTGGACGGCCGGCGGCCGGGGTCCCGCCGGTCCCGTCTCGTTGAGCAGGGTGCCGTCGGGGTCGAGGCACAGCAGGAAATCCCAGGTCAGATCGGCGTCGGCCATCCGGTGGCGGTCGGCGACCGCCTGCTCGGCCAGCCACAGCACCGCGCCGCCGCCGGCCTGCTCGTCCGGGTGCGGCCCGGCCACCACCAGCACGTGCCGCCTGCCGTGCCCGACCGACAGCAGCCACAGCGGGCGCCCCGCCCTGGACTCCCCGGCCAGCCGCATCCGGCACAGGTCCGGGTGCCGCGCGCTGAGCAGGCGGGCCGCCGCCGCGACACCGGACACGGTCGGATACGCGTCTGGCCCGCGCATGACGGCTCCTCCTCGGCTGGGCGGCACTGCGGAAGTCCCTGTTCACCTGTTGAACGTCCCGCCGGTCCATCTCCCCCGTACTGCACGGGAATTGACGGTGCGCACCCGCGGTGACCGCGGGCGCGCCTGCTCAGACTCTGCGGGTCACCGCCGGGTGTCAAGGGCGCCCCGGCCGCCCCCCGCCACCCGGGACCGCTCGATGTCGGGCCCGCGGTAGGTCTGCTCCGGGATCCGCGCCAGCGTCGACTCCCGCACCCGCGGCCCGAGCCCGTACAGGTGCTGGAAGCTCATGATGAGCGGACGCCAGCGGTCCGGGTCGATACGGTCGGCGGAGCCCGGCACCCGGATCTCGTCGTGCACCAGCACGCGCTGGATCCGCACCTCGAAGACAATGATGCCGCCGCGCTGCTCCGGGTCGTCCTCGGCCAGCGGGTGGGTGGCCTCCAGCACGGCCTCCATCGCCACGGGGCACTCCGCCGCCCGCGGCGGCCGTACGGTTTCCGACGCCAGCGCCGTCAGGCCCGCCCGGCCGAACTTGTCCCTCTCGTGGCGATACCCGCGCTCCGCCTTCCCCGGCGGCACCGGGTTGCGCCCGGTGGTCAGCGCCAGCCGGTCGACCGCACCGGCCAGCCGGTCGTCGGGCAGGTTGAGCACGCACTCCCGCTCCCGCAGCAGGTTGCGCGCGGTCTGCGACCGCGCCCCCAGCCCGAGCATGCACCGCCACCCCAGCCAGAAGGCCGACGACATCGGCGCCAGGTTCGGCGTGACGCCGTCCTCGTTGACGGTCGACAGGAGCACGACGGGGGTGCCGAAGTAGAGGATGCCGGGCTCGATACGGGTGTGGTCGATCGCCACGGTGTTCTGTGAGGTCATGCCCTCACTCTGCCCGCGGCCACAGGGGGGTGCTGGCGGTTGACGGACGCCACGTCCCCGCGGGCGGGGGGCCACCTGCGGCGGCGCTGCGCCTTCCCGCCGTCGTGGTCGCGCGCGCGGTTCCCCGCGCCCTTGGGGGCGCGGGGCCGCGCGGTCAGACGGAGGTGCGCTCGGCCGCGACCAGTTCGGCGAGCTGGACGGCGTTCAGCGCGGCGCCCTTGCGGAGGTTGTCGTTGGACAGGAACAGCGCCAGCCCGTGGTCGACCGTCTCATCGCGGCGGATGCGGCCGACGTACGAGGCGTCGCGGCCCGCGGCCTGCAGCGGGGTCGGGATGTCCGAGAGCTCGACCCCGGGCGCCTGCGCCAGCAGCTCGTACGCCCGCTCGACGCTCAGCTCGCGCGCGAACCTCGCGTTGACCTGGAGCGAGTGCCCGGAGAAGACCGGCACGCGCACGCAGGTGCCGGAGACCTTGAGGCCGGGGATCTCCAGGATCTTGCGGGACTCGTGCCGCAGCTTCTGCTCCTCGTCGGTCTCGAAGCTGCCGTCGTCGACGAGGGACCCGGCGAGCGGGACGACGTTGAAGGCGATGGGCCGGGCGTAGACGGCGGGCTCGGGGAAGGCGACGGCGGCGCCGTCGAAGGTGAGGCGGTCGGCCGTGCCGACGACCTGGCGGGCCTGGCCGTGCAGCTCCGCGACACCGGACAGGCCGGAACCCGACACGGCCTGGTAGGTGGTGGCGACCAGGGCGACCAGGCCGGCTTCCCGGTGCAGCGGCTGCAGCACCGGCATGGCGGCCATGGTGGTGCAGTTCGGGTTGGCGACGATGCCCTTGGGGCGGTCGGCCAGGGCGTGCGGGTTGACCTCGGAGACGACCAGCGGGACGTCGGGGTCGCGCCGCCAGGCGGAGGAGTTGTCGATCACCACGGCACCCTGCGCGGCGACCTTCTCCGCGAGGGCGCGGCTGGTGGCGCCGCCGGCCGAGAAGATGACGATGTCCAGGCCGCTGTAGTCGGCGGTGCCCGCGTCCTCGACGGTGACCTCGCCGCCGGGTGCGCCGGCCCACGGCAGGGTGCGCCCGGCGGACCGCGCCGAGGCGAAGAGCCGCAGCTCCGTCACCGGGAAGTCGCGTTCGGCCAGCACCTTGCGTACGACTCCGCCGACCTGCCCGGTCGCTCCGACGATTCCGATCCTCATGCGGTCTCTCTCCGATCTGGTCGCGCCCGTCCGTGGCGCTGGGTGTGCCCGCCCGTTCGAGTATCACCGCAGCGGCGGGCGGCCGGCGAATGGTTTCAGGTGCCGAGACGTACGCCGGCCAGCGCCTGCGGGCTCGCGGGCAGCAGCGGCAGCCGCACGTCAGGGGTCGGGATACGGCCCTGGGCGTGCAGCGCCGCCTTGATCACGGTCGGGTTGGGCTCCCGGAAGAGCGCGGCGGCCCGCGCCGCGAGCCGGTGGCCCAGCCGCCGGTCGCCGGTGGCGGCCAGCTCGGCCCACGCGGCGGTGTCCAGGTGCGCGGAGGCCAGGACGGCGCCGGTGGCGCCGAGGGCGAGCAGCGCGGGTGCGAAGAGGTCGTCGCCGGCGAGCACGTCGAAGCCGGCCGGGCGGTCGCCGAGCAGGTCGACGGTCTCGGCGTCGATGCCGCCGACCGCGTACTTCACCCCGGTCACGCCGGGGATCGCGGCCAGCTCCCGCAGGGTGCGGGCGGAGAGCGGCTGCCCGGTGCGGTAGGGAACGTGGTAGACGATCAGCGGTACGGGGCTGCGGGCGGCCAGTGCGGTGAAGTGCGCGACGACCCCGGCTTCACCCGGACGGACGAAGGCCGGCACGGTCGCCAGGGCCGCGTCGGGCGGCTCCGCCCACTCCCCGAGCCCGCGCCGCCCGTCGCCGACCCCGACCACGAACCGCGCCCCGGCCCGCCGGCACACCCGCCCGACGAGCTCGACGACCCTGCCCCGCTCGCCCGCGTCCAGGCTCTCCGGCTCCCCGGTCGTCCCGAGCGCCACCAGCCCCCGCGCCCCGCCGGCCAGGACCTCCCCGGCGAGGGCTTCGAGCGCGTCGTAGGCGACGTCGCCGGAGGCGGTGAACGGGGTGATGAGCGGTACGTACAGGGCCGGGGTCATGGGTGCGAGTCTGACCCGGCGGGACGTGGTAGGTCCAGTGACATCCCATGGGGTGAACCGTTAAGCAGCGCTAATGCTTGTGCGCGGACCCCCGGCCCGCGCCGCCGGTCCCCGGGTCAGGCCGGCAGCGCGCGCAGCCAGTCGTTCAGTGCCGCGGTCACGTCGGCGCGGTCGGGTACCGCGGTCATCCCCAGGGCCGGGGCCGCACGGTGCAGGGCGAGGCGGGCGCGGCGGACGGCCTCGGTCATCCGGAGGGGGGCGCGGGGGGAGACCAGGGCGCGGGCGGCGCGCATGACGTCGGGGTAGACCGACTGGGCCCGCTCGTAGCGCACGTAGGCCGGCAGGTCCGCGTCGAGGGCGGCGGCGAAGGCGGGCGACACCGCGGTCGCGGCCGCCCGCCACACCTCGACGGCCTCGTCCCACTGCCATTCGGGGTAGTCGGTCCTGCACAGGTGGGTGGCCAGCTCGTAGGCCGGGTCACCGAAACTGCTCAGCTCCCAGTCGATGACGTGCAGGGTCCGGTCGTCGCGCACGACGATGTTGCGCCGGTGCAGGTCGGTGTGCAGCAGCGCGAAGGGCCGCGGGGTCAGCGGGGCCGCGGTGCCGGCCAGCCGGGTCAGGGCGTCCTGCGGCACTCCCATGCGGCGGAAGAGCAGGCCGAACTCGGCGTCGTGGTCGAGCCTGACCTGCTCGGCGAAGGCCAGCAGCATCCGCAGGAAGCCGGCGCTGTCCCCGTCGGCCGGCCAGTGCGCCGGGCGGGCGGGCAGCTGCGCCACCGGGACCCGCAGCAGCGCGCCGAAGACACCGCCGAGCTGTTCCAGGTGGATGCGGTCGAGCGGCTTGCCGGCCGGGGAGACGTCGGCGAGCGTGGTGCCGGCGGCGTAGGTGAGGACGCCGTAGTCGCGGTCGCGGACCAGCGGCTGCGGGACGTTCGCCAGCCAGGGCCGGACCGCGGCGAGCACCTGGGCCTCGTGCTCCCAGGTCCGCAGGGTGACCGCCAGCGTCTCGTCCGCCGGACGCCTGACCCGCATCGTGACCCGCGATCCGCGGGGCAGCCCGGCGCGGTCGGCGAGCACGCTCGGCAGCCCGACGGGGTAGTTGTGGTGGTGGAAACCGACGACCGGGCTGGCCTTCGACGTGGCCCTGCGCAGCAGGTGGTCCCAGTCGTCGAGGTGCGGTGCGGCGAGACGGGAGGTGCGAATGGTGGCCTCCTGGAAGGCACGGAAGTGTCTGACACTGTCTCAACCGGTCCCGTCGGTTTGCGGCGCAGCTTAACCGGGTGGAGGTCACCGCGCACGTATTCGTGATCCGATCGAGGCGTTCACTTCTCCTGGAACGCCTCGCTGAGGCGGTCGAGCGACGCGACCCAGTAGCGTGTCCCGGCGGTGGTCAGCCGCACCGCCTTCGCCTGCGAGCGGCAGTAGCCGATGAAGCGGACCCCGGCGCCGCGCGCCGCCGCCAGGTCGCCGGGAGTGTCGCCGAGCAGGACGCACTCCTGGCGGGTGATGCCGTACGGGGCGACGGCGGCCAGCGCCCGGCGCACGGTGTCGGGGTGCGGTTTCATCCGGCGCGGGTCCTGCCCGCGGCCGTATATGCGCCCGGCGAACATCCGCTCGATGCCGTGGCTCTTGAGGTAGGTCTGCACCGGCTCCGGGGAGTTGTTCGTGGCGATGGCCAGCGTCATGCCGCGGTCGTGCAGGGCGCGGACGAAGTCGACGGCGCCCTCGGTCGGTTCCACCCGGCTGACCCGCTCCATCTCCTCCAGCGTCAGGTGCTCGGCGAAGACCGACGCCACCGAGCGCAGCAGGTCGTCCGCGTCGAACCGGCGGCCGGGGAAGCCGTACGGCAGCTTGCGCAGCATGCGGTACGGGTCGGCCAGGCCGGACAGTTCCGCCGACTCCAGGCCCGCGTCGGCCAGGATGCCGTGGAAGGTCCGGGCGAGCCCGTCGCTCGGCCGGTCCTCGAACAGCGGGCACAGGGGTCCGTCGAAGTCGAACATCACGCACTTGACGCCGGCCAGAACCTCGGCGAGCGCGTCGGGACTCGACGGCTCCAGGCCGCCTGCATCGGTGAGGGTCACTCAGTGAGTGTCGATTGCGCGGCAGCACTGCGCCAGAGAGCCACGTCACAGCGGGTCACTGCGGGGCCTGAGGTTCGGCGGCTGACCACCAGGAGTCGAACCACGTCGCGGACTCGGCGAGTTCGGCGCCGCCGATCCTGAACAGCCGGGCGCCGACGCCGCGGACGTCGGAGATCTCGACCGTCTCGTCGTCGAACTGGACCGAGCGCGTCCCCATGACGTAGTACGCCTTGAGCCCGCGTTCGCCGTTGAGCTGGTAGATCTTGAACTGCGGCGGCATCGCGTGCGTCCTGGCCTCGACCCGCACCGATTCGATGTGGCCGCGCTCGCCGAGGTCGGCCAGCAGGTTGCGCAGGGCGCCGGTGTGGGTGCCGATGAGGCCCAGCAGGCGCTCGGCGGGGCGGGTGTCCGCGGGGTCCGCGACGTTCCTGGCGATGGCACGGACCGCGAGGGCGTTCGGCAGCAGCAGCCGGACGTGCACGGACTCCGGGCGCAGTTCGCCGAGCATGATCCGGCCGGCCTGCGGCACGATCGCGGCGTTCAGCGACTCGCTGGTCAGGCAGGAGGCGTCGATCGTGACGTGCCGGGCCCCGAAGCTCCAGGCGATGGCGCCGTTCAGATCCGCGGGGGCCGGGTCGGCCTGCTCGCCGGCCTCAGGGGCGCGCCGGCCGGATCCGGGCTCGGACTCCGGGGCGTTCCAGTCCCGGGCGAAGACGCCCTTGCCCTGGACGGACTGCACGTAGTGCTCGTCCTGGAGCGCTCTGAGCGCCTTCTGGATCGTCGCCCTCGACACCGCGAACTGCGTCACCAGCTCCGCGTGGGTCGGCAGTTGGTCGCCGAGCGCGATGGCGCCGCTCTCGATGCTGGCGCGCAGCTCATCGGCCACGCGGAGATAGGTCCGCTTGGCCCCGCCGGAGTCCGCCTTGGTGCTCACGGGAATCACCCTACAACTCCAGTCCAGACAAGTGGAGTTTACTGCGACAAGTTTACTGATCTGCGGTCAGCGGGAACAACTGTAGACAGGAACGCAGTCAACTACTTGGACTGCAAGCCAAGTTGACCGGTTGACTGCCCGGAGGACGCGGACCCTCCGTCCCGAGGTCGTGCCGGGGGCAGCCGCGTACGAAGCACTCTGCGCCTTCCGCCGACCCCACCGGCCTGCGCGCGCCCCGCAGGCCCGCTCGCCCGCTCTGCTCCTGCCAAGGAGTGACCCGCCATGACCGCTTACACCCTGCTGACCTTCACCGCCGACCAGCTCGTCCAGTGGCGCTACGGCACCGCCGGGGCACTCGCCCTCACGCTCGCCGGCGTGGGCCACAAGATCCGGAACACCACTTTCACCGCACTCGGACTCACCGCACTCGCGCTGCTGCTGGCGCAGTGAACCATCACGACACCAGGACCCGGGACGCCCTCGCTGTCCCGGGTCGATCCGTGCCCGGCCCGCGGTCTGGCGGGCAGGGCTCAGAAGGTCTCAGGGCACCACGGGCGGCGCGGGGTGCGGAACAGGTGGTCGGCGGTGGCGGCGGCGCCGGCCCGGTGCTCGGTCACCAGGCCGAGGTCCGCCAGGCGCAGCACGGACTCGTCGCCGAGGTAGAGGCGGGACAGGGTGGCGACGTCCAGCGTCAGGTCCGCGGCGGCGGACGGCGCCGGGGTGCAGCGGGGCGCGTCCCCCGGGGCGGTCTCCAGCCGGAAGGTGCCGCCGGACAGACCCGCCGGGTCGCGGACGTCCAGCACCAGGTCGGCGGCCACCGGGGCGTAGCCGCGGGCGGACAGTGCGGCCGGGACGTCCAGCAGCCGCAGCCACATGAAGTCGGCGTAGGTCTCGGTACGGGCGGCGCGGGGGTCGCCGAGCAGCAGCGGGAGGACGTCGTCCGGCGGGCGGTGGCCGGACCTGAGCCGCACCACCCAGTCCAGCGACAGGAGATAGCGCCACAGGGCCGCGTCCGCGGCGGGTCCTGCCGCGAGCTGCCAGCGGACCTCCGCATCCGCGTTCGGGAGCTTGCCCGGCCAGTGCGGGTCGTTGACCTCATACGCGGCCATGCCGTCGACCTCGCCGGCCAGGTCGCGGTGCACGACGAAGAACGGCTCCTTGAAGCCGAAGGAGGGCAGCACGCTGGCGCCGGTCGCCCGGTCCCACCAGCCCGCCTCGCGGCTGATGGCCCCTGCGGTGCGGGTGCGGACGCGTTCGTGCAGCGCAGGGCCCACGGCTCGCACCTCGGCGGCGCTGATCAGTTCGACCGTGCCCTCCGCCGGGTCGGGCCCCGCGTGCCGGCGGCCGAGCCCGGCCCTGGGCACGTCGATCTCCCAGTCGGTGACCCAGGTGGCCGGGCCGAAGCCGAACCGCCCGTAGATCGGGTACTCCGCCGCGATCAGGATCGACACCGCCTCGCCGCGCTCTCTGGCGGCCGCGAGGTCGGCGGCCATCAGGCCGCTGGCCAGGCCCCGGCGGCGGTGCGTGGCGGTCACGGTCACGTTGGTGACCGCGTCGGCCCGTACCGAGCCGCCGCCGGGCACCGTCAGGTCCCGCGCCATGCTGCGGAAGGTCGCCACGCAGCGGTCACCGTCGAAGGCGCCACGGGTGCGCTCCAGGTCGTAGCCGGCCCGCATGATCCCGATCTCCTCGGGGCTGATGGTCTGCGACCGGTGGAACCCGCGGTTCACCGCTCGCACCCAGTCGGCGACTTCGGACTCGGTGACCGTGCGTATCTCAAGACCCATCCCCGCACGTTACGCAGCCGCCGACGCGATTCGCATCCGGTTAACGGGCCGCCCACCACGCCGGTGCGGCCACGCAGGCGCCGGCCGTCAGTTGCCCGGGAACGGGTGCGCGGCAGCGGGTGTCAGCCGTCGGAGAGCAGGTCGTCGACGTGGGCCTCGCCCTCACGGTAACGGCGGGCGATCTCGGCCGAGCAGTCGTCGACTGTCTGCTGGAGGCGCTGCCTGCGGCCGGAGACCTGCTGCTCGTGCCGGGCCAGCCGGCCCATCGCCGCGTGCAGTTCGGGGTCGGTGCGGGCGTCGAGGTCGGAGAGCTCCACCTCGGCGAGGATCTCGGCGGCGAGCTGCTGCACCCGCTCGCCCAGCGGGGTGCCGAGGGTGACGTGCCGGGCCGAGCGGACCCGGGAGGGGCCGTCGGCCAGGATCTCCGGGAGCCGGTCGAGGACCGGCGCCTCCGGGCCGCCCGGCTCGCCGGGCGCGCCCTCGGCGCCTGCGCCGGCCCGGCGGCCGAGCTCGGCCCGCAGGATGTCGATCCGGCCGTGCAGCAGCCGGCGCAGATACGACAGGTCGGCCTCCTCGCGCTGGGCGTCCTTGCGCAGGGTGCGCAGCGCCGCCAGGTCGAGCTCGCCCAGGTCGGCAGCCGGGGTGTCCGCCATCGGGCCGCGGGGTGCGGGCGGGCGGGACGGCCCGGGTGCGTCGGCCTTGAGCATGCGGTGGCCCTTCCTGGTGGGCGCCGGGGGCGGCGTCGCCGGCCCGGTGGCGGCGGTGCCGGGAGTCTGTCCAGCGCCGGATGTGATCATGCCTGTCGCCCCCCGCACGCGGCAGCACGCACGCGGCGCCGGGCCACGGGCGGGGATCCTGCCGTCGATGCTGCCACCTGCCACCGGCGCCCCGCAGCGACTCTGCACCCGAACGGCCGTCGCGACAGTTGTGCGAGACGACCGGACCGGCGCGCGCCGGCGGCCGGACGCGCCCCCCGGCGCCCGCCGCGACCGCCCGCGTGCGATCCGCCACCCGCGTCCCGGCGGGTCCGGCGGACCCGCCACAATGAGGCCATGCGTGCGGTGGCCCAGCGGGTGAGCGAGGCGAAGGTCGTGGTCGACGGGCGGACCGTGGGCGCCATCGGCGGTCCCGGGCTGTGCGTCCTGGTCGGCGTCACGCACGACGACACCCCGGAGAAGGCCGCGTCGCTGGCCCGCAAGCTGTGGACGCTGCGCATCCTGCCCGACGAGCAGTCCTGCTCCGACATCGCGGCACCGCTGCTGGTGATCAGCCAGTTCACGCTTTACGGTGACGCCCGCAAGGGCCGCCGCCCCACCTGGAACGCCGCCGCGCCCGGCCAGGTCGCCGAGCCGCTGGTCGACGAGGTCGTCGCCCAGCTGCGGGCGCTGGGCGCGACCGTGGAGACCGGCGTCTTCGGCGCCGACATGAAGGTGTCGCTCACCAACGACGGGCCGTTCACCGTCGTGCTCGACCTGTAGGCGTCACGGCCCCGCCGGCCCACCGGCCTCAGGGGGCGACGACCGTCTCCTGGGTCGCCGGGGTGTCCTCGGCCAGCAGCGTCGCGCCCTCGGGGGTGTTGCGCTTGACCACCGCGAGCGCGATCGGGCCGAGCTCCCAGTGCCGGGCCGACGAGGTGATCGTGCCGACAGAGCGGCCGTCGCCGCCCTCGGCCGCGATCCGCACCTCGGCGCCGTGCCCGGGCAGCCGTACCTCGCTGCCGTCCAGGTGCAGGAAGACCAGCCGGCGCGGCGGGCGGCCCAGGTTGTGCACCCGGGCGACCGTCTCCTGGCCGCGGTAGCAGCCCTTCTGCAGGTGCACGGCCGTCTCCAGCCAGCCCAGCTCGTGCGGGATGGTGCGGTGGTCGGTCTCCAGGCCGAGCCGCGGCCGGTGCCCCTCGATCCGCAGCGCCTCGTGTGCCAGCACCCCGATCGGCGGCCCGGCCTGCGCGGCGAAGTCCGCCAGCCGGTCGCGCGGGACGAAGACCTCCCGGCCGTACGGCGTCTCGCGTGCGACCCATTCCGCGGGCACCTCGGTGATCGACCCGGCGGGCAGATACACCACCGCGTACTGCTCGGAGGCGTCGGCGGTCTCGACCCGGTAGAAGAACTTCATGCTCTCCAGATACGCCAGCAGCGCGCCCTGCGTGCCGGGCTCGACGTGAATCCAGGTCGTGGCGCCGTCGTCGACCAGGTAGAGGGCGTGCTCGATGTGCCCGTGCGCCGACAGCACGAGCGCCTCGGTGGCCTGCCCCGCGGGCAGGCTCTCGACGTGCTGGGTCAGCAGCAGGTGCAGCCAGGACAGCCGGTCGGCGCCGCTGACGGTCACCACACCACGGTGCGAGAGGTCCACGAAACCCCTGCCGTCGGCGAGGGCGCGCTGCTCGCGGAAGAGGTCGCCGTAGTGCGCGGCGACCCCTTCGTCGGGGCCTTCCGCCGGGACAGCGCCGGGCAGCGACAGCAAAGGGCTCTTGGTCATGCCGTCAAGACTACGACCAGGCCGCTCGTATGACCGGACCGCCGGCCGGCGCCACGGCCCGCGGGGCCGGAAGGCGGGGGCCGGAAGGCGGGGGCCGGAAGGCGGGGGCCGGAAGGCGGCGCCGAAGCTCGGACACGGCCTAGGAGTCGGCCGCCTTCGCGGCGCAGTCGCGGCAGCGGCCGAAGATGGCGAAGTGCTTCATGTCGGTCTCGAAGCCGAACTCCCGCCGCAGCCGGTCCCCGAGCGGCGCCGCCAGCTCCACGTCGGCCTCGGTGACCTTGTCGCAGTCCCGGCACACCAGGTGCATGTGGTCGTGCCGGTCCGCCAGGTGGTAGGTGGGCGCGCCGTGCCCGAGGTGGGCGTGGCTGACCAGGCCCAGCTCCTCCAGCAGCTCCAGGGTGCGGTAGACGGTCGAGATGTTGACCCCGGACGCGGTCTTGCGCACCTGGCCCAGGATGCCGTCGGGAGTCGCGTGCTCCAGGCAGTCGACGGCTTCGAGCACCAGCTGCCGCTGCGGCGTCAGCCGGTAGCCGCGCCGGCGCAGGTCGGTCTTCCAGTCGGTGGTGACCACCCGGCAAGTGTAGGTCGCCCGGACGGCGGACGGCCCTGCCAGCAACGGGCCGGTCAGGGCCCGCCGGCCGGGCGGGCGGCCCGCACGGGCCCGGGGGCGTGCCGGCTACTTGAAGAAGGCGATGCCGTCGTCCGGCAGGTCCTTGAGATCGCCGATCCACTCGCGCGGGTCCACGACCCTCTTCAGATGCGCCGACATGTACGCGCGCAGCGGCACCGCCGGGGTGGCCTTCTCGCCCACCCACATCAGGTCGCTGTTCACGTAGCCGTACAGCCGCTTGCCGCCGCTGTACTCCGGGGCGAAGGGCAGCCGGGCCACGGCGTCGGTGACCAGGTCGATCTGCGGCTTGCCGTCGGCCAGCTCGCCGGTCCAGATCTCGACGACACCCTCGTCACGGGTGGTGGTGACGTCGACCTTGCGGTCCTTGCCGATCCGCCAGTAGCCGCTCTCGCTCTCCAGCGGCCTGACCTGCTTGCCCTCGTCGTCCAGCACCCAGGTGTGCGAGACGTACTCGAGGAACGGCCGGCCGTCGTGGGTGAAGGTCACCGACTGGCCGAAGTTGCACTTCTCCGCACCCGGGAAGTCGTGCACGCCCGCGCCCTCCCACCGGCCGAGCAGGAACGCCAGCGGCACGAGGTCGGGGTGCAGGTCCGAGGGGATCTCGATCATGTCAGCGCTGGCCCTGGTAGAGCTTCTTCACCGCGTAGAACGCGAACGCGGCGGTGCCGACGCAGACCAGCACGAGCAGGGCGTCGAAGTAGTACTCAATGTGCACGGGTCGTGCTCCTCGTGAGGGCAGCGGGCAGGGCCGCCCACAAGTCTAGTGCGCGACCCTGCCCCGGGCGCGGTCAGCCCGCGTGACGTGCCGCTCAGCCCAGCAGCTGGGCCTCCAGCCGTACGGTCTGCCGGAAGGCCTGCTCCGATACGACGCCGCTCTTGCGGGTCTGGCTGACCAGCGCGACGGTGTCGCCCGCGGTCACGAAGGCGTAGCGGGTCATGGCGGCGCCGTACGGGACGGTCTCGCCGTAGCCGGAGACCGTCAGGCCCTTGGGGACCGTGCGGTCCACCAGGCTGCGGTCGCGCTGGTCGGTGGTGACGCCCTCCAGCGGCCTGGCGTCCGCGTCCGGCCCGACGATCTGGGCGTAGGCCGCCGAGATCGTCTGCAGCAGATACACCTCGGTCCTGGTGCCGTCCGGCATGGTCCAGGCGCGGGCCGCGATGTGGCGCAGCCCCTGCTCCTTGAGGAACAGCGCCTTCTGCGCGCCGCCCCCGCCGCTCATCACCTTCAGATACGTGGTCGGCGGGAGCCAGCCCTTCGCGCCGGGGAAGGCCGGATCGTCCACCGCGCCCTCGGGCAGCGGGATCAGCAGGGACCGGATGTCGGCGTAGTGGACGCCGCCGGGGTTGTGGGCGGTGTCCAGCGGGCGCGGCTTGCGCGCGGGCAGCTTCGGCAGCGCGAGCGGCGGGTACGTCCAGCGTCCGTCGTCCGGCGTCTTCAGGCCGGGGATCTCGGTGCGCTCCGGGCGCGTCACCGCGTAGGCCGTCCCGGCGCCGAAGACCGCGAAGACCAGCAGCACCGACGTCCAGCGCAGCGTGACCCGCACGCGGGGGCTGAGTGCGGGCATCAGACTCCCTCCCCCGGTGCCTGGATCCGGTCGAGCTGGTCGGCCATGATCCGCGTGGCCTCGCTCTTCGTCAGCGGCGAGAGTCCCATGACCTGGAACGTCACCATCAGATCCCCCTCGGTGGCCTGGCAGTACATCGCGTCGAGCCAGCTGAAGTCATGGCTGTCGTCGCTGCGGGCCGCGTCGCCCGGCAGCACGCAGACCGCGTGCGGGTGGCCGGGCACCGCGGGGCCCTTGTGGAAGACGTCGGAGCCCGCGCTGAGCTTGCGGAAGGCCTCGGGAGCCGCGCCCGCGGCCAGCTTGTTGCCGACCTGCACGATCGTGATGTCGTAGCTGACGCCGCCGCCGGCGCTGCGGAACGTCCGCAGGGCCGCGCCCTTGATGTGCATGGCGTCCAGCTCGGCGTCGGCCTGCTTGCGCTCCTTCGCGCTGAGCTGGGCGCTGCCGTTGCCGCTCTCGGCCATCGCCTTGGCCTGGGCGGCGTCGAGGACGGTGTCGTTGCCGTACTGCTGGAAGTCCGGGCCGGGCCGCAGGGTCGGCCGCATCGGGAGCAGCAGCTCGCCGAGGTCGCCGTAGTGCGTGCCGCCGGCCGTCACGCCGTAGGACCTGCTGGCCGAGGGGGCCGGGGTGACCGTGGCCGCGGCCGCGGGCTTGCCGCCGCCGCTCCCGCCGCCGAAGAGGGCGTAGCCGCCGCCGGCCAGGGCCGCGACGGCCAGCAGCGCGCCGGCCACCAGCAGATCCCGCCGCTCCCGCGACCGCGCGGGCGGAACGGGCGCGCCGGGCGCGGGCCAGGACGGCGGCTCGTGATCGGGCAGGGGCGGCTCCACCGGGACCGGGGCGGCCGCGGGCAGCGGCTGGGCCGCAGGCAGGGGCGCGGGCTGGTGCTCGGGCTGGTGCTCGGGCAGGGGGGCCGGCTCCGGGTGCTGCTCGGTCACATCCGCTCCAGCTGCTTCGTGATCACGGACATGACGGCGTTCCGCGACACCGGGTGGACCGCGGACACGTAGACCTCCACGTAGATGTTGCCGACCCGGGCCAGCCCGATGCCGACGTAGACCTTCAGGCCGTGGGCCTCCTCGTACGGCTCCGACGACGGCATGACCTCGCCGTCCAGGGTGCCGGGAACGGGGGTGGCGTAGTCCTGGTGGTCGCCGTCGCCCGCCTCGTTCTCCCGCAGCATGTCCGAGGTGTACGGGCTCTCCTCGTCGCGGAACTGCGTGAGGCCGATCTCGGTGTCGGTGACGTCGGCCTTGCCCACCGACCAGCGGGCGACCGCCGCCCGGCGGAATCCGCTCTGCCCCAGCTCGGTGAACTCCGCGGCCGGGTCGCCCCACTTCTCCGCCACCTCGGCCTGCGTCAGCCAGACGCGCTCCCGCTGCTCGGCCCCCTTGGGCGTCGGCAGGATCAGCTTGAGCAGGTCGCCGTCGTAGACCGCGCTCCGGTCGTCGGCGACCTTGGGCGCGGGCCCGGCCGGGGCCGCACCTTTCGGCTGGGCGGGAGCGGCGGCGACCAGCGGCGGCAGCGGGGTGGGCGTGCGCCCGCGCTGCACCTGGTAGCCGGCGCCCGCGCCGGCCAGCACGCCGAGCACCGCCGCGGCGGCGAGGACCAGGGTCAGCCGCCCGCGGGCCATCGGCCGGTACGGCTCGGGCGGCGGCGGGACCGAGGACGAGACAAGCTCGGGTTCGAGCAGCGGGAAGGGGGGCGCGTCCCCGTCGTGACCCGCTTCACGGCGTGGCTCGCCGTCGATCTGCTGCAAGGAAGCCCCCCAGGCGAATGGCGCACACGCTTGCGATCGGTGGCACGCGGATTCGTATTATGTCCAGCCGGCTCGCTGTGGCCGTACCGGTTTTCGCCCGGCGGGACGTGACCTGTGCCACAACGTTGCACCCCCTACGCTGGGCGGATGGCGAAGAAGCTCGTGATCAAGGTGACGGCGGGCGCGGACGCGCCCGAGCGGTGCTCGCAGGCGTTCACGGTGGCGGCGGTCGCGGTGGCAAGCGGCGTGGAGGTGTCGCTGTGGCTGACCGGTGAGTCGGCGTGGTTCGCGCTGCCGGGGCGGGCGGCGGAGTTCGAACTGCCGCACTCCGCACCGCTGCCCGACCTGATCGACGCGGTGCTGGCCGCCGGCAGCGTCACCCTGTGCACGCAGTGCGCGGCCCGCCGTGACATCGTCGAGAAGGACGTCATCGCCGGGGTGCGGATCGCGGGTGCGCAGCTCTTCGTCAGCGAGATCATGCCGGACGGCGTGCAGGCGCTGGTCTACTGAGCCCGGCTCAGGAAGCGGCCGCCTCCGCGGTCAGCGGCGGCGGTCCTTGCGGCTCTTGCCCTCCAGCTCGTCCCACCACGCATCGGACTCCGGGTCACCGGTGCGCACGTCGCGGTCCTTGTCGGCCGGTTCGTCGAACCACCGCTCGTGGGGGCCGCGCCGGTTCGCGACGATCGCCGCGACCGGGGGGATGACCATGGCCACCAGGCACATGCCGACGGCGGCAGGCAGCGACCAGATGCGCACGACTGTCCACGCCATGACGAACAGCACCAGACAGGTGCCCATCATGGCGAAATACCAGTGACGGCGTCGTGCGTCCACACCTCAACGGTACGTCCGCCAGGCGGATACCGAAACAGCTCGGACGGCCCGCACGCGGCGGGCAGCGCGGAGGGCCGCACCCTCTTGCGCGGGGTGCGGCCCTCCCGGCGGATCCGCCGCTGACGGGGAGGTCAGACGGCGATGGCCACCTCGGCCGCGGTGCCCTGCTGGGCGACGACCGTACGGTCCACCGTGGCGCCGGGGACCAGCGCGCGCAGCGTCCAGGTGCCGGGCGCCGCAAAGAAGCGGAACTGCCCGGTCGCCGAGGTCGGCACCTCGGCGGTGAACTCGCCGCCGCCGTCCAGCAGTCGAACGTACCCGCTGACCGGCTCGCCGTCGCGGGTCACCGACCCCTGGATGATGGTCTCGCCCGCCACGTCAACTCCTGCAAGGTCAGGCCCACCGGCCTTCGCTCCACACATTGCGACTCACCCCTCCGGATCTCAGTTGGCGCCGAGCTCGATCGGCACGCCCACCAGCGAGCCGTACTCCGTCCAGGAGCCGTCGTAGTTCTTCACGTTGTCCTGGTCGAGCAGCTCGTGCAGCACGAACCAGGTCAGCGCGGAGCGCTCGCCGATCCGGCAGTAGGCGATGGTGTCCTTGGCCAGGTCGACGCTCTCGTCCTGGTAGAGCTGGACCAGCTCGGCGTCGGACTTGAAGGTGCCGTCGTCGTTGGCGTTCTTCGACCACGGGATGTTGCGGGCGCTCGGCACGTGGCCGGGGCGCTGCGACTGCTCCTGCGGGAGGTGGGCCGGGGCGAGCAGCTTGCCGGAGAACTCGTCGGGCGAGCGCACGTCGACCAGGTTCAGCGTGCCGATCGCGGCGACGACGTCGTCACGGAACGCGCGGATCGCGGTGTTCTGCGGCTTCGCCTTGTAGTCGGTGGCGGCGCGCTCGGGCACGGCGGCGACCAGGTCGCGCGAGTCCAGCTCCCACTTCTTGCGGCCGCCGTCGAGCAGCTTGACCGCCTCGTGGCCGTAGAGCTTGAAGTACCAGTACGCGTAGGACGCGAACCAGTTGTTGTTGCCGCCGTAGAGGACGACGGTGTCGTCGTTCGCGATGCCCTTGGCGGACAGCAGAGCCTCGAAGCCCGCCTGGTCCACGAAGTCGCGACGGACCGGGTCCTGGAGGTCCTTCTTCCAGTCGATGCGGACGGCGTTCTTGATGTGGTTCTTGTCGTAGGCCGAGGTGTCCTCGTCCACCTCGACGATGACCACCTTGGGGTCGTCGATGTGGGACTCGACCCAGTCGGCGTCGACCAGGACGTCACTGCGGCTCATGCTGTTCTCCTCCGGGGCAGTACGGATGCTGCGGTTGCGCGACGCGCGGGGTGCGATGCGGTGCGGGGCGGTCGGGCGGCTCGCCCGGCGCTCCACGGCACGGGGCAGGCAGGCTGCGCCGGGGCCCTTGGGCCGGCTTCGGCACGGGGAGGCTGCCGCCCCTAGGGCATGCGACAGAGCATGGCGGCGACGCGGCACAGGTCGACTGCCCGCCGCTTCGTGAGATCCGCCTGTCGCTTCATGAGTCCCGATCGTAGGGAAATGAACCCGTAGGTGTCACCGGCGTGTCACATCGCAAGACGAGATTGTCCGCATGTCGGACACCACCTCGGCCCCCGCCGACCTCCCGGGGGCCGCTTCCCCCGTGTCTCAGCTGGCGAGAGTCACGTGCTTCCCGCCCGCGGCCACCGATATGCCGTCCGCCGTGGGCGTCACCGCGGTCAGCGAGATCCCGGCGGGCAGGTGGGTCAGCTGGCTCTGGAAGTCGATCTGCTGCCTGACGTTGTCCTCCAGGCCGAGCGCGGTCAGCTCCTTGGGCAGCTTCTGGGCGTGCAGCCCTATGACGTCCGCGCCCTGCACGGTCACCTCGCTGAGCACGCTGATCTTCGCGTCGATGCCGGGGATGCTCCCGGTCAGCTTCACCATCGCCTTGCCGTCCGCGGCGGTGCCCGCGGAGGACACCGTCACCCCGGGAGGCGCGGCCTTGGACAGGTCCGCGTAGGTGATGAAGGCCTCGCCGTCCGCGCTGTCGGCGATCGCGGTGCGGTAGCCGTTGGAGAACTTCACCCCGTGCAGGTCGGCCTGGAAGGTCGCGATCCGCAGCGTCTTCCCGCCGCCGCCCGCCGCGATGTCCTCCGCCTTGATCGAGACGTCGTCCAGCTTGCCGAAGGCGGCCTGGGTCAGGAACGGGAAGCCCTTGATCGTCACCTTGGGCCTGTGGTCGAGCCCCTCGGTGGCCTGAGCCCGTTCCGCCGCCTTGTTCTGTGCCACCGAGACCGCGATCCGGTCCGCGGCGACGAACAGGCCGCCGAGGACCACCACCACGACCAGGACTATCCGCCACGCTCGCATGTGCCCGTACTCCCCCACTCGATCCGCCCCCGACTTCCGCAACGCCTGACGGGCGGCACGGGGTCCGCGGTTCCCCGCGGGACCGATCCGTTACCTGTGGATATCCGGGGAAGCGCTCAGGTCAGGGCCCGGCCCAGAGCGTAGACGACGGGGGCCGCGGCGGTGAGGGGGAGGGCCACACCGGCGGTGAAGTGGACGAACCGCGACGGGAAGTCGTAGCTGGCCACCCGCAGCCCGATCAGGGCGCAGGCGCCGCAGCACACCGCGAGCAGGATGCCGTCGCCGGTACCGAGGCCGTCGGCGCCGCCGGTGAGTGCGCCGGTGGCCGCCGCCGCCAGCAGGGCGGTCAGCAGCGACAGCGGCTCGCCCGGCAGCGGCAGGGCGCGCACCAGCGTCGCGGCGGCCACCGCGACGGCGCCCACCACCACCGGGTCGCTGCCCGCGCCGGAGACCGCGGCCGCCAGGTAACCGCAGGCCAGCACGGTGACCAGGGTCGACGCGGAGGTCGCGGTCAGCGAGGAGAGGCGTTCCTCGGCGCTGCCGTGGTGGCGGAGCTGCAGCACCAGGACCAGCAGCAGCCAGACCCCGAGGGTGCCGACCACCACCTCGGGCGCGTGGTCGCCGTCCGCGGCCAGCATCCCGACGTCGGCGGTCACCCCGGCGAGGAAGGCCAGCACGATGCCCTGGCGGGCGGGCCACATGCCGTTGAGCCGGAACCAGCCGGCCGCCGTGACCGCCTGCAGCAGCACCAGGAAGGCCGTCAGGCCCGGCTTGCCGAGCGCGGCGCCGCCCGCGAGCAGCAGACCGAGCGCCGCGGTGAGCGCGGCGGGCTGGATGCCGGGCGCGATGATCGGCGAGCCGGTCCGCCCGTCGGGGCGCACCGGGGCGGTCCTGGCGCCCGCCCGGCGGGCGGCCCGGCCGCCCGGGAGGGGCGCCGCGGGCTCGTCCTCGATCACCGGCAGGACGGCGGTGTGCTCGACGCCCTGCGGTTCCGCCGGGTAGGCCTGCGGGTCGGCGTAGGCGTGGGCGGGCTGCTGCTGCCACCCGGCGCCCCCGGCCTCGTACGCCGGGGCCGCCTCCGCGGGATACGCGGCCTGCGGTGCGGCGGCCGGCTCCCAGCCGCCCTGCGGGTACTCCTGCGGCGCAGCCCACGGGTGGGCGGCCGGCGGTGTCGCGCCCCAGCCGTCCCCGCCGGCGGGGACCCCGTATGCCTGGCCGTCCTGGGCGGGGGCGTGGCCCGACCAGTCGTCGCCGGTCGGCGGTGCGCCGTAGCCGCCGTCCTGGCCCTGCTGCGGGGGCGGCGCGGCGTGCAGCGGCTCGGGGACGTAGGTCCCGTCGGTGCCGTAGGGGGCGGGCCCGGCGCCGTACGCCTGGTCGTCGCGACCGTAGGGGGCCGGTCCGGCGCCGTAGCCCTGGTCGTCGCGGCCGTACGCGGCCGGTCCGTTGCCGTACGCCTGGTCGTCGCGGCCGTACGCGGCCGGTCCGTTGCCGTACGCCTGGTCGTCGTGGCCGCGGCCCTGGCCGCGGCCCTCGCCGTACTCGTACTCGCCGTGGTCGCTCACGCGGACCCCCCGGCGAAGGGCGGCAGCACCTCGACGGTGCCGCGGTCGGGCAGCGGCACCTCGGTGTGGTCGCGGGTGCCGACCGGGTGGCCGTCCACCAGGAAGGAGCAGCGCAGCAGCACGCGGGCGAAGTCGGGCTGCCCGGCGTGCCGCTGCCGGGCGGCGGCCAGCGCGTCGGCGAGCGTGGCCGCGCGGTACGGCTCCTCCGCCGTGCCCGCGGCGGCCTTGGCGGCGGCCCAGTAGCGGATCGTGCCCGCCGCCGGGCGCGCGGCCGTGTCGGTTGCAGCCATCGCGGCTCCGTCCCCTCGTCCTTCGTGGTGCCTGTCGTGCCTGTGCCGGTGCGGTGCGTACGGTGCCGGTCCCGGGGCCGTGCCGCCGGCCGTCATATGCCCGGCACACCGCCGCGAGCCGCCTCCATCATGGACCGTCCGCGTCACCGCGCTCCAACACGGGCGGTCAGCCAGTCGCCGATCCGGCCGAGCAGGGCCGCGTCCGCGGCGTTCTCCGCGTGCCCGAAACCGGGCTCGATCCACAGCTCGGCGCCGCCCTCACCGGCGGCGGCGGCGAGCGAGTGCGGGTGGTCCAGCGGGAAGTAGCCGTCGCGGTCGCCGTGCACGATCAGCAGCGGCGTCGGCACGATGTACGGCACCGACTCCACCGGGGAGCGCGGCACCGGGTCCCAGTCGGCCGGGTGGATCCGGGTGCGCAGGCCCAGCCGGGAGACCAGCCGCCCCGTGGGCCTGGTCACCACCCAGTGCAGCCGGCGCATCGGCGCCGTACCGCGGTAGTACCAGCGGGCGGGCGAGCTGACCGAGACCACCGCGTCGACCGGCGACAGGCCCGCGTCGGGGTCGGCGCCCGCGTGCCGCAGCACCACCGAGGCGCCCATCGAGAAGCCGACCACCGCCACCCGGGCGTAGCCGAGCCGCCGCGCCCAGCGCACCGCCGCGTCCAGGTCGAGCACCTCGCGGTCGCCGACCGTGGAGTGGCCGCCGGAGCGGCCGTGCCCGCGGAAGGAGAACGTCAGCACTCCGCCGCTGCGGCGGAGCACCGCGGCGGCCCGGCGGACCGCGGGCCGCTCCAGGGCGCCGGTGAAGCCGTGCGCGACGACGATGGCCAGATCGCGTCCACCATCGGCGGCACGCAGGTGTTCGGCTTCGATCGCTATACCGTCGGACGTCAACAGAACCGCGCTCCGGCCACCCGAAGTGAGCGGTGAAACACAGAAACGCATGTCCTCGGCCTCGGCAGCGCTGTCCATGTGGGCTATTCTTCCGTGCAAGAGGACCTGGGCAATGCCGCCCCCGGGTCCTTTCGTGCTTTTCCGCACGAAATCTGCCGTCCTCGCAGGCACCGAGGAGGAGTTCGAAAATGAGCCAGTCCCACCCACCTGGCCGGTCCGTCGTGGCAACGCCGCCGCCTGATGTCCTCCACGATGTGCTGGACGACACATTGCCGAGCACGATCGACCACATCCTCGATGCCCGCACGACCGACGGGAGCCCCCGGTGAGTTCTCTGCTGCTGCTGACCAACGCACTCCAGCCGTCCACCGAGGTGCTGCCCGCGCTCGGGCTGCTGCTGCACAGCGTGCGGGTGGCCCCCGCCGAGGGCCCCGCCCTGGTCGACACCCCCGGCGCCGACGTGATCCTGATCGACGGCCGCCGCGACCTTCCGCAGGTGCGCAGCCTGTGCCAGCTGCTGCGCTCCACCGGCCCCGGCTGCCCGCTGATGCTGGTCGTCACCGAGGGCGGCCTCGCCGCGGTGACCGCGGACTGGGGGATCGACGACGTGCTGCTCGACACCGCGGGCCCGGCCGAGGTCGAGGCACGGCTGCGGCTGGCGATGGGCCGCCAGCAGATCACCGGCGACGACAGCCCGATGGAGATCCGCAACGGCGACCTGTCGGTCGACGAGGCCACCTACAGCGCGAAGCTCAAGGGCCGGGTCCTGGACCTGACCTTCAAGGAGTTCGAGCTGCTGAAGTACCTGGCGCAGCACCCGGGGCGGGTCTTCACCCGAGCCCAGCTGCTCCAGGAGGTCTGGGGCTACGACTACTTCGGCGGTACGCGGACGGTGGACGTGCACGTGCGGCGGCTGCGGGCGAAGTTGGGCGTGGAGCACGAGTCGCTGATCGGCACGGTCCGCAACGTCGGCTACCGCTTCGTGACTCCGGAGAAGGTCGAGCGGGCCGCCGAGGAGGCCGCGCGCAGCGAGGCGGCACAGGGCCACGGGACCGACCGGCAGGAGAGCCGTTCATCGGCTGAACAGACCGTATGACGAGCCGTGTGACGAGCCGATAGACACGCGTAGACTTCGCGTCGTGCCCAAGGTGACGCGCGACGACGTGGCCAGGCTGGCGGGGACCTCCACCGCGGTCGTCAGCTACGTCATCAACAACGGACCCCGGCCGGTAGCCCCGGCCACCCGCGAGCGAGTGCTCGCGGCCATCAAGCAGCTCGGCTATCGCCCGGACCGTGTGGCCCAGGCGATGGCCAGCCGCCGTACCGACCTGATCGGCCTGATCGTCCCCGACGCGCGCCAGCCCTTCTTCGCGGAGATGGCGCACGCGGTCGAGCAGGCCGCGTCCGAGCGCGGGAAAATGGTGCTGGTCGGCAACTCCGACTACCTCGACGAACGCGAGGTCCACTACCTGCGGGCCTTCCTCGGCATGCGGGTGTCCGGGCTGATCCTGATCAGCCAGGGCCTCAGTGACAACGCTGCCACCGAGATCGACGCCTGGGACGCCCGGGTGGTGCTGCTGCACGAGCGGCCCGAGGCCATCGACGACATCGCGGTGCGCACCGACGACATCGGCGGCGCGCAGCTGGCGGTACGCCACCTGCTTGAGCACGGCCACGACTACGTCGCCTGCCTGGGCGGCACCGAGGTCACCCCGGTGATCGGCGACCCCGTCACCGACCACGTCGTCGGCTGGCGGCGGGCCATGGAGGAAGCGGGGCGGTCCACCGAGGGCCGCCTCTTCCAGGCCCCCTACAACCGCTACGACGCCTACAAGGTCGCGCTCGGCCTGCTGGCAGGACCGGACCGGCCGCCGGCCATCTTCTGCGCCACCGACGACCAGGCGATCGGGCTGCTGCGGGCCGCCCGCGAGCTGCGGATCGACGTACCCGAGCAGCTGGCCGTCGCCGGCTTCGACGACGTCAAGGAGGCCGCGCTCGCCGACCCGCCGCTGACCACGGTGGCCTCCGACCGGCAGGGCATGGCCAGGGCCGCGGTGGACGCGGTGCTCGACGACTCGCTGCGGGTGCCAGGCGCCAGGCGGGAGCGGCTGCGGCAGTTCCCGTCCCGGCTGGTCGTCCGCGGGTCCTGCGGCTGCCACTGACCGCCCCGGGGCGATCTTCCTTACATCGGGCATACAGCCTTCTGTCGGGCTTCTCAGCGTGTGCTCAGCAAGCTCTCATGTTCGGGGCCCACAGTCATTGACATGACCGAGAGCAGCCGCAACGGCGGCGAACCCCAGCACTCGCACGACCCGCTCTACTACGGCCCCACGGCCCCGGTCCCGTCCTCCCCGCCGACCCCGTCGCCCGAGGGTGAGGCGCCGGCCGAGGCCGCGGGCCCCCAGGGCTACGGCGGCTTCCCCCCGCCGCCCCCGTACGGCCCGCTCCCCCCGACCGGCGGCCCCGGTGAGGGCGGCGGCGGCCACCAGCGGCGGGCCCGCAAGCCCGTGGTGTTCTTCGCCGCCGCCGCGATCGTCGCCGGAGTGATCGGCGGCGGAGTCGGCGCGCTGGTGGGCAACGCCACCGACAACTCGGCCGGCGCCCCTACCGCGACCAACGGCGGTTCCGCCGTGGTGAACGCCGCCGCGCTCGACGGCACCGTGGCCGGCGTCGTCAAGGCCGTCGACCCCAGCGTCGTCGAGATCAACGCGACCTCCGGCCAGGGCAAGGCCACCGGTTCCGGCATCATCATCACCGGCGACGGCCAGGTCGTCACCAACAACCACGTCGTCGCGGGCGCCGACCAGATCAGCGTCACGTACACCAACGGCAAGACCGCGAGCGCGAGCGTCGTCGGCACCGACTCGGGCAAGGACCTGGCCCTGATCAAGATCCAGGGCGCCGCGAACCTGCCCGCCGCCACCCTCGGCGACTCCTCCTCGGTGGCCATCGGCGACCAGGTCGTCGCCATCGGCTCCCCCGAGGGCCTGAGCAACACCGTGACCAGCGGCATCGTCTCCGCGCTCAACCGCGACGTGACCGTCCCCGTCGAGAACGGGCAGAGCCAGGGCCAGGGCTTCGGCGGCAACGGCAACGGCAGCGGTCAGGGCGACCAGTGGCCGTTCTCCTTCGGCGGCAACCAGTACAACGGGTCCACCGGCAGCTCGACCACCACGTACAAGGCGATCCAGACCGACGCCTCGCTCAACCCCGGCAACTCCGGCGGCGCCCTGATCAGCATGAGCGGCCAGATCATCGGCATCAACTCGGCGATGTTCTCCGACTCCTCCTCCGGCTCGTCGTCCTCGTCGTCCTCCGGCAGCGTCGGCCTGGGCTTCGCCATCCCGGTCAACACCGTCAAGGCCGACCTCGCGACGCTGCGCGGCGGCGGGACCAACTAGACCGACCGGCACACGGCCGGTGCACCGGTTCAGCGCACGACCGGGGCGCCGGTCAGTGCGCTGCCCACGCACCGCGTCGTGCGACGCTGAAAGGGTCAGCGGCACCACCCATGTCGAGCAGCGAGGTATCCCCCACCATGAGCCCTGGTCCCGGCTCCGCCCCCAGCGCCGGCGAGTCCGGCGAGGCACCCGCCCGCATCCTGGTCGTGGACGACGAGCCCGCAGTGCGCGAGGCCCTGCGCCGCAGCCTGGCCTTCGAGGGCTACGACACCGAGCTGGCCGCCGACGGCATAGCGGCGCTGGAGGCGGCGGACACCTACCGCCCCGACGCGATCGTGCTCGACGTGCTGATGCCGCGGATGGATGGGCTGACCACCGCCCGCCGGCTGCGCGGCACCGGGGTCACCACGCCGATCCTCATGCTCACCGCACGGGACACCGTCGGCGACCGCGTCACCGGGCTCGACGCGGGCGCCGACGACTACCTGGTCAAGCCCTTCGAACTGGACGAGCTGCTGGCGCGGCTGCGCGCCCTGCTGCGCCGCAGCTCCTACGCCGCCGGCGCGGGCGCCGGCGACCCCGCGGACCACATCCTGGCCTTCGCCGACCTGCGGATGGACGTCACGACCCGGGAGGTCACCCGCGCCGGCCGGCCGGTGGAGCTGACCCGTACCGAATACACCCTGCTCGAACTGTTCCTCACCCACCCCCGCCAGGTCCTCACCCGCGAGCAGATCCTCAAGTCGGTGTGGGGCTTCGACTTCGAGCCCTCCTCCAACTCCCTCGACGTGTACGTGATGTACCTGCGGCGCAAGACCGAGGTCGGCGGCATGCGCCGGCTGGTCCACACCGTGCGCGGCGTCGGCTACGTGCTGCGGGCGCCGGACGGCGGTCACGCCGGCGGTCCCTCGTGAGCCGACTGCCGCTGCGGTCCCGGCTGACCACCCTCACCGCCGTGGCGGTGGCGGTCGCGGTGGCGGCCGCCGCGCTTGCCTGCTGGCTGATCACCAGGGACCAGCTCAGCAACGAGCTGGACCGGTCGCTGCGCCAGCCCGAGGTGGTGCCGAACCAGGTCATCTCGCGCACCCTGGCCGTCGAGGGGTGCAAGCAGAGCGCGCCCAGCGAGAACAGCCCGGACAGCCCCACGCAGTTCATCACCACCAACACCTCGGCCCAGGTCGTGCTGCCCAACGGCACGCACTGCTGGGTGCAGGGCCACACCGACATCCCGGTCGGCAGCCAGGACACGGCGGTGGCGGCACGGCAGGCCCAGGACGCGCTGCACACCGTGACCACGTCCTCCGGCCAGAAGCTGCGCGTCTACACCACGCCGGCGGAGATCAACCACGAGCCGGCCGCGGTGTCGGTGGCCCGCCCGCTGAGCGACGTCACCCGGCCGCTGACCACGCTGGCCTGGGTGCTGCTCGCCGTCGCGGGGATCGGGGTGCTCGGCGCGGGCACCGCGGGCCTGTGGATCGCCAGGACCGGGCTGCGCCCGGTGGACGACCTGGCCCTGGCGGTGGAGCACATCGCACGGACCGAGGACCTCAACGTACGGATCCCGGTGGACGGCAAGGACGAGATCGCCCGGCTCGGCACCTCCTTCAACGCGATGACGTCGGCGCTGGCGTCGTCCCGGGACCGGCAGCAGCAGCTGATCGCCGACGCGGGGCACGAGCTGCGCACCCCGCTGACGTCGCTGCGGACCAACATCGAGCTGCTGGAACGCAGCGAGGCGACCGGCCGGGCCATCCCGGCGGACGACCGGCGCGCGCTGCTGGCCTCGGTGAAGGCGCAGATGACCGAGCTGGCCGCGCTCATCGGCGACCTCCAGGAGCTGTCCAGGCCGGACGCGGCGGCCACCCTCCAGGTCGTACCGCTGCACGAGATCACCCGCACCGCCCTGGAACGCGCCAGGCTGCGCGGCCCCGACCTGACCATCACCGCCGACCTGGCCCCCTGGTTCGTCCGCGCCGAGGCCTCGGCGCTGGAGCGGGCCATCGTCAACCTGCTGGACAACGCGGTGAAGTTCAGCCCGTCCGGCGGCCGGATCGAGGTGCGGCTTGACGGCGGCCGGCTGACCGTACGCGACCACGGGCCCGGCATCCCCGCCGAGGAGCTCCCGCACGTCTTCGAACGCTTCTGGCGCTCGCCCTCCGCGCGCTCGCTGCCCGGCAGCGGCCTGGGCCTGTCCATCGTGGCCCGCACCGTCCACCAGTCAGGCGGCACGATCGCGCTGACCCCGGCGCAGGGCGGCGGCACCGAGGCGACGCTGTACCTGCCGGGCGCCCCGACCGCCCCGCCGGACGCGGCTCCCGAGATCTGAGCAGGGCGGGGGCCGACCCGCGCTGCCGCGTCTGTCGTCTCGGAATGTGAAATCACCGTCTCGAATCCCGGCGGACGGCGAATACTTCGATGCATCATCCACTCAACCGGGAGGTGCGCCGACCGTGCGTCGCTGGATCATGCTCGCGCTGGGAACCGCAGCACAGACCGCAGCCTGCGCCTTCGTCTACGGCATCCCCTATCTCGCCGACGACCTGCGCACCCGGCAGCACCTGAGCCTCACCCAGGTCGGCCTGCTGGTGGCCTGCCCGACGGTCGGCCTGGTGCTCGCGCTCTACGGATGGGGCGCCGCCGCCGACCGGTGGGGCGAGCGGGTGGTCATCGCCGCGGGCCTCGGCGCGGCCGCCGCAGCACTGGGCGGGGCCGCGTGGGGGGCGCACGGGATGGTGGCGCTCGGCGCGCTGCTGGTGCTGGCCGGTGCCACCGGCGCGTCGGTCTACTCCGCCAGCGGGCGGCTGGTCATGGGCTGGTTCGCCGCGAGCGAGCGCGGCCTGGCCATGGGCATCAGGCAGACGTCCACCCCGCTGGGGATGGGCCTGGCCGCGCTGGCAATGCCGCCGCTGGCCGACGCGCACGGGCTGCGCGGCGCCTTCGGCTTCCTGGCCGCGCTGTGCGCGGTGATCGCCGTGCTGATCGCGCTCTTCGCCGCCGATCCCGCCAGGCCCGCCGCGAAGACCACGGAACCCGCCCCCAACCCCTACCGGGGCTCGCGCCTGCTGTGGCGGATCCACGGCTCGGCCGCGCTGCTGGTCGTCCCGCAGTTCACCGCCGGGGCCTTCGCGCTGGTGCTGCTGGTGGACGTCCGCGGCTGGACCCCGGTGCACGCCGGGCAGCTGATCGCCGTCGCCCAGGGGTTGGGCGCGCTCTCCCGCATCCTGGTCGGCCGCTGGTCGGACCGGGTCGGCGACCGGCTGCGGCCCATGCGGCAGCTGGCGGTGATCACCGCCGCGGTGGTGGCCGCTACCGCGCTGACCACCGCCTTCCCCTCGCCGCTGACCGCCGTCCTGCTGGTGGCCGCCATCGCCGTCACGTCGAGCACCAACGGGCTGTCGTTCACCTCCACCGCGGAACACGCGGGCCCCGCCTGGTCCGGCCGGGCCCTCGGCGTCCACAACACCGGCCAGAACCTGACCGCCGCGGTCGTACCGCCGGCCATGGCCGCGGTCATCTCCGCCACCGCCTACTGGCCCGGTTTCGCGCTGGCCGCCCTCACCGCGTGCGCCTCCGCCGCGATCATCCCGGTGACGCGTGCGGCGCCCGCCCGCAACGGGACCGACCGGCCCCGTACGATTCCGGCATGAGCGACCGGCGGATCGACACCCTCACCGACCTTCCCGCCGACACCGCGCAGGCGGTGCTCGGCCTGATCGCGACCGCCGCGACAGCGGACGGGCAGTCCGCGGTGTCCGAGCAGGGCAGGCTGCACGTGCGCAGGAGCGGCCGGGAGGGCGTACGCCACCTGCTGCTGTGGTCCGGCGACGCCCTCGCCGGTTACGGACAGATCGAGGACACCGACCCCGTCGAGGCGCCCGCCGCGGAGTTCGTGGTGCACCCCGAGCACCGGCTGAACGGGCACGGGCAGGCGCTCGGCGACGAGCTGCTCGCCGCCACCGGGCGCCGGCTGCGGGTGTGGGCGCACGGCGGGCACCCCGCAGCCCGCCACCTGTCGGTCCGGCTCGGGCTCAACCTCTTCCGCGAGCTGCGGCAGATGCGGATGCCGCTGGACGCGGCGCTGCCCGAGCCGGTGCTGCCCGACGGGGTGACCGTACGGACCTTCCGGCCCGGGCAGGACGACGCGGACTGGCTCGCCCTCAACGCGGCCGCCTTCGCCCACCACCCCGAGCAGGGCTCCCTCACCCAGCGTGACCTCGACGACCGCATGGGCGAGCCGTGGTTCGACCCGGACGGCTTCTTCCTGGCCTTCCGCGGCTCCGAGCTGGTCGGCTTCCACTGGACCAAGGTCCACGCCGACCTGGGGCTCGGCGAGGTCTACGTCGTCGGCGTCGCCCCCGCCGAGCAGGGCAGCGGCCTGGGCCGCGCCCTCACCACGATCGGCCTGCGCCACCTCGCCGCCGACCGCGGCCTGCCGGGCGTCCTCCTCTACGTCGACGCCGACAACGCGGCCGCCGTGGCGGTCTACGACCGCCTCGGATTCACGACCTACGAGGTCGACCTGATGTACCGCACCGAGACGTAGCCACTGGGGTAGGCCGGTGAGGCCCTGCCCCTTGCGGTGGCGTCTCGCCTGCGGCCCGGCGGGGGCTGGTCGCGCAGTTCCCCGCGCCCCTCATGGGTTCCCTCTGCGGCTGGGCCGAACTCACCAGGGGCGCGGGGAACTGCGCACTCAGCCCCCGCGCGCCGCAAGGGCGACAGGCCACCGCAAGTGGCACCCACCCAGGGGCGCGTGGGGGTACGCCCAGGCGAAGCGCTGGGGGAGAACGGAGCGACCAGGCACGACGGCGGGGAAGGGCCGCCGCCACCGCACGTGGCACCGCCTCCCGAGCCGGGGGGACGGGCGCGGCCAGGACGTCGGCTCTCCCCCGCCGGAGGCGCTGCGCTTGCCTGACGGCCATGCTCTCGTTACCGCTGGTTCAATCGCCCTTGCAAGCATCTCAGGATGCAGCCCGCTGCCCCCCACTGCCCACCCCCGGCCGACCTGCCGAAACCCCCCTTGGCACGAGACAATGGAGTGACGGCTGCTGGCCGCCTGACGGGGGGTGTCGGCCGCGTGTTCGACGTGCCGGAACCGGAGGAGGGCTCGCGCACCATGGCCCAGACGAATCAGCCCAGTGTCCCTGCCCAGCCCCCGCAGGGGTCAGGCGAGGGCACCACCGATGTGTTCGGCACCTTCCGGCCGCGGGTCGTACCCGACCTGGAGCCGGAGCCGCCAGGCCTGGACGCGGCCAGCGAGGAGTACGGCGAGGAGCTGCCGCAGGGCCGCTTCCTGGACCGGGAACGCAGCTGGCTGGCCTTCAACGAGCGGGTGCTCGAACTGGCCGAGGACCCGGCCACCCCGCTACTCGAACGGGCTAACTTCCTGGCCATATTCGCCAGCAACCTGGACGAGTTCTTCATGGTCAGGGTCGCCGGCCTGAAGCGCCGGATGGCCACCGGGGTCGCCACCCGGTCCGCCTCCGGGCTGCAGCCCAGGGACGTGCTGGACCTGATCCTGACCAGGTCGCGGGAGCTGATGGCCAGGCACGCGGCCTGCTTCCAGAACGACGTCGCCCCGCAGCTGGCCGACGAGGGCATCCACGTCATCCGCTGGGCCGAGCTGACCGAGAAGGAGCAGGCGCGGCTCGCCACGCTCTTCCGGCAGCAGATCTTCCCGGTGCTGACGCCGCTGGCCGTCGACCCGGCGCACCCCTTCCCGTACATCTCGGGCCTGTCGCTGAACCTGGCGGTGGTGGTGCGCAATCCCGTCTCCGGGCACGAGCACTTCGCCCGGGTGAAGGTGCCGCCGATCCTGTCGCGCTTCCTGGAGGCCGGGCCGCAGCGCTACGTCCCGCTGGAGGACGTGATCGCCGCGCACCTGGAGGAGCTCTTCCCGGGCATGGACGTCCTCGACCACCACATGTTCCGTGTCACCAGGAACGAGGACCTGGAGGTCGAGGAGGACGACGCCGAGAATCTGCTCCAGGCGCTGGAGAAGGAGCTGATGCGGCGCCGCTTCGGGCCGCCGGTGCGCCTGGAGGTCGAGGAGTCGATCGCCCCGCGGGTGCTGGACCTGCTGGTGCACGAGCTGAAGATGAAGCACACCGAGGTCTATCCGCTGCCGGGGCCGCTCGACCTGACCGGGCTGTTCGCGATCGCCGCCCTGGACCGCCCTGAGCTGAAGTTCCAGCGCTTCATCGCCGGCACCCACCGCGACCTGGCCGAGGTGGAGTCGGCGACGCCGCCGGACATCTTCGCGGCGGTGCGGGAGCGGGACATCCTGCTGCACCACCCGTACGACTCGTTCTCCACCTCCGTGCAGGCCTTCCTGGACCAGGCGGCGGCCGACCCGACCGTGCTGGCCATCAAGCAGACCCTCTACCGCACCTCAGGTGACTCGCCGATCGTGGACGCGCTGATCGACGCGGCCGAGGCGGGCAAGCAGGTGCTGGTGCTGGTGGAGATCAAGGCGCGCTTCGACGAGCAGGCCAACATCAAGTGGGCCAGAAAGCTCGAAGAGGCCGGCTGCCACGTCGTCTACGGCCTGGTCGGCCTCAAGACGCACTGCAAGCTGTCGCTGGTGGTCAGACAGGAGGGCGACACCCTCCGCCGCTACAGCCACGTCGGCACCGGCAACTACCACCCCAAGACGGCCAGGCTCTACGAGGACCTGGGCCTGCTGACCGCGGACCCGCAGGTCGGGGCGGACCTCTCGCACCTGTTCAACCGGCTGTCCGGCTACTCGCGGCGCGCCACGTACAACCGGCTGCTGGTCGCCCCGCGCAACCTGCGCGACGGCCTGGTCTCCCGGATCATGGCCGAGATCGAGCACCACAGGGCCGGACGGCCCGCGTTCGTCCGCATCAAGGTCAACTCGATCGTGGACGAGGCGGTGATCGACGCCCTGTACCGGGCCTCGCAGGCCGGTGTCCCGGTGGACATCTGGGTCCGCGGGATCTGCGCGGTACGGCCGGGTGTCGCCGGGCTGTCGGAGAACATCCGGGTCCGCAGCATCCTGGGGCGCTTCCTCGAACACTCCCGGGTGTTCGCGTTCGGCAACGGCGGCGAGCCCGAAGTGTGGTTCGGCAGCGCCGACCTGATGCACCGTAACCTCGACCGCCGCATCGAGGCGCTGGTCAGGGTCGCCGACCCGGCCCACCGCGCCACCCTCAACCGCCTGCTGGAGACCGGGATGTCGGACAGCACGTCCTCCTGGCACCTGGCGGCTGACGGCAACTGGATACGGCACAGCACCGACGCCGAGGGGCGCCCGCTGCGCAACATCCAGGAGATGCTCATCGACGCCCGGAGGCGCCGGCGTGGCCCATCAGCAGCTACCTGACCGGCTGCCGCCGCGGCACAGCCAGACTCCGCCGGACGGGGGCAGCGCGGCTGCCCACCCGCCCCCGTCCGCAGCACCGACCAGAGCCAGGCCGCCACGCCTGCCCGCGCCCGGCGGCAGCGCACCGGCAGACAACGGGGACACGGGGATCAGCGCGAGCATGAATGCCGAAGCGTACGACGCAGCCAGGCCGCCGGGCGGCGGCACCGCGGGCGAGGTGCTGACCCGCTACCTGCACGAGCGTGCCACCGCCTTCCTGCGCGGGCTGAGCCTGCGCGGCGGGAACGAGACCGAGGCCGACAGGCTGCTGCGCGGCAGCGCCCGCCGGATCGGCGGGGTGCTGCACATCTACGGCACCCTCACCGACGCCGGCTGGGCCGAGCCGCTGCGGGTGGAACTGGGCTGGCTGTCCACGACGCTGGGCCGCGAGCCGCGGTACGTCTCCCGGCTGGACCGGCTGCTGGGCGCGCTGCGGCGGCTCTCGGTCACCGTGGAGGAGCAGGAGGCCGTCACGGTGGGCGGCGCGCCGCCGCCCGCGCCCGCCGGCGGGCCGCTCGCGCTGGGCGCGGCCCGGGCCGGCGCCCTGCTCGAACGCCAGCTGACGCTGGCGCGGACCCGGGCGCACTCGGCGTCGCTGCAGGCCGTGGGCTCCTCGCGCTTCCACGCGCTGGCCGACGCGATCGCCGTGCTGGCCTCCGAGGTGCCGCTCACCCCCGCCGCCGCCGGGCCGGCCGCCACCGTCATGCCGCCGATGGCCGCGCAGGCTTACGCCCGGCTGGCCGACGCCGCGGCCGCGCTGCCGCTGCACCGGGCGGCGCACCCGTACAACGCCGACGCCGTCCAGGCCTCCCTGGGCGCCGACCTCACCGCCGACCTGCAGGACGCGCCCTGGCACCAGGTCCGGGTGCTGCTGCGGCTGAGCCGTTACGCGGCCGAGGTCAGCCGTCCCGAGGGTGACGCGGCCGACCGGCAGCGGCTCGCCGACGCGGCACTGCTGCTCGAACGGCACCGCGAGGCCGCCGAGTCCGCCGCCGCGGTCGCCACCGCGGCCCGCACCCCGCGGATCGCGCCGGCCACCGCCTACGCCCTCGGCGTGCTGCACGCCGACCAGCGGCACGAGGTCGAGGCGGCCCGCTTCGCCTTCTCCCGGCTGTGGCAGCCGGCCGTCCCGAAGCCGCGCGCCCGGTGACCGGCGAGAGCGCGGCCGTCCTGGCGGCGGGCGTGGTGCTGTGGCGCACCGCCCCTGCGGGCGTCGAGATCGCGCTGATCCACCGGCCGCGGTACGACGACTGGAGCCTGCCCAAGGGCAAACTCAAGCGGGGCGAGCAATTCGCCGACGCCGCGGTGCGGGAGACCCGCGAGGAGACCGGCCTCGGCTGCGACCTGGGCGCGGTGCTGCCCGCGACGCGCTACCTGGTGGACGGGCGCCCCAAGGAGGTCCGCTACTGGGCCGCCCGGGCCCACGCGGGCGACTTCGTCGCCAACACGGAGGTGGACGCGATGGTCTGGCTCCCCCCGACCGCGGCCCACCACCGCCTCACCCACGACCGCGACCGCCCCCTGATCACCGCGCTCCTGCTGACCCTGGCCTGAGGGGGCAAACCTCCCCCCGCCCCGAAACGGGCGCCCCCCAGGGACGCGAGCAACTGCGCGCGCAACCCACCACCCCCGGTGGCCCGGACACGACAGCAACCACCCCTCCCGACCGGTGACAACCCGCGCCCCCGGTGGGGGCTTGTCGCGCCGTTCCCCGCGCCCCTGGTGGGCTCGCCCCAGCGCAGAGGGCACCCCTGCAGGGGCGCCCCCCACCGCAGAGGGCACCCCTGCAGGGGCGCGGGGAATGGCGGAGGAGGAGCGGGGCTGCGGGTCGGCGCAGGCGGAACGTACGTACCTCCCGCCCCCCTGGAAGGGATGGCACCGGGCTGACGGGTGAGGTTCACCCGGCGTTCACCCGTCCCCGTTGGTCGCTTCACCTGATCTGCCTAATTTCGGCCTTACCGGTGTGCACCAGCCGCCGGAGGACGTAGTGACAATGCTTCGCCGTCGACCGGCGGGCTCTCGGAAGGAACACACGAAGGTGAAGCTTCAGCGTAAGAGCGGGCTGCGGGCCCTGACCGTCGGCGCGGTCGCGATTACCGGTGCGCTCGTCCTGTCGGCCTGCGGTTCGGACGACAACAGCGACAGCAGCAGCACACCGAGCAACTCGGCCAGCGGTTCGAGCAGCGCGTCGAGCGGCACCAGCGCCTCGGGCATCTCCTGCGCGACCGGCAAGATCCTGTCCTCGGGTTCGACCGCCCAGCAGAACGCGGTCGAGTCCTGGGTCAAGGACTACCAGCAGGCGTGCAGCGGCTCGACGATCAACTACAAGCCGTCCTCCTCCGGCGAGGGAATCATCGACTTCAACAACGGCACGGACGCCTTCGCCGGCTCCGACTCGCCGCTGAAGCCCGAAGAGGTCGACAAGTCCAAGAGCGTCTGCACCGGCGGCCAGGGCATCAACATCCCCATGGTCGGCGGCCCGATCGCCATCGGTTACAACCTGCCCGGCGTGAACAACCTGGTGCTGAACGGCTCCACCCTGGCGAAGATCTTCAACGGCAAGATCACCAACTGGAACGACAACGCGATCAAGACGCTCAACCCGGGTGTCAACCTGCCGAGCACCAAGATCCAGTCGGTCCACCGCCAGGACGACTCCGGCACCACCGACAACCTGACCAAGTACTTCAAGGGCTCCGCGCCGGCCGACTGGCCGTACGAGCACGCCAAGGCGTGGGCCGCCAAGGGCGGCCAGGCCGCTCCGAAGTCCGCGGGCGTCGCCGCGCTGGTCAAGCAGACCGAGGGCTCGATCGGCTACTTCGAGCTGTCCTACGCGACCGCCAGCAGCATCCCCACGGTCAAGATCAACACCGGTGCCGCCGCCCCGGTCGAGGCCACCACCGACAACGCCTCCGCGGGCATCGCCCAGGCGAAGGTCGTCGGCACCGGCTCCGACCTGGCGCTCGACCTCGGCGCCGCGTACACCACCAAGGCGGACAACGCCTACCCGATCGTCCTGGTGACGTACGAGATCGCCTGCGACAAGGGCAACAAGGCCGACACCCTGCCGCTGACCAAGTCCTTCCTGACCTACGTCGCCAGCGAGGCCGGCCAGGCCAAGCTCGCCGCCGCCGGCTACGCGCCGCTGCCGACCGAGATCGCCACGAAGGTCCGCTCCACCGTCTCCGCCCTTTCCTGATCCACGCGCGGCGGGTCCCGCGGCCGACGGCCGCGGGACCCTGCCGCGTATCCGGTGCACCGCCGCCGGGGGAGTGAGCTCCCCCACCCAGACCGGAGAAGACGACCTATGACAACCACCGCTCCACCCCCCACCAGGCCCGAGGCGCATCGGGCCGCCAAGGCCGTGTCCCGCCCCGGCGACCGGGTGTTCGCCGGCCTCGCCCGCGGATCCGGCATCCTGCTGCTTGTGGTGATGGCCGCCATCGCGGTCTTCCTCACCGTGCGCGCGGTCAGCGCGATCTCCAAGGACCACGCCAACTTCCTGACCACCTTCGAGTGGACGCCCAGCCTGAACCCGCCGGCCTTCGGCATCGCGGTGCTGGCCTACGGCACCGTGGTCAGCTCGATCATCGCGATGGCCATCGCGGTGCCGATCGCGATCGGCATCGCCCTTTTCATCACCCACTACGCACCGCGCCGCCTGGGCGGCCCGATCGCCTACGTGATCGACCTGCTCGCCGCGGTGCCCAGCATCGTCTACGGCCTGTGGGGCGCCCTCTTCCTGGTGCCGCACCTCAAGGGCGTCAACCTCTGGCTGGACGACTACCTGGGCTGGACGTACATCTTCCACAAGGAAGACCCCAACTCCGCGGCCCGCTCGCTGTTCACCGTGGGCATCCTGCTGGCGATCATGATCCTGCCGATCATCACCAACGTCAGCCGCGAAGTGATCAACCAGGTGCCGAAGATGCACGAGGAGGCGGCGCTCGCGCTCGGCGCGACCCGCTGGGAGGTCATCCGCCTGTCGGTGCTGCCCTTCGCCCGCTCCGGCATCATCAGCGCCTCCATGCTGGGCCTGGGCCGCGCGCTCGGCGAGACCATGGCGGTGGCCACCGTGCTGTCCGCGTCGCCGACGCTGTCCGGGCACATCCTGGACCCGGTCGGCGGCACCTTCTCGCAGAACATCGTCGCCAAATTCGGCGAGGCCGACGACTTCGGCCGGGACGCGCTGATCGCCTCCGGCCTGGTGCTGTTCCTGATCACCCTGCTGGTCAACGGTGCCGCGCGGATCATCATCCAGCGGCGGAAGGAATACTCGGGGGCCAACGCATGAGCGACACGGTCATGGACGCCAAGCGGACGTCCGGCACGCCCTCCTCCCCGCGGCTCGCCTCCCGCCACCTGCCGCGCTGGAGCCCGCTGGCCATCGCCGCGGGCGCCATCGTGATCGCCGTGGCGATCGGCGCCGGCGCCGGCCTGAGCAGCCACATCCAGTGGGGCCTGATCGCCCTGATCCTCTTCGTGGCCGGCTCCTACGCCATCACCGCCCGGGTCGAGGGCCGCAGGCAGGCCAAGGACCGGGTGGCCACCAGCCTGGTCTGGTCGAGCTTCATCCTGGCCGTCGTCCCGCTGTACTCGCTGGTCCAGACGACGATCAGCAAGGGCGTCGGGATCCTGGACGGCACCTTCCTCACCCACTCGATGAACAACGTCCTGACCCTCGGTCCCGGCGGCGGCGTCTACCACGCCATCATCGGCACCCTGGAGCAGGTCGGCATCGCCACCGTCATCGCCGCCCCGCTGGGCATGCTCACCGCGATCTACCTGGTGGAGTACGGCAGGGGCAGGCTCGCGAAGTTCGTGACCTTCTTCGTGGACGTCATGACCGGCATCCCCTCGATCGTGGCCGGCCTGTTCATCCTGTCGGTCTGGTTCGTGGTCATCGGCAAGGCCCCGGCGTCCGGCTTCGCCGGCTCGCTCGCGCTCGCCCTGCTGATGATGCCGGTCGTGGTGCGCTCCACCGAGGAGATGCTCAAGCTGGTGCCCAACGAGCTGCGCGAGGCCTCGCTGGCGCTGGGCATCCCGAAGTGGCGCACCATCGTCAAGGTGGTCCTGCCGACCGCCGTCGGCGGCATCAGCACCGGCATCATGCTGGCGATCGCGCGTATCGCGGGTGAGAGCGCCCCGATCGCCCTGCTGGTCTTCGGCGCGGCGACGATCAACACCAACCCCTTCGAGGGTCCGCAGTCGTCGCTGCCCTACTACATCTTCGAGCAGTACAACAACGGCAACCAGCCCAGCTACGACCGTGCGTGGGGGGCCGCCCTGGTCCTCATCGCGTTCGTGATGATCCTGAACCTCATCGCCCGGGTCATCTCCCGCTGGAAGGCGCCCAAGGCCGGTCGCTGACGCGGCCCCACCCAGAAGTCAGCAGACCGCCCGCAGAAGAGAAGTGATCCCCATGGCCAAACGCATCGACATCAGCGGCCTCTCCGCCTACTACAGCGCCTTCAAGGCGATCGACGACATCTCCATGACGATCGAGCCCGGCTCGGTGACGGCCTTCATCGGCCCGTCCGGCTGCGGCAAGTCCACCTTCCTGCGCACCCTGAACCGCATGCACGAGGTCACCCCCGGCGGCCGCGTCGAGGGCAAGGTGATGCTGGACGACGAGAACCTGTACGGGTCGGGCGTCGACCCGGTGAGCGTCCGCCGCACCGTGGGCATGGTCTTCCAGCGGCCGAACCCGTTCCCCACCATGTCGATCTACGACAACGTGGCGGCCGGCCTGAAGCTCAACGGCGTCCGCAAGAAGAACGAGCTCGAAGGCATCGTCGAGAAGTCGCTCAAGGGCGCCAACCTGTGGAACGAGGTCAAGGACCGGCTGAACAAGCCCGGTTCCGGCCTGTCCGGCGGCCAGCAGCAGCGGCTGTGCATCGCCCGCGCCATCGCGGTCGAGCCGCAGGTACTCCTGATGGACGAGCCGTGCTCGGCGCTCGACCCGATCTCCACCCTCGCCATCGAGGACCTGATCGGCGAGCTCAAGACCCGGTTCACCATCGTCATCGTCACGCACAACATGCAGCAGGCCGCCCGCGTCTCGGACCGCACGGCCTTCTTCAACCTCTCGGCCGTCGGCCAGCCCGGCAAGCTCATCGAGATCGACGACACCGAGCGGATCTTCTCCAACCCGTCCGTGCAGGCCACCGAGGACTACATTTCCGGCCGCTTCGGATAACCAGGACCGCCGTGCGGTGCTGCATGGCGGTGCCACCGCAGGGCGCAGGCCCCGCCCCCTTCCCGGGGGCGGGGCCTGATCCGTGCCGGGACGTTTCCGCGCGGGTCAGCCGAAGACCAGCTTGATGACGTAGTAGCCGGCGGCGGCCACCAGCGCCGCGGCCGGCATGGTGATGAACCAGCCCGCCACGATGTTCTTGGCCACCCCCCAGCGCACCGCCTTGACCCGGCGGGTGGCGCCGACGCCCATGATCGAGGACGTGATCACGTGGGTGGTGGAGACCGGCGCCTGGAAGATGTACGAGGTCGCGTAGAGGATCGACGCGGACGTCGTCTCGGCCGCGAAGCCCTGCGGCGGGTCCAGGTCGATGATCCGCCGTCCCAGGGTGCGCATGATCCGCCAGCCGCCGGCGTAGGTGCCGAGCGACATCATGGCCGCGCACACGAACTTGACCCAGATCGGGATGCCGTAGCCGTTGGCCGGGTCGTGGATGACCAGTGCGAGCACCACGACGCCCATGGTCTTCTGCGCGTCCTGCAGGCCGTGGCCGAGCGCCATGCCGGCCGCCGAGACGGTCTGCGCGATCCGGAAGCCGCGCTTGGCCTTGTGCGGGTTGGCGCGGCGGAAGAACCACAGGATGGCGACCATCACCAGGTAGCCCAGCACCAGCCCGACCGCCGGCGAGACGAACATCGGCACGATGACCTTGTCGACCACGCCCGACCAGTGCACGGTCGTGCCGCCGGCCAGCGCCGCGCCCACCAGGCCGCCGAACAGCGCGTGGCTGGAACTCGACGGCAGTCCGAAGTACCAGGTGACGAGATTCCAGACGATCGCGCCGCTCAGCGCCGCGAAGAGGATGCCCATGCCCGAGCGGCCCTCGGGCGTCGCGATCAAGCCCTTGCTCACGGTCTTGGCCACGCCGCTGCCGAGGAAGGCGCCGGCCAGGTTCATCACCGCGGCCATCGCGAGCGCCGCCTTAGGGGTCAGCGCCCGGGTCGAGACCGAGGTGGCGATGGCGTTCGCGGAGTCGTGGAAACCGTTGGTATAGGTGAAGAAGAGCGCCACCGCGATGGTGACGATCAGCACGAAGGTGTCCACGTGGGTCAGGACTCCTTGACCGCGATGGTCTCCACGGTGTTCGCCACGTGCTCGAAGGCGTCCGCGGCCTCCTCCAGCACATCGACGATCTGCTTGAGCTTGAGCACCTCTATCGCGTCGTACTTGCCGTTGAAGAGCTGGGCGAGCAGCTTGCGGTGGATCTGGTCGGCCTGGTTCTCCAGCCGGTTGACCTCGATCCAGTACTCGGTGAGGTTGGACATCGTCCGCAGGTTGGGCATCGCCTCCGCGGTCAGCTCCGCGGCCCTGGCGAGCACCTCGATCTGCTGCTCGACGCCCTTCGGCAGCTCCTCGACGTTGTAGAGGACGACCAGGTCGACGGCCTCCTCCATGAAGTCCATGATGTCGTCGAGCGAGCCGGCCAGGGTGTAGATGTCCTCCCGGTCGAAGGGCGTGATGAACGAGGAGTTCAGCTGGTGGAAGATCGCGTGGGTCGCGTCGTCTCCCGCGTGCTCCGCGGCCCGCATCCTCTCGGCGATCTCGATGCGGGTAGCCGAATCGGCTCCGAGCAGTTCCATGAGGAGCTTCGAACCGGTGACGATGTTGTCCGCTGAAGCGGCGAACATGTCGTAGAAGCTCGTCTCCCTGGGGGTCAGACGAAAGCGCACGTGGGTTCCTCGGGATACATCGGAGTCGGTCTCGCTGATGCTAGGGGCACCATCCGGCCACAGGTAACCGGCGTCATCCAGTGTCACCTATGGGACAGCCTCCCCCGGACGAGGGATGCGTCGCACGCGATATCGATTCGGTAAGATATACCCACCAGGGGTATAACGGACAGAGAGGTCGGGCGGCGGGATGTCGGACACGGCGGGGGCGGCGGAGACAGCGGTGACGGATTCAGCGGCGGGATCGGCGGCAGACGAGATTGTGTCGCCGCCGGGACCGCATGGCTATAGCCACGACAAAGAGTCGCACCTCAAACGGCTGCGCCGGATCGAGGGCCAGATCCGCGGGCTCCAGCGGATGGTCGAGCAGGACGTCTACTGCATCGACATCCTGACCCAGGTCTCCGCCAGCACGAAGGGGCTCCAGTCCTTCGCGCTGCAGCTCCTGGAGGAGCACCTGCGGCACTGCGTCGCGGCGGCCGCGGTCGGCGGCGGTCCTGAGATCGACGAGAAGGTCGCGGAGGCGACGGCGGCGATAGCGCGGCTGCTGCGGACGTAAGTCCCAAGCGGCGTCCGGGCCCTGGGCCGCCGGGCCCGGGGGCGCGGACCCCGGACCGCGGCGCGCGGGCGGCCGGGAGGCGTCGGAGGCGGCCTAGCGGCAGCAGCGGGCCGGCTTCCTGTCGACCTCAAGCACCTCGTCGATGCGCGCGAAGCTCAGCCGGTCCTCGTCGGCGGTGGACGCGGCGATGATCAGCTCTCCGCACAGCTCGATCTCGGCCAGGGCCACGGGGTCGTCCTGGACTGTAGCCCGGGGCGACGGCACCATGTCCGCACCACCTCCTCCGCCAAGCGTCCCGTCCAACGGCCGCCATCCAGCGTAGGGAACCCTCTTGCCCCGGCGCATGGCACGGAAGGACCATTTTCCGAGCCCCCCCGGCTCAGGGCGCAGAAACGATCTTGCCGGTCCAGATGTCGTCGCGCCGCGGTGTGGCGAGAACCACATCCGCCCCGAAGCCGTCGAAGTCCGTCGTGGACACCACGCCCACCCCGTTCCCCTGCCCGCCGAAGGTGAAGTGCTCGGTGAGCCGGCGCAGCCGCCCGTCCGCGTCGAGCCACGCCTCGAACGGCACCCGGGTCACGGCGAAGCCCCTGGCCGCGGCCGCGAGCGCCCCGGAGGCCGGCCCCACCAGCTGCGCGGCGCGCGCGATGTCGGCGACGCCCCGGAAGTGGCGTACGGCCGTGCCGCCCAGCACCCCGGGGCCGACCAGCACCACCTGACGGGCGCCGCGGAGCAGTTCGGCGGCCGCCAGCGGCTCGGTGGCGCCGCCGGTGACGAGGTTGCCGTCCGGCAGCGTCGTGGTGTCCACGCGGACCCACTTGCCCGCCGGCACCCCCTCGCCGCGGTCCTTCATGTAGAGCGCGCCCGGCGTCAGCAGCTCGGTGACCGGTTTGTGCTCCTCCGCACCGGCCGCGTCCCTGGGCAGCACCAGGGTCAGCTCGCCCTGCCGCCTGGCGAAGTCGAAGCGGCCGGTGCCGGTGACGGTGACCCAGGTGCCGCCGCTGGCCATCCGCATCGAGGTCTCCACCAGCGAGCTGCCACTGCGTACCAGGGTGTCGGCCGCGCCCCTCACCGCCGCCCCGGGGTCGCCGCCCGCGCCCTTGCCGCCGCCGCCCGCCTCGGCCGCCGCGGCGGACCCGCCCTCGGCGGCGGCACCGTGCTCGACGCAGCCCGCGACCAGCGCCACCGCGCAGCCCGCCGCGGCCACCGCCGTCGCCGTACGCCGGAGCCGCCGCCCCGCGGCCGTCGCCCCTACCGCCGTGGACATCGCCGCAACCATTACTGAACCATCCCTGTCCGCGCCTGGACCTCACCCGGGTAACGACGGTCGGAAGCGCGCCGTCACGCCCGTTACGGTGGTGAGGTGTGCAAGTTGCGTACCGGCCGGCAGCCGGCGGCCGGCGATCACCGGACGTCCGTGGAGGAACGCGGCTCGTTCGCCGGCGCCCGCTGCTCCTGCGGCTGGAAGGGCCCCGCCCGCCGGGCCCGCGACCGGGCCAGACGCGACGCGCAGGAGCACACCGCCGGCTGATCCGCGGCCCCCGCCCCCCGGGCGCAACCGACACCACTCCCGCCACGTCTTGGACTTGCAGAGTCCCCCAGGATTGCGGTGGTGAAGCGAGTGGATGAGTCGGCCTCCCGGCCCACGTCCCCGAGCCGGATACGGCGGCGCACGGCGCTCACGGCGGGCGGCGGCGCGCTCGCCGCGGCCTGGCTGACCGGCTGCGGCCCGGGCGGCGGTGACAGCGGCAACGGCAAGGCGGCCCCGCCGCGTACCACCACCGCCGCTGCCACCCGCACCCCGACGCCGGGCTTCTCGCCGGTCGCCGCGGACTGGCCCGCGCTCGGCTCCGCCCTGACCGGTCACCTGGTGCGCCCGCAGGACGCCGCCTACGCCACCGACCGGCGGCTGTACAACACCCGCTTCGACACCCTGCGGCCGGCCGCCATCGCCTACGTCTCCAGCGCCGACGACATCCGCCGCTGCCTGGACTTCGCCCACCGCACCGCGACCACGCCGGCCATCCGCAGCGGCGGCCACTCCTACGCCGGCTGGTCAAGCGGCAACGGAAAGCTCGTCATCGACGTCTCCCGGCTCGACGCGATCCACCTGGACGGCACCACCGCCACCGTCGGCGCCGGCGCCAAGCTGATCGACGTCTACGCCACGCTCGGCGCCCACGGCCGTACGATCCCGGCCGGCTCCTGCCCCTCGGTCGGCGTGTCCGGGCTCACGCTGGGCGGCGGGCACGGCGTGATGAGCCGGTCCATGGGCCTGACCTGCGACAACCTGATCGGCGCCACGCTGATCACCGCCGACGGCACCACCCATGAGGTCTCGGCCGACCACGAGCCCGACATCTTCTGGGCGCTGCGGGGCGCCGGCTGCGGGAACTTCGGCGTCGTCACCTCGCTGCGCTTCGCCACCCATCCGGTGCCCGAGGTCGTCACCGGCTACCTCACCTGGTCGTGGAACCGGGCCGCCGACGTGATCAGCGCCTGGCAGAGCTGGGGACCCGACCAGCCGGACCACATCTGGTCCGCGCTGCACCTGGACTGCGCCCCCGGCGGCTCGCCGACGGTCTCCGTACCCATGCTGTCCACCGGCTCGCGCGCCGACCTGTCCGCCGCAGCCGACCGGCTCGCGTCCGCCGCCGGCGCCGCCGCCTCAGTCTCCTTCCACCCGCACAGCTACCTGGACGCGACCTTCTCCTACGCGGGCTGCGCGGGGCTGTCCGCGGCCCAGTGCCACCTGGCGCCCTCGGGCCGGCTGAAGCGCGAGACCTACACCGCCCGCTCCGACTTCTACGACACCGACCTGCCGGCGGCCGGCGTCAGCGCGCTGCTCTCGCAGGTCCAGCGGCTGGCCAACGCCTCCGGCGGCGGCGCCGGCAGCATCGCCCTGACCGCGCTCGGCGGCGCCGTCAACCGGGTCTCCCCCACCGCGACCGCCTTCAGCCACCGCGGCTCGCGCTTCCTGGCCCAATACCTGGCCTCCGACGCGCTGTCCACGACCTCGTGGCTGGACACCACCCACAGCGCGATGCGCCGCTACGCCTCGGGCGGCGCCTACCAGAACTACACCGACCCCGCCCTCACCGACTGGCGCACCGCCTACTACGGGCAGAACGCCGACCGGCTCACCGCGATCAAGCGCACCCTCGACCCGCAGCGGCTCTTCGACTTCCCGCAGGCCCTGTGACGGTCCAACGCCGCCGGTGAACGGCCGGATGGCGCCCTTGACAGCGCCGCTACGCCGCCAGGTCCTTGTCGGCCGCGCTGTGCCAGCGGTGCGGTGAGGGGGTGCGCGGCGGGCGGCGGGACGGCGCGGCGGGCCGCGCGACGACCAGGAAGGACGCCCGGGTGCGGGACAGCGCCGTGGTCAGCGCGGTCAGCAGCGCCAGGGCCGGCGGGGCCAGCAGCAGCACGGTCGCGGCGCCGAGCGCGAAGCCGCCGATGACGTCGGTCGGGTAGTGCGCGCCCAGATAGACCTGGGCGAAGCCCTCCGCCAGAGCGAGGGCTATGGCGACCGCGCCCGCCTTGCGGCTGACCATGAACAGGCCGACCGCGACGGCGGCGGTCAGTGCGACATGGTCGCTGACGAAGGACGTGGTGTGGTGCCCGCGCACCAGCACGTCCAGGCCGTCGTGGTCGGCGTACGGCCGGGGTCGCTGCACCAGCGCCCGTACGGCGATGTTCAGCAGCAGCGCGGCGCCGGCGGCCAGGCCGGCCCACAGCACCCCGGCGACCGCGGCGGGCGCGTCTGCGGACCGTCTGGCCACTCGCCACCAGCACCATCCGGCCAGCAGCGCGGTCAGCGCGATCAGGCCGTACGCGGCGGCGTGCTCGACGGCCCGGTCGACGCCGCGCGGCGCCTGCCTGGCGAGATCGTTGATGGAGCGGAGCAGGGTGATGTCGGGGTTCGCGCTGTCGTTAGCAACCTCTGCCATGGCGGTGGTGCCCCTTACCACTAGCAACTGACCGTGCCTCAGCGGCTCGGCACGTACGCAACCCCCGTCGCTTGCGTACCAACCCATTGTCGCCCGTACAACGGTCGCCACGGTACGTAGCGTTCCGGTCTTCGCCAGAAGATCACCATGCTGTTATCCAAGGGTGACCCGTCGAAACGCCTGGATGGCCAACCGTGGGCCAGGGCATGACGCCCCGCTGTCGGGACAGTGTCCTGACGCCCCCTCGGCCGCGGGCTGCCGGGCCCGCAGGCCTCGCGGACCCTCGGGCTCAGGCAGCGGCCGCCGGCAGTGCGGCCGCGCCCGCCTGGGTGACCCGGGTCGCACCGATGTAGTCCGGGCTGTCGATCCGGTCGAAGCGGATCTCCGCGCCGGTGTGCGGGGCGTCGATCATGTAGCCGCCGCCGACGTAGATCCCGACGTGGTGGATGGAGCGCGGGTCGTTGAGGTTGTTGGCGAAGAAGACCAGGTCGCCGGGCAGCAGCTCGTTCCTGCCCGGGTGCGCGCCGGCGTTCCACTGGTCGTTGGCGACCCGCGGCAGGGTGATGCCGACCGACGCGTACGCCGCCTGCGTCAGCCCCGAGCAGTCGAACCGCCCGCCCTGCGCCGCCGTCCCCTCGCCGCCCCACAGATAGGGGGTGCCGATCCGCTGCTGCGCGAAGTAGATCGCACCGGCCGCCTGCTGAGAGGGCGCCACCGAACCCACCGGCGCCGCGAAGCTCTTCGCCAGGGTGCGGATGGTCCGCACGTAGTTCTGCGTCTCCCGGTAGGGCGGCACCCCGCCGTACCGGATCACGGCGTACGCCCCCGCGTTGTACGCCGCCAGCATGTTGTCGGTGTTGTCACCGGGGACGTTCTTCACATACGACGCCAGGTCGCAGTCGTAGGCCGCCGCCGACGGGATCGCGTCCTCGGGATCCCAGACGTCCGCCTTGCCGTCGCCGTTGCCGTCGATCCCGTGCGTGGCCCAGGTGCCCGGGATGAACTGGGCGATGCCCTGCGCCTCAGCGCCGCTCTGCGCGCGCGGATCCCAGCCGCTCTCCTGGTAGAGCTGGGCGGCCAACAGCGCCGGATTCAGCGAGGGGCACCGATTGCCCCACTTCTGCACGATCGGCTGGTAGATGTCCGGCACCGCACCCTTGGCCAGCCGCACCGCCCCGCCGGACCCGCCTGCCAGGCCGGCCGCGGCCGAATAGGTGCCCACCACCAGCAGGGCCACGAAGGAGAAGAACAGCCCGCCACCGAAGATGACGGCCAGCCAGACCTTACGTCCCATCAGTGCCGCCTCCCCTTCCGCCCCTTGCCGGCCACGCCGTCCGCCGCGCCGTCTGCCGCGCCGTGTTCACCTTGCAGGAACACACGTTCCCATCGTTGCCCTGCGGTTATGCTCGTGATACACAGAGTAGTCATCCATGTCCCATCGAACACCGGTCCGCCCACCAGTCTGACGGCTCAGGGCCGGATCACACGGACGATCCGCCGAGAAAGTCGTCCAGCGGCGCGCAACAGCGGAAACGTCGGTCAAGATAGATGCTGGCCCCTTGCGCCCCGGCAGGGGAGCCAACTGACAGAGCGGGGTGGTGAGTTCAATGTTCGTGGCAGCCCCCAAGGGCGACATCAACACCATCATCGGCGGCATCGCACCGGACTGGGGACCTTTCGGGTCCCTCGGCCAGGAAGCACGTGTGATGATCGAGGTGGTCATGGCGGTGGCGATCCTGCTGTGCCTGGCCATGGCGATCTGGGGTGCGGCGAAGCAGCGGATCGGCGCGACCGCGCTGCGCGACACGTTCAGCGCGGAGCAGGGCAAGGGACTGATCATCGCCGGGCTGACCGGCGTGTTCATCATCGGATCCCTCGGCACGCTGTTCACCATCGTCTACGGAATGGCCGTGTAGCCGGGCGCACCGACGCCCGAGCGCCGGCCGCTCCCCCGTCCTCCCGCGGAGCCCGTCCCCGGCTCCACCTTCCCACCCGAGGCTGCGTGCTGATGCCCACTCGACCAAGCAGCGGAGCCGTCCGCCCGACGCGGCCCTCCCGCGCGCCCGCGGCGCCCCGAGGGGCGGCCGCGCGATGAGTCTCGGCCAGGACGGACCCCCGACCAGGACCCGGATGCCCGAGGGTCACACGACCCACGGCGGCGGCACCCGCCGCCCGCAGCCCCGGCGCGCCCTGGTCACGGTGGTGGGCATCGTGGTCCTGCTGATCGCCGCCCTCGCCTTCGCCAACCGCGGCGACCACCCGTCGGCCGCCGGCACGACCGGCGGCACCGGCAGCGCGGCCGGCGGCTCCACCGGCACCCGCGGCTCCGACGCCGCGCCCACCGCGCCGACCGGCCAGAAGCCCGTCGACGGCAAGAGCGGCGCGGGCATCCCGGCCGGCTTCGCCCACACCGAGCAGGGCGCCCAGTCCGCGGCGGCCAACTACGCGGTGGCGCTGGGCTCCACGGACATGTTCGACGTGACCCGAAGGCACCGCATCGTCAGCTCCATCTACGACCCCGCCGTCAGCGCCGGCCTGCAGGCCGACCTGGACCAGGCCTACGGCGGCCCGGCCCTGAGGAGCCTCGGCCTCACCGCCGCGGGCACCGCCCCGGCCGGCTTCACCTTCGTCTCCCGCACCGTGCCGGTCGGCACCAAGGTCACCGCGGACACCACAGGATCCGGCTCCGCCGACGCGAAGACCGTCGAGGTGTGGTGCACCGACCTGGTCGGACTGGCCGGCTCCGGCTCCACCAAGCCGGTGAGCACCGCCTGGTTCACCATCACCGAGAAGCTGGTCTGGTCGGGCGGTGACTGGAAGATCCGGTCCTCCACCCAGAAGGAAGGCCCGGCCCCGGTCGCCGCCGACAACCAGGCCGCCTCCGCCGACGAAATCGCCGGCGCGGTCCGGGACTACGGAGGGTTCACGTATGCCAGGTAGCAGCCGCACCCGACGTCAGGACCCGGCCCGCCGCCGCCCCGCCGGCTCCCGCCGATGGTCCGTGCCCGCCGCGCTGACCGTCCTCACCGCGGCGGCCCTCACGCTGCCCGCGCAGGTGGCGCTGGCAGCACCGGGACCGCCCTCGGCGCCGCCCTCCGCGGCCGCGCCCACCCACAACCCCTGCGACGGCCTCATCGGCGCCGCCAAGGACTACTGCACCAAGGGCGACTCCGGTGCCCCCGTCAAGGGCACCAACCCCACCGACAGCCTCGATCCGCTCACCTCGCTCGCCAAGGGCTGTGCCAGCGCGGCCGCGTGGACGATCGACAAGCTGTCGGCCGCGGTGACGAAGACGACGCAGGTGGACTTCACCAACACCGCCTTCCTGCGGCAATACGCCGTGGTCTTCGCCGCGTCCACGATCCTGACACTGATCCTGTGGCTGCTGGCCGTCGCCAAGCGGGCGGTACGCGGGGCGCCGATGACCGAGGCGCTGACCGAGGCGGTCGGCTTCCTGTGGCTGACCGTGCTCGCGTCGGCCTTCACCCCGCTGATCCTCTACACCGTGGTCTCGGCGACCGACGCGGTCACCGACGTGGTGTCCTCGGGCACGAAGTCCGACACCGATGTCTTCTTCGGCTCCTTCTCCGGCGCCCTGACCAAGGGCACCGACATCGGCGGCGGCCCGATCATGCTGATCGTGGTCTCGATGGTCTCGGTGCTGGCCGCCGGCGTGCTGTGGCTGGAGCTGGTGATCAGGGCGGCGCTGCTGTACGTGGGCGCCCTGCTGGGCACCGCGGTCTACGCGGGCCTGGTGGACAAGAACATGTGGCACCACGTCAGGCGCTGGGCCGGCATCATGATCGCGGTGATCCTGGTGAAACCGGTGATCGTGATCGTGCTGGGCCTGGCCGGCGCGCTGTCCTCCTCCGACGACGGACCCGACGCCTTCTCCGCGGTCGTCTCGGGCCTGGCCATCATCCTGCTGGCGATCTTCGCGAGCTTCATGATCTACCGCTTCGTACCGGGCTTCGGCGACGACGTGGTCAGTCTGCGCAACAACCGCAAGGCCAGCGGCCAGAGCCAGGCCGCCGCAGTCATCTCCTCGCCCGCCGCGCTGGTCAAGCAGGGCATCAAGACGCACAGCGCCCGCGGCGGCCCGCAGGAGCAGGCCCAGGGTGGCGGCCCGCAGCCGTCGAACGCGGTGGCGGGCGGCATGGCCGCGCACAGCTCCCGCGGCAGCGGGCAGGGCGGCGCCGCGGCCGCACCGCCGCCGCGGCCGAGCGGCGGCCAGGGCAGCGGCGGCTTCGGGTCGCCCTTCCGGCCGAACCAGGGATCGAACAACGGCACGCAGGGAGGTGATCGCGGGTGACGACCCAGCCCTTCGCCCAGCCGCGTCGTACCTATCTGATCGGCAAGGCACGGCCCAACGCGATCGTGGGCAAGAACCGCGAGACCGGCGAGATCGTACTGATCGTGCTCGGCGCCGGGCTCGGCATGCTCAACGGTCTGCTGGTCCCGATCCTGCTGCTGCGGATCATCGGCCTGGTCGGCTGGCCGGTGCTCGCGCTGGCCGCGGTCTTCCTGCCGTACCGGCGGCGCACGTTCTACCGCTGGTTCGAGATCAACCGCACCTACCGCCGTACGCTGCGGGTCTCGCCGACCTACCGCTCCACGGTGCAGGAGGCGGGCACCACGATGGACGGGCGGGAGATCGAGGTGGGGCCGCCGCCGGGGATCGGGCGGATCAGCTGGCTCGCCGCGCCCTTCGGGCCCGACGAGATCGCCGTGCTGCTGCACGTGGACCGCCGTACGGTGACCGCGGCCATCGAGATCGAGGGCCCCGGCGTGGGGCTGCGCGACAGCGAGGACCAGGAAGCCCTGGTGGAGCGGTTCGGCACCCTGCTCAAGCACGTGGCCAACGGCGACGGCTTCGTCACCCGGCTGCAGATGCTGGCCCGTACGCTGCCCGCCGACCCCGACGCGCACGCCAAGGACGTCGCCCAGCGCGGCGACCCGGACGCCGACCGGTGGCTGAAGGAGTCCTACGAGCAGCTGCAGTCGATGGTCTCGACGTCGTCGGAGCAGCACCGGGCGTATCTGGTGGCGTGCATGCACTTCACCCGCGAACTGGCCGCCGAGGGCAACGCCATGGCCCGCGCCACGTCGGTGCGCGGCACCAAGGTCGACAAGGACGCCGGCCTCGCCGCGGTGATGGCCCGCGAGCTCAACGACATCTGCGCCCGCCTCGCCGAGGCCGACATCCGGGTCAGGCAGCCGCTGGGCCAGGCACGGCTGTCGTCGCTGGTGCACTCGATGTACGACCCCGACCACCCCATCGACCACATCCAGGCGATGACCAGGCGCAACGCCTGGCCGGCCGAACTGGACGCGACCGAGCCGACGTTCCTGCAGGCCAAGACGCGCGAGTCGATGACCAGGGCGCCCTGGCACCACTCCACGGCCTGGATCAAGGAGTGGCCGATGACGCCGGTCGGGGTGAACTTCCTGGCGCCGCTACTGGTGCACACCCCGGACGTGATCCGTACGGTCGCGGTGACGATGGACCTCGAACCGACCGACGTGGCGATCGAGCGGATGCTCACCGAGAAGACCAACGACGACGCCGAGGCCAGCCGGGCCGCGAAGATGAACCGGGTGGTGGACCCGCGGGACATCGCCCACCACGGCCGGATCGACCAGCGCGGCGAGGATCTGGCCAGCGGTGCCGCGGGGGTGAACCTGGTGGGGTACATCACGGTGTCCTCGCGCTCCGCGGAAGCGCTGGCGCGCGACAAGCGCACCATCCGTGCTTCCGCTGGTAAGTCGTATTTGAAGCTCGAGTGGTGCGATCGTGAGCACCACAGGGCATTCGTCAACACGTTGCCGTTCGCGACCGGCATCCGCCGCTAGGTCCGCCAGGACCGCCATCCGAGGAGAGGCCACCGCCATGCCCATGCTGGACCCTCTTGCGGCGCTCACCGACGCGTTCACCAGCTTCCTGTTCGGCCGGGTCGAGTCGACCCGGCTGCCGGTGCGCACCTCCACCGGACAGGCGCAGGCGGTCTACCTGCCCACCGCGGCGCCCGGCCTCGGCGACTCCGGGGTGATCATCGGCCGCGAGGTCTACTCCGGGAAGGGCTACATCTACGACCCCTTCCAGCTCTACGGCCAGCAGCTGCCCGCCCCGCACTGGCTGGTGCTCGGCGAGTCCGGCAACGGCAAGTCGGCGCTGGAGAAGACCTACGTCCTGCGCCAGCTGCGCTTCCGCGACCGGCAGGTGGTGGTGCTCGACGCGCAGGGCGAGGACGGCGTCGGCGAGTGGAACCTGATCGCCCGGGCGATGGGCCTGACCCCGATCCGGCTGGACCCGATGGCGGCCCTGGACGGCGGGATCAAGCTCAACCCGCTGGACCCGGCGATCACCGTGACCGGCCAGCTGGCGCTGCTGCGCACCATCATCGAGGTGGCCATGGGCCGCGGCCTGGACGAGCGGTCCGGCTTCGCCCTGAAGGTCGCGCACGCCTACGTGGCCGAGACGGTGACGGACCGCCAGCCGATCCTCACCGACATCGTGGACCGGCTGCGGCACCCGATGCCGGAGTCCGCCGAGGCGATGAACGTCGATCTGGACGACGTCCGCGCTTGGGGCCTCGACGTGGCCCTGGTGCTCGACCGGCTGGTCGACGGCGACCTGCGCGGCATGTTCGACGGGCCGACCAGCGTCGGCATCGACCTGGACTCGCCGCTGATCGTCTTCGACCTGTCGCGCATCGACCGCAACTCCATCGCGATGCCGATCCTGATGGCGATCGTCGGGGTGTGGCTGGAGCACACCTGGATCCGCCCCGACCGGAAGAAGCGCATCTTCCTGGTCGAGGAGGCCTGGCACATCATCAACTCGCCCTTCGTGGCACAGCTGTTCCAGCGGCTGCTGAAGTTCGGCCGCCGCCTCGGCCTGTCCTTCGTCGCCGTCGTCCACCACCTGTCCGACGTGGTCGACGGGGCCGCGGCGAAGGAGGCGGCAGCGATCCTGAAGATGGCCTCGACCCGGACCATCTACGCCCAGAAGGCCGACGAGGCGCGCGCCACCGGGCGGGTGCTCGGGCTGCCGCGGTGGGCAGTGGAGATCATCCCGACGCTGACCCCCGGTATCGCCGTATGGGACGTCAACGGCAACGTGCAGGTGGTCAAGCACCTGATCACCGAGTCGGAACGCCCGCTGGTCTTCACCGACCGCGCCATGACCGAGACCTCCGTGCAGCACGCGGCCGGCATCGCGGCGGAGGCGGAGGCGGAAGCCGAGGCAGAAGCCCGCGCGGAGGCCCATGCCGCCGCGCAGATCGCGCTCGCCAAGCAAATGGCCGACGACGCGGTGGCGTGAGATGGCGGCGCAGAAACGCGAGCAGACCGGCGGTCTGCCGGACGGGCTGATCGTCGGCGTCATCGGGTTCCTGCTGGGCGTCACGCTGCTGGTGTGGACGGCGACCGGCATCGCGGCGCTGCTCTCGCACGGGTCGTGGCCGGGCGACGTGCACTTCACCCGCACCCCCAAGGCGATGCGCGCGCTGATCGGGCGGCCGCACGACGTCCCGGCGGCCTGGCCCGACGCGAAGCCCGGCGGGCTGCCCGGAGCGGGCCTGTTCTGGGGCATCTTCATCGGGCAGTTCATGGTGCTGTTCACGCTCGTCGTGTGGGTGCTGAACGTCGTTTCGCGGCTGCGCACCCGCGACCAGCGCCGCCCGCAGACCGCGCCGGCGCCGGCGCCCGCGCCCTCGGCGGTGCCCGCACCGCGGCGCAGGGGCCGCCGCACCGTGCGCGGCGAGCAGCCCGGCACCCCGCACGGCGGGCGGGACAAGGGCGACGGGGACGGTCTGGACGCCTGGTTCCGCTCGGTGCCCCGGGCCGCGCCGCCGCGGGGCGCCGATCCCGTCACCGCGGAACTGCCCGCGGTCGGCGCGACGGCCCCGGCCGTCCGCGAGCCGCGGCCAAGCGTCCTCGACGGCGGCGAGGTCACCCGCACCTACGTCCTGTTCGCCGGACCGCGCGGCGACCAGGCCAAGCGGGTCGTGCAGCCAGCGGTCCTGGCCGCGGCGGGCCCGGCGCTGGTCACCACGGCCGACCCGGACACGTACCACCAGACCGTCGGCAACCGCAGCAAGCTGGGCCCCGTGCACGTCTACGACCCGGCGCACCTGCTCGACGTGCCCGGCCGGCTGCGCTGGGCGCCGCACGGCGGCTGCGAGCGCCCCGGCACCGCCGGAGTACGCGCGGCGGCGCTGCTGGCGGCGCTGCTGGCGGCGCTGCGTCCCGCGCGGGCCGACGAGGCCATCGTGCACACCACCGCGGTGACGCTGCTGCGCTGCTGGCTGCACGCCGCCGCCGTGGACGGCCGCCCCTTCCGGCAGGTCCACCGCTGGGCGGCGGGCGGCGCCGCGGCGGCCGACGCCGTACGCATCCTGCGCACCGACACCGCCGCCGCCTCCGGCTGGAGCGGCGAGCTGGAGTCGGTCCTGCACGCCCACCCCGAACGGCGGGACGCCGCGCAGGCGTTGATCCGGCAGACGCTGGAGCCGCTGAATTCCGTGCACATCCGCGACGCGTGCAATCCGGCGCGTACCGGAGGCCTCGACCTGGAGTCATGGGGCGCGGAAAGGGGAACGCTTTACGTGGTGGGCGAGCGGATCGAGGACCCGCGCACCCACCTGGGTGCGATGCCGCTGCTCACCGCACTCGTCTCCAGCGTGGTCGAGCACGGCCGGCGCATGGCCGCAGGGTCATCCGCCGGCCGGCTCGACCCACCACTGACCTTCGTCCTCGACGACGTCGCCGCCCTCGCGCCCGACCCGGACCTGCCGGCCCTGCTCACCGCGGGCACCGCCGCCGGCCTCCCCACCCTGGCCGTCCTGCGCTCCCCCGAACAGGCCCTGGCCCGCTGGCAGACCCCCGTCTGGCAGCACGCCGACCTCCGCCTGGCCCTCGGCGACGACGCCACGGCCCCGCTCCCCCCGTCGATCCCCGACGCCATCCGCCTCGCCTAGGCCGCCCGCCGCTCTAGGCGATCCGCGCGAGATCAACCGCCCGCACCGCGCCGCGCAGCGGCTCGCCCTTCGCGAACCGCTCGACCTCGTCCACCGCGTATGCGCCGAGGCGCTGGACCTCCGATCCCTGGCACCCGGCGATGTGCGGGGTGAGCAGCACGTTCGGCAGGGTGTGGAGCACGTGGTCCACCGGCAGTGGTTCGGGTTCGGTCACGTCGAGGTAGGCGTCGAGGCGCCCGTCCGCGCAGGCCAGTGCCAGCGCCTCCGTGTCGACCAGCCGGCCCCGGGCGGTGTTGATGACGGCCGCCCCGTCCCGCAGCAGGCCGATCCGCCGGGCGTCGAGCAGGTGCCGGGTCTCCGGCAGGTCGGGGGCGTGGACGGTGACGATGTCGGAGGCGGCGCACAGCTCGTCGAGGTCGACCAGCCGCACTCCGAGGGCCGCGGCGTCCTCCGCCGGGACGTACGGGTCGGCGAGCAGGACGCGGAAGCCGGAGTCGGCGGCGAGCAGCCGGGCGATGACGCCGCGGCCGATGCGTGACGCGCCGATGACGCCGACGACGGCGCCGTCCGCGCCCCGCCGTTCGGGGTAGCCGGGCAGCCGCCCGCGCCGGTAGTCGGCGGCGGCGCCGAGGGTGCGCCGTGCGGCGAGGACCACCGTGGCCATGGTGAAGTCCACCACCGGCCCGGCGTTGGCGTCGGCGGCCGACGACACGGCGATCCCCCGCTCCCACACCTCCGCGTGCACATGGTGCTTGACGGTGCCTGCCGCGTGGATGACCGCGCCGAGCCGGGGCGCGCGGGCCAGCAGGGCGGCGTCGACCTCGGGCGCGCCCCACCCGGTCAGCAGGATGTCCGCGGTGGCGAGCGCCTCGCCGGCCGCCGGTTCGTCCGGGTCGGTGACGAGCAGCGGATGGACGTCGGCCAGCGTGTCGAGCCGGGCGCGCAGCGGTGCCGGAAGGACCAGGTCGAGGATGTCCTGCCGCATCGCCAGCACCAGATTCGGCCGCTCCGCCATGTCTGCCCCTCGGGTGTAATCGGTTACTTCGTGATGCGCTCAGATTAAGCGTGGCCCCGCCACGGGTCAACGTCTTCGATGCGCAAGGGGTTGACCGTGTCGTAGTAACCGGTTTAGTTTCCCCCCACCTTAGGCGTCGAGGAGGACGCGATGGCGATTGCCGAACGGGACACCACCGGCCGCACAGGGGCGGCGGGTGCGTCCGGTGCAGACGGACGGGCCGGACGGAAGAGGCGCGGCGCGCGCCTCGGACGGCTGCGCAGGGACTGGGTGCTGCTGGCGCTCATGGCGCCCGGCGTGGCGTACTTCCTGGTCTTCCACTACGGCGCGCTGGCGGGCAACGTCATCGCGTTCAAGGACTACGTCCCCTTCGACGGACTGTGGGCCAGCCAGTGGGTGGGCCTGGACAACTTCCGGACGATGTTCGGCGACCCGGACTTCTGGTCCGCGGTCGTCAACACCGTCTGGATCGCCCTGCTCCAGCTGGTCTTCTTCTTCCCGGTGCCGATCGCGCTGGCGATGCTGCTGCACAGCCTGACCAGGGACAGCGTCCGCAGGTTCGTGCAGTCGGTGGCGTACCTGCCGCACTTCCTGTCCTGGGTGATCGTGGTCGCGGTCTTCCAGCAGGTGCTCGGCGAGACCGGCCTGCTCAACAACGTGCTGGGCGACGCCCATCTGCACACCGTGAACATCATCGGCAACCCCACGGCGTTCAAGCCGCTGGTCATCGCCGAGGTGATCTGGAAGGACTGCGGCTGGGGCACGATCATCTTCCTGGCCGCGCTCACCCAGGTCGACGAGCAGCAGTACGAAGCCGCCGCGATAGACGGCGCCGGGCCGTGGCGGCGGTTCTGGCACATCACGCTGCCTTCGGTGCGGCCGATCATCGTGCTGCTGCTGATCATGCGGCTCGGCGACATCCTGTCCGTCGGCTTCGAGCAGATGCTGCTGCAGCGCGCCTCGGTCGGCCCGGACGCGGCCGAGGTCATCGACACCTTCGTCTACTACAAGGGCCTGGTCGGCGGCGACTACGGATACGCCGCCGCGGCCGGCCTGTTCAAGGGCGTCGTGGGCGCCGCACTCGTCTTCGCCGCCAACAAGGTCGCACACCGCCTCGGCGAGCAGGGGGTCTACCGATGAGCAGCGCCGCACCGAGCCTCCGCCGGCCGCGAACCGACCCGCGCAAGCCCGCACGGCGCGGCTCCGCCCGGCCCGCGTGGGTCGAGCAGCCGAGACCCGCCACCCAGGTGGCCAAGGCGGTCGCACTGGCCGCGGTCGTCGTGCTGGTCACCGTCCCGTTCCTGATCATCGTCTCGACCAGCCTCGCCTCCAACGCCGAGGTCGTCGCCAACGGCGGCTGGGTGCTGTGGCCGCAGCACCCCACCCTGCGCGCCTACCGCGAGCTCTTCGACGGCGGCATCGTCACCCACGCCCTGTGGGTCAGCGCCGGCGTCACGGTCATCGGCACCGCGGCGAGCCTGGCCTGCACCATCGGCCTGGCCTACGCCCTCAGCCGCCGCGACGTCTTCGGCGGCAAGCCGATCCTGCTGCTGATCCTGTTCACCTTCCTCTTCCCGCCCGGCATGATCCCCGCCTTCCTGCTGGTCAAGGGCCTGCACCTGCTCGACAGCTACGGCTCGCTGGTCGCCCCGGTCCTGATCAACGTCTTCAACCTGGTGGTGCTGCGCGGCTTCTTCCAGTCGGTCCCCGAGGAGCTGTACGAGGCGGCCCGTCTCGACGGCGCCGGCGAGTGGCTGATCCTGCGCCGGATCGTGCTGCCGCTGTCCAAGGCGGCGCTCGCGGTCGTCGGGCTGTTCTACGCGGTCTCGTACTGGAACGCCTGGTTCTACGCCTCGATCTACCTCGACTCCAGCCACTGGCCGCTCCAGCAGGTGCTGCGCACCTACGTCATCGGGGGCTCGCAGCTCGCCGACTCCGCCGCGGGCGACGCCAGCGCGGTGGCCGCGCCGCAGACGATCCAGATGGCGGTGCTCGTGGTGGCCACCGTGCCGATCCTGCTGGTCTACCCCTTCCTGCAGAAGTACTTCGCCAAGGGCGTGCTCACCGGCGCCGTCAAGAGCTAGGCCGTGCCAGACACCGCGGGCCAGGCGGGATCTGTCAGACCCGGCCTGGCAACCACCCCTCAGAAAGGATCCACCGTGAGTACCTCGTCGTTCTCGCGGCGTACGCTGCTGCGCTCGATCGCCGCAGGTGGCGCCGCCGTGGCCGCCCCGTCCGTCCTCACCGCCTGCTCGACCTCGTCGGCCTCGCACGACGTGGGCAACGCGGGGAAGAAGCTCGCCCCCTGGCCGGCGTACGTCCCCTTCGCCGGCCCCGCCCCCGACCTGCCGGGCACCGCAGACGGCATACAGCCCGGCTACCTGTCGTACCCGAAGAACCTGGTCAGCGCGGTCCACGACAAGCCGGGCAAGGGCGAGACGATCAAGGTGATGGCGATCACCTACGGCACCCCGCCCAAGGCGGCCGCACAGAACAAGTTCTGGGCGGCCGTCAACGAGGCGCTCGGGGTGAACATCGAGTTCACCGTCGTACCCGACGCCGACTACATGACCAAGATGGCCACCATGATGGCGGGCAACGACCTGCCCGACGTGATCAACTTCGGCGGCGGCCACACCCTGCCCCGCGAGGCCGACTTCGTGGCCTCCAAGTGCGTCGACCTGTCCGCCTACGTCTCGGGCGACGCCGTCAAGGCGTACCCGAACCTGGCGAACCTGCCGACGTACGTCTGGCAGGACATGGGCCACATCGGCGGCCGCATCTTCGGCATCCCCGTCCAGCGCTCCGCGCCCGGCAACTGCCTGTGGATCAACAACGACGTCTTCACCGCGGCCGGCATGAAGGACGGCTGGACCTCCGACGACTTCGTGGCCGTCGCCAAGAACGCCACCCATGGCAAGAAGTACGGGCTCGGCTCGTCCGCCCCGCTGCTGTTCGGCGAGACCATGCACACCATGGCCTTCGGCGCGCCCCAGGAGTGGAAGCTCGACGGCGGCTCCTTCGTCAGCGCGTACACCACCGACGAGTACCGCGCCGCCCTGGAGTTCATGTCCAAGCTGCGGCAGGCCGGCCTCTACAACCCCAACGTGCTCGGCACCTCCACCGTCGACACCAAGACCTACTTCTACAACGGCACCGTCGCCTCGATGGTCGACGGCTTCGGCGCGCTCAGCACCTCCGTCCCCAGCATCAAGGACGCCTTCGTCCTCGACGCGGCCGTCCCGTACAAGCCGGCCAACGGGGCCAAGCCCGGCATGCAGCGGGCCAAGGGCGCCTGGGGGTACACCGTGCTGAAGAAGACCACGCCCGACCGCGTCAAGCTCATCCTGCGGGTGCTCGACTACCTGGCGGCGCCCTTCGGCACCAAGGAGTACGAGCTCAACCACTTCGGCGTCGAGGGCACGCACTTCACCCGGGACGCGAACGGCTCGCCCATCCCCACCCAGCTCGGCCTGGTCGAGAACCCGGTGCAGCTGCCCATCAAGTACCTGTGCGACGCCCCGCAGGTCCTCTACCTGCCCGGCCGCCCGGACGTCGTCCAGCGCAACCACGCCTGGCAGCTCAAGATCGCCCCGATGCTGGTGCGCAACCCCCGTTTCGGCCTGCAGTCCGCGACCAACAGCCGGGTCGGCGCGTCCATCGACACTCTGCGCACCGACACCGTCGGCTCCATCGTCGCCGGCCGCAAACCGCTCAGCGCCTGGGACGACACCGTCAAGAAGATGCGCAATCTGGGGCTGGACAAGATCGCCGAGGACTATGCCAAGGACTACGCCTCGAACCACTGACATGTACTGACCCCGCGCCGCCGCACCAGGCCCATTACGCTGGGCGGCGGCGCGGTCGCAACGGAGACCGGCACGCCGGGGACATCGGATGGCGGGGATGGCGGAGACTTCACCAGGGCCGGGCACGGTCGGGCCCGGCACGATCGGCGGCAGCGCCCGCCGCGTCACCATCCGCGACGTCGCGGACCGGGCCGGCGTCTCGGTCGCCACGGTCTCGCGGGTGCTGGCCGGCAACTACCCGACATCCGCCGCGGCCCGCGCCAAAGTGCTGCGGGCCGTCAAGGACCTCGACTACGTCATCGACGGCCGCGCCCGGGCACTGGCCGGCACCGGCCCCAAGACGGTCGCCGTCATCGTCTCCTCGGTGGACAGCGCCTTCTACGCCACCGTCGCCCAGGGCGTCGAGCAGGAGGCCGCCGCCCGCGGCCGGCTGTGCATGGTCTGCAGCCACGGCGGCGACGAGGCCCGCGAACTCGCCCTGGTCCAGATGATGCGCGAGCAGCGCTCCGAATTCGTCGTCCTGGTCGGCGGCGCCGTCGAGGACGAGCGCTACCAGGCCCGGCTCACCGAATACGCCCACGGGCTGGCCGCCGCCGGCTCCCGCCTCGTCCTGTGCGGCCGGCCCGCGCCCAGCGCCGACATGCCGGTCCTGGTCGTCGAGTACGACAACGAGGCCGGCGCCTACGCCGTCGTCAGCCACCTGCTCTCCGCCGGCCACCGCGACATCCTCTACCTGGGCACCATGCCGGGCCACACCACCGTCGAACCGCGCATCGCCGGCTACCGCCGCGCCCTCGCCGACCACGGCCTGCCCCCCACCGCGGAGCGCATCGGCGGCGTCGGCCTCGGCCGCGCCCACGGTTACGCCGCCATGCTCCAGATCCTCGCCGACTGCGACGGCCACCCCGCCTTCACCGCCGTCTTCGCCGGCGACGACCAGGCGGCCGCCGGGGCGATGGCCGCCATGCGGGAGTACGGGCTGCGGACGCCGGACGACATCTCCGTCGTCGGCTACAACAACGACGCCCTCGCCCAGGACCTCAACCCCCCGCTGACCACGGTCAACATCCCGGCCTACGAACTGGGCCGGGAAGCCGTCCGCTTCGCCCTGGCCGAGGAACCCGCCCACCCCGGCGCCGCCCGCAGCACCACCCAGTCCCGCCACCTCCTGGGCACCCACACGGTCCTCCGGCAGAGCGTTCGCCACCTGTCCTGACCTGCCCCTGCGCCCCGGGGGCTCAGGAGACGCGGAGCAAGGTCTTGCCCGGGGACGCCGCGCCGGCGGCCAGGCGGGAGACAGCGTCACCGACACCGTCGAGCGGAAGCTCGGACCCGAGGCCGACCCGGATGCGGCCGGCCGCGAGAAGGCCGAGCACCCGCCGGGCGCTCGCGGCGAGCCGGGCGGGATGAGTCCGGCTCAACAGGGCGCTGTTGTAGGCCAGTACGGACAGCCCCTGCATGAGCAGATCATCTGCCGAGATCTCGACCGGGTCGTAGGCCGCGAGGTTGCCGTAGACCGCCAGCCGCCCGTGCGGAGCGAGGAGCGCCACGTTCGCCGTCCGGGTGGCACCCCCGACCGGGTCGAGGACGACGTCGAAGCGGTCGTCACCGAGCACGGCGGGAAACTCGTCCCGGGTGACGACCCGGTCGTAGCCGAAGCCCTCGGCGTAAGCCGCCCGCTCAGGGCTGCCGGCGACGCCCACGACCTCCGCCGCCCCGGCCGCACGGGCGAACTGCACGGCGAGCGTCCCGACCCCGCCCGCCGCCGCGTGCACGAGCACCCGGTCCCCCTCCCGCACCCGCCCGACCTCCTCGACCAGGTCGTACGCGGTGGGCCCGGCCCACCCCGGCCCGGCGGCGTCCCGCAGCGACGCCGGCCCGATGCCCAGCGCCAGCGCTTCGGGCGCGAGGACGACCTCCGCGCAGGCCCCGCCGTCGACGAGGGCGACAACCTCCTCCCCGACCCGCCCGCGCGCGACCCCCTCGCCGACCGCGACGATCCGCCCCGCGGCCTCGAAGCCGGGTACGCCCGGCCCCGGCAGCGGCAGATGCCCGCCGCGCACCAGCACGTCACCCCACTGCACCCCCGCGTAAGCGACACGTATCGCGACCTCGCCGGGCCCCGGCACCGGCTCGGCCACCTCGTCCACCCGGTACCGCCCGTCCCCGTCCACCGCGGTGTCCAGCACGACAGCCCTCATGCGCACAGCTCCTTGCGTTGACTCAGTATCCTGAGACTCCTCGGCCGTGGCCGAGTGAATCAGTATCAGATACCTGAGTCAACTGAGTGAGATGTGAAAGGTGCACCCGCGATGACCGACGCCCCCGTCGAGGAGTACCTGTGCACCCGCATCCGCCGGGCGGAACAGGCCCTGATGGCGCACCACGAGGCCGTCCTGCGCGGCTACGGCCTGACGATGACGCAGTACACCGTGCTGCTCGCCCTCTCCCGCGAGGACGGCATGTCCGGCGCCCAGCTCGCCCGCGCCTGCGGTGTCACCCAGCAGAGCATGGCCTCCGTCCTGACCACCATCCAGAGCAAGGACCTGATCAGCCGCGACCCCTCCCCGGTGCACGCGAAAGTGCTGATCGCCCGCCTCACCGCGGCGGGCGACACCCTGCTCGACCGGGCCTACCAGGAGGTCAACGTCCTGGAACGGCAACTGTCCGACGCCTTCAGCCCCAGCGAGCACGCGGCACTCTGCGACCTGCTCGACCGGGCGACGGCGACGCTGGCCGAACAGACCCGCCGCCCATGACGGGGGCGGGCCCGGGCCCGACGGTCACGGCTCGCGCAGCGACCGCGACAGGCCGAACTCCGCCAGCAGCGCGTTGTCGACGAACCGGGTCATCGCCGCCACACGGTCACCGGACAGCGTCAGCAGCATGACCCCGTGCGCGTGCACGCTCGCCGAACCCCGGTCCCGCCGGTAGAACCCGAACGCCGGCTGCCCGTTCGCACGGATCGGCCGCAGGACGTAGCTGCGGCCCCTGCTCAGGACGACGGTCCGCAGGAAGTGCCCGACAGCCTCGGGCCCCTGGTACTCCATGTCCAGCGGCGGCATCGTCAGCCACACGTCATCGGTGAGCAGCGCCAGGATGGCGTCCACGTCACCCGCCTCGAAGGCGCGGGCGAAGGCATCCACCACCCGCCGCTCCCGCACCGACCCCGGCAGCGGCGCCTGTTCCCGTCCGGGCCCCGGCAGCTCGGCCGCCAGCGTGGCGCGGGCCCGCTTCAGCGCGTTGTTCACCGCGTTCTCCGTGCTGCCGAGCATCCCGGCCACCTCGGCGGACCTGAACCCCAGCAGATCGCGCAGCACCAGGACGGCACGCTGCCGGGGCGTCAGCTGCTGCAACCCCGCCAGGAAGGCCAGCGACACCGCCTCCCGGGTCTCGTACCGCGCCTCGGGCCCCGGCGCCCGGTCGGGCGGATCGGCGAGCAGCGAGTCGGGATACGGTTCGAGCCAGGTCGGCTCGGTACGGCGACGGGTCGGCTCGGGCAACTGAACCCCCAGAGGTATCTGCGCCGGCTCCCGCCGCTGACGCCGTTCGCCGGCCCGCAGGGCGTTCAGACAGCGGTTGGTGGCGATCCGGTAGAGCCAGGTCCGCACCGACGCCCGGCCCTGAAAACCGTCAAGCCCGCGCCAGGCGGCCAGCAGCGTCTCCTGGAGCAGATCCTCCGCGTCCTGCAACGACCCGACCATCCGGTAGCAGTGCAGCTGCAACTCCCGCCGGTACGGCGCCGTCAGCCGCCGGAAGGCCTCCCCGTCGCCGGCCCGCGCCAGCGCCAGTACGTCGTCTGCGTCATCCGCGTCATGTACGTCATCGGTCCGCACGTCGTCATTCCGCCCTGCCCCGGCAGCCATCTCGGCCCTCCCGTCCTCACCGGTACAGACACCGCCCGGACCGAGAAGTGGTCGCCGCAGACCGGCCGGTGCCGGGCGACAACGCAAAGAAGCTCCGCTCCCGAGATGACCTCGGGGCGGGGCTTCTTCTAATAATCGTTCGGCGGTGTCCTACTCTCCCACAGGGTCCCCCCTGCAGTACCATCGGCGCTGAAAGGCTTAGCTTCCGGGTTCGGAATGTAACCGGGCGTTTCCCTAACGCTATGACCACCGAAACACCATGAAACACACACCACACCACCCGACCACCCCGCCAGGGGGTGTGGGTGTGTGATGGCTGGTTGTTTCAGAACCACACAGTGGACGCGAGCAACTGAGGACAAGCCCTCGGCCTATTAGTACCGGTCAGCTCCACCCCTTACAGGGCTTCCACATCCGGCCTATCAACCCAGTCGTCTACTGGGAGCCTTACCCCATCAAGTGGGTGGGAGCCCTCATCTCGAAGCAGGCTTCCCGCTTAGATGCTTTCAGCGGTTATCCCTCCCGAACGTAGCCAACCAGCCATGCCCTTGGCAGGACAACTGGCACACCAGAGGTTCGTCCGTCCCGGTCCTCTCGTACTAGGGACAGCCCTTCTCAAGACTCCTACGCGCGCAGCGGATAGGGACCGAACTGTCTCACGACGTTCTAAACCCAGCTCGCGTACCGCTTTAATGGGCGAACAGCCCAACCCTTGGGACCGACTCCAGCCCCAGGATGCGACGAGCCGACATCGAGGTGCCAAACCATCCCGTCGATATGGACTCTTGGGGAAGATCAGCCTGTTATCCCCGGGGTACCTTTTATCCGTTGAGCGACGGCGCTTCCACAAGCCACCGCCGGATCACTAGTCCCTACTTTCGTACCTGCTCGACCCGTCAGTCTCACAGTCAAGCTCCCTTGTGCACTTACACTCAACACCTGATTGCCAACCAGGCTGAGGGAACCTTTGGGCGCCTCCGTTACCCTTTAGGAGGCAACCGCCCCAGTTAAACTACCCACCAGACACTGTCCCTGATCCGGATCACGGACCGAGGTTAGACATCCAGCACGACCAGAGTGGTATTTCAACGACGACTCCCCCCAAGCTGGCGCTTGGAGTTCACAGTCTCCCACCTATCCTACACAAGCCGAACCGAACACCAATATCAAGCTATAGTAAAGGTCCCGGGGTCTTTCCGTCCTGCTGCGCGAAACGAGCATCTTTACTCGTAGTGCAATTTCACCGGGCCTATGGTTGAGACAGTCGAGAAGTCGTTACGCCATTCGTGCAGGTCGGAACTTACCCGACAAGGAATTTCGCTACCTTAGGATGGTTATAGTTACCACCGCCGTTTACTGGCGCTTAAGTTCTCAGCTTCGCCACACCGAAATGTGACTAACCGGTCCCCTTAACGTTCCAGCACCGGGCAGGCGTCAGTCCGTATACATCGCCTTACGGCTTCGCACGGACCTGTGTTTTTAGTAAACAGTCGCTTCTCGCTGGTCTCTGCGGCCACACCCAGCTCACCGAGTAAATCGGATCACCAGACATGGCCCCCCTTCTCCCGAAGTTACGGGGGCATTTTGCCGAGTTCCTTAACCATAGTTCACCCGAACGCCTCGGTATTCTCTACCTGACCACCTGAGTCGGTTTAGGGTACGGGCCGCCATAAAACTCGCTAGAGGCTTTTCTCGACAGCATAGGATCATCCACTTCACCACAATCGGCTCGGCATCAGGTCTCAGACACATGTGCGACGGATTTACCTACCGCACGTCCTACACCCTTACCCCGGGACAACCACCGCCCGGGCTGGACTACCTTCCTGCGTCACCCCATCACTTACCTACTACAAGTCTGGTCCGTCGGCTCCACCACTCCCCCTCACTCCGAAGAGATCAGAGGCGGCTTCACGGACTTAGCATCGCCTGGTTCAGCACTGGGCGCTTTACAGCGGGTACCGGAATATCAACCGGTTGTCCATCGACTACGCCTGTCGGCCTCGCCTTAGGTCCCGACTTACCCTGGGCAGATCAGCTTGACCCAGGAACCCTTAGTCAATCGGCGCAAGAGTTTCCCACTCTTGTATCGCTACTCATGCCTGCATTCTCACTCGTGAACCGTCCACCACTGCCTTCCGGCGCGGCTTCACCCGGCACACGACGCTCCCCTACCCATCCGTACAGGCGTTGGCCCTATATGTACGAATGACACGACTTCGGCGGTACGCTTGAGCCCCGCTACATTGTCGGCGCGGAATCACTTGACCAGTGAGCTATTACGCACTCTTTCAAGGATGGCTGCTTCTAAGCCAACCTCCTGGTTGTCTCTGCGACTCCACATCCTTTCCCACTTAGCGTACGCTTAGGGGCCTTAGTCGATGCTCTGGGCTGTTTCCCTCTCGACCATGGAGCTTATCCCCCACAGTCTCACTGCCGCGCTCTCACTTACCGGCATTCGGAGTTTGGCTAAGGTCAGTAACCCGGCAGGGCCCATCGCCTATCCAGTGCTCTACCTCCGGCAAGAAACACACGACGCTGCACCTAAATGCATTTCGGGGAGAACCAGCTATCACGGAGTTTGATTGGCCTTTCACCCCTAACCACAGGTCATCCCCCAGGTTTTCAACCCTGGTGGGTTCGGTCCTCCACGACCTCTTACAGCCGCTTCAACCTGCCCATGGCTAGATCACTCCGCTTCGGGTCTTGAGCGTGCTACTCAACCGCCCTATTCGGACTCGCTTTCGCTACGGCTACCCCACACGGGTTAACCTCGCAACACACCGCAAACTCGCAGGCTCATTCTTCAAAAGGCACGCAGTCACGAGGACGAGAACAAGTTCTCGCCCCGACGCTCCCACGGCTTGTAGGCACACGGTTTCAGGTACTATTTCACTCCGCTCCCGCGGTACTTTTCACCATTCCCTCACGGTACTATCCGCTATCGGTCACCAGGGAATATTTAGGCTTAACGGGTGGTCCCGCCAGATTCACACAGGATTTCTCGGGCCCTGTGCTACTTGGGTGATCTCCAAGAGAGCCGCTCATGTTTCAGCTACGGGGGTCTTACCCTCTACGCCGGACCTTTCGCATGTCCTTCGCCTACACAAACGGTTTCTGACTCTCCGACCGGCCGGCAGACCGATCTAGGAAACTCCCACGACCCCGTATACGCAACCCCTGCCGGGTATCACACGCATACGGTTTAGCCTCATCCGGTTTCGCTCGCCACTACTCCCGGAATCACGGTTGTTTTCTCTTCCTGCGGGTACTGAGATGTTTCACTTCCCCGCGTTCCCTCCACACTGCCTATGTGTTCAGCAGTGGGTGACAGCCCATGACGACTGCCGGGTTTCCCCATTCGGACACCCCCGGATCACAGCTCGGTTGACAGCTCCCCGGGGCCTATCGCGGCCTCCCACGTCCTTCATCGGTTCCTGGTGCCAAGGCATCCACCGTGCGCCCTTAAAAACTTGGCCACAGATGCTCGCGTCCACTATGCAGTTCTCAAACAACCAACCATCCCCCACGCAACCCACCCCAACCAGGGCCGGCGCTACGAGACTGGTCTTCCATGCACTGAGGAGAACTCTCATTCCCTCAGGACCCAACAGCGTGCCCGGCAAGTCATCTCAAGGATCGCGTTCCACGCCGAAGCAGTACTAGCATTCCCTCAAAAACCCACCGAATAGTCAACGTTCCACCCATGAGCAACCGGCACCGGACACTCGCCGATGAACCGGCCTCTGACCACCAATGGCGGTAAGAAGTGCTCCTTAGAAAGGAGGTGATCCAGCCACACCTTCCGGTACGGCTACCTTGTTACGACTTCGTCCCAATCGCCAGTCCCACCTTCGACGACTCCCTCCCACAAGGGGTTGGGCCACCGGCTTCGGGTGTTACCGACTTTCGTGACGTGACGGGCGGTGTGTACAAGGCCCGGGAACGTATTCACCGCAGCAATGCTGATCTGCGATTACTAGCGACTCCGACTTCATGGGGTCGAGTTGCAGACCCCAATCCGAACTGAGACCGGCTTTTTGAGATTCGCTCCACCTCACGGTATCGCAGCTCATTGTACCGGCCATTGTAGCACGTGTGCAGCCCAAGACATAAGGGGCATGATGACTTGACGTCGTCCCCACCTTCCTCCGAGTTGACCCCGGCGGTCTCCCGTGAGTCCCCAGCACCACAAGGGCCTGCTGGCAACACAGGACAGGGGTTGCGCTCGTTGCGGGACTTAACCCAACATCTCACGACACGAGCTGACGACAGCCATGCACCACCTGTACACCAGCCACAAGGGGGACCCTGTCTCCAGGGTTTTCTGGTGTATGTCAAGCCTTGGTAAGGTTCTTCGCGTTGCGTCGAATTAAGCCACATGCTCCGCCGCTTGTGCGGGCCCCCGTCAATTCCTTTGAGTTTTAGCCTTGCGGCCGTACTCCCCAGGCGGGGAACTTAATGCGTTAGCTGCGGCACGGACAACGTGGAATGTCGCCCACACCTAGTTCCCAACGTTTACGGCGTGGACTACCAGGGTATCTAATCCTGTTCGCTCCCCACGCTTTCGCTCCTCAGCGTCAGTATCGGCCCAGAGATCCGCCTTCGCCACCGGTGTTCCTCCTGATATCTGCGCATTTCACCGCTACACCAGGAATTCCGATCTCCCCTACCGAACTCTAGCCTGCCCGTATCGAATGCAGACCCGGAGTTAAGCCCCGGGCTTTCACATCCGACGCGACAAGCCGCCTACGAGCTCTTTACGCCCAATAATTCCGGACAACGCTCGCACCCTACGTATTACCGCGGCTGCTGGCACGTAGTTAGCCGGTGCTTCTTCTGCAGGTACCGTCACTTGCGCTTCTTCCCTGCTGAAAGAGGTTTACAACCCGAAGGCCGTCATCCCTCACGCGGCGTCGCTGCATCAGGCTTTCGCCCATTGTGCAATATTCCCCACTGCTGCCTCCCGTAGGAGTCTGGGCCGTGTCTCAGTCCCAGTGTGGCCGGTCGCCCTCTCAGGCCGGCTACCCGTCGTCGCCTTGGTAGGCCATCACCCCACCAACAAGCTGATAGGCCGCGGGCTCATCCTGCACCGCCGGAGCTTTCCACCATCACGGATGCCCGCAACAGTAATATCCGGTATTAGACCCCGTTTCCAGGGCTTGTCCCAGAGTGCAGGGCAGATTGCCCACGTGTTACTCACCCGTTCGCCACTGATCCACCCCGAAAGGCTTCACCGTTCGACTTGCATGTGTTAAGCACGCCGCCAGCGTTCGTCCTGAGCCAGGATCAAACTCTCCGTGAATGCATCCGGGATATCCCGGTCCACCACGCAAGAGCGGCACCACGAGGAGGAATAATCCCCGGGTGCACAGCGTCCTCGCTATGTGTGTTTCTTCAAAGGAACCTCATCACGCACCCACACAAAAACGCGGGGTACGCGACGGGGTATCAACATATCTGGCGTTGACTTTTGGCACGCTGTTGAGTTCTCAAGGAACGGAAGCTACCATCGGAACCGTTTCACCGGCCCCTCCGGGCTTTCCCTTCGTCGTGTTCCCGACTCTATCAGACCCTTTCCGGCGCCTGATCCCCAGTCAGCGGGGTTTGTCTTTTCGGCCGTTGGGCCGTTCCGACGAGTGAGACTTTAGCGGACTCCGTTCGCTCCGGCCAAATCGGCCCGATCGATCGAAACTCTGCACGCATTCCGAAAAAGCACACGACGGGACGACAACAAGACGACGGCTCGTGGCCGTCGGAGTGTCGACAGTCGAATGGTCCTGCGGGATGGCTGTCCGGGGACCGACCGGAGTCGGCGCTCACGTCGGACAACTCGGAGTACATTACGCATCCCCTCGGGGGGTGTCAACCCCCGACGGTCACTTCCGGTCAGTCGAGGTCGGAGAGGCGGCCGCCGGCGTCCGGCTGGCTGTCCTCGACGCGGCGGAGGAGGCGGATCAGGATCTCGCCGAGGGCGGCGCGCTCCGAGGTGTTCAGGTCCTGGAGCAGTTCGTCCTCGAAGGCGGCGGCCATCCGCATGGTCTGGAGCCACTTCTCCCGGCCCTCGTCGGTCAGCTCGACGATGACGCGGACGCGGTTGGCCTCGTCGCGCTCCCTGGTGACCAGGCCCTCGGTCACCAGCCGGTCGATGCGGTGGGTCATGGCGGCCGGGGTGAGGCCGAGGCGCTTGGCGAGGTCGCCGGGGCCGAGGCGGTAGGGGCGGCCGACGACCACGAGGGCCTTGAGCACCTCCCACTCGGCGTTGCTGATGCCCAGGTCGACGAGCTGGCGGCCGTAGGCGACGTTCATCCGGCGGTTGAGCCGGCCCAGCGCGGTGACGACCTTCTCCACCTGGGGGTCGACCTCGGGAAACTCCCGCTGGTAGGCGGCGATCTGGGCGTCGAGGTCGAGCTCCTGGGGCGCACCGGCGGAACCTGCGGCTGCGGTCATGGTCCGAGTATCGCACGGTAACGCTTTGCTCTAAAGCCCTTCCGTATGTACTCTTTAGATTCGAACTTTACTAGTGAAGTCTTCAACCCGAAGGCTTGCCTGGTCCCGCCTGCCCGAAGGGAGAGCCGTGAACGACACCGCCATGGGCGCAGCGCTGCGCCGAATCCAGCTGGGGAACGCCTTGAGTGCCTTCGGCAACGGCTTCACCGTGCCCTTCACCTTCGTGTACGTCTCCGAGGTGCGGGGGCTCGGGGCGGGGACCGCCGGCGTGGTGCTGGCGACGTTCGCCATCGCCGCGCTCTTCGTGCTGCCCTTCACCGGGCGGATCATCGACCGGCGCGGGCCCGTACCGGTCGCCGTGGCCGGCACGGTGCTCGCCGCGTCCGGATCGCTGGGGCTCGGGCTGTCCGGCAGCGAGCCGGTGGTCATCGCCGCGGCCGGGGCGCTGGGCGCGGGGATATCCGTCGTCCAGCCGGCGCTGGCCACGATGATCGTGTGGTGCTCCACCACCGTGACGCGCTCCCGGGCGTTCGCGACCCAGTTCTTCCTGGCCAATCTGGGCCTCGGGGTCGGCGGTCTTATGGGCGGGCTGATCGTGGACACCGCGCACCCGTCGTCCTTCATCAGGCTCTTCGCGATCGAGGCGGCGATGTTCCTGGTGCTGGGTGCGGTGACCGCCACGGTGCGGCTGCCGGCCACCGCCAGGCTGGAGGGGAGCGTCACGGCCCATGAGCCGGGCGGCGGCTGGCGGCTGCTGCTGCGGAACCGCGCGATGGTCACGCTGTGCGTGCTGGGGTTCGTGCTGTTCTTCGCCTGCTACGGGCAGTTCGAGTCGGGGCTTTCCGCCTTCGCGGTGACCGTCACGCACGTCTCGCCGGCGATGCTGGGCGTCGCGCTCGCCGCGAACACGGCGGCGATCGTGCTGGCGCAGTTCGTGGTGCTGCGGCTGGTCGAGCGCAGGCGGCGCAGCCGCGTCATCGCGGCGGTCGGCCTGGTCTGGACGGTGGCCTGGCTGGCGGCGGGGGCGTCGGGGCTGGTGCACGCGCACCATGCCGTCGCGGTGGTCGCGATCATCTCGACGTACGCGCTGTTCGGGCTCGGTGAGGCGATGCTCGCGCCGACGGTGTCGCCGCTGGTCGCCGATCTTGCGCCGGAGCGGATGGTTGGGCGTTACAACGCCGCGTTCGCGCTGGTGAAGCAGCTGGCTCTGGCCGTCGGGCCGGCGGTCGGCGGCGTCATCGCCGCGGCGGGGGCGTATGACGTGTACGTCGTCCTGCTGGTGGTCTGCTCGCTGGGCGTCTCGCTGATCGCCCTGCGCCTGGGCCGCCACCTGACGGCGTCCCAGGACGCCCCTCTCCGCACCACCCGCGTGGTGGCCCAGTCCCCCCGCCCCACCCGCACCCCGACCCCAGCGGCCTGACTCCCCCGGGACGCGGGTCGCTCCCTGCCGCAGAGGGCAAGCCTCCAAGGGCGCGAGGAACGGCGCGAACAACCCCCACCGGGCACGCGGGACACCACCGCCCCAAAGGAGCAGCCCGCTCCGCCCCGGACCACCGGGCAGCGGTGGGCTGAGCGCGCAGTTCCCCGCGCCCCCAAGGGGTCGCCCGCCCTGCGCAAGGGAAACCGCCAGACCGCCGCACCCGGCGGAGGCGCACCCCCCGCCGAAGGGGAACCGCCCACCGCCGCGCCCGGCGGAGGCGCACCCCCCGGCGGACGGGGAGCCGCACTGCCTCCTCAGCCCGGGAGGGTGAATTCGCACCAGACGGCCTTGCCGCCGCCCGGCGTGCGGCGGGATCCCCAGGAAGAGGCGATCGTCGCGATGATCGAGATCCCGCGGCCCGCCTCGTCGGCGAGTTCGGCGCGGCGCCGTCGCGGCAGGTGCTCGTCGCCGTCGGTGACCTCGATGACCAGCCGCCGGTCCGTGCGCCGGAGGCGCAGCCGCATGGGGGGAGTGCCGTGCTTGAGGGAGTTGGCGACCAGCTCGCTCGCCGCGAGCACGCCGAGGTCGCGCAGTTCGACCGGGAAGCGCCAGGAGGCCAGCACGCCGGAGGCGAACGCGCGGGCGCGCGGCGCCGCTTCGATGCCGCCGAGGAGTTCGAGCGAGGCGTTGCGGAAGACCTCGCCGTCGGGGTGTCCCGTGTGGTCGGGATACTGCATGACCAGGACGGCCACGTCGTCGTCGTGCTGAGCGGTGACGCCGAGCGCGCGCATCAGCCGGTCGCAGACGACCTGGGGCGCGCCGGTGGCGCCGGCCAGCGCCCGCATCAGGGTGGATACACCTTCCTCGATGTCCTCGCCGCGGCGCTCGATGAGGCCGTCGGTGTAGAGCACGGCGGTGCAGCCGGGGCCGAAGGGGACGGTGGCGGAGGAGTGGGTCCAGCCGCCGGTGCCCAGCGGCGGCCCGGTGGGTTCCTCGGTGCGCTGCACGGTGCCGTCGGGGTCGCGGATCAGGATCGGCAGGTGGCCGGCGCTGGCGTAGGAGAGCCGGCCCTCGCTGGGGTCGTGGACGGCGTAGACGCAGGTGGCGATCTGGGTGGCGTCGATTTCCGAGGCGAGCCCGTCGAGCAGCTGGATGACCTCGTGCGGGGGCAGGTCGAGCCGCGCGTAGGCGCGGACGGCCGTACGCAGCTGGCCCATGATCGCGGCGGCGCGCACCCCGCGGCCCATGACGTCGCCGATGACCAGGGCGGTGCGGCCGGCGCCGAGGGTGATGACGTCGTACCAGTCGCCGCCGACCGCCGCGTCGGTGCCGCCGGGCTGGTAGGTGGCGGCGAGCCGGAGGTCGTCGGGCTGTTCCAGCTGCTGCGGCAGCAGCGAGCGCTGGAGGGTGACGGCGGTCTCGTGGAGGCGGCCCTCGCTCTCCCTGAGCCTTTCCGCGGCCTGGACCTGGTCGGTGACGTCGGCGGCGAAGACCAGGACGCCGCGGCGTGCGGGGTCGGGGTCCTCGGCGTGCACGGGTGTGCAGGTGAAGGTGAAGTAGCCCTGACGGGTGAGCGTGCCGGCGTCGGCCCTGCTGACCTTGCGGGCTTTGACGGTGCGCGGGCGGCCGCTGCGGTGGACCTGGTCCATCAGCGGCAGCAGGCCGAGCTCGTCCAGTTCCGGCAGGGCCTCGCTGGCGGGGGCGCCGGTGGTGCGGGGCCCGAAGACCTCGGCGTAGGCGTCGTTGACGAAGCTGACGCGGTGGACGGGTCCGTGGGTGACCGCGATCAGTGCGGGCAGCTGGCTGAGCACGCCGGCGAGGTCGCCCAGCGTCCCGCCGATGGCGGAAAGTGCCTGGTCGCCGGCGTGCGGCGGGGGGCCCTTGCGGCCTCTGCCGGATGCGGGCGCCGGCCCTGGCGGGTCCGCGGGGGCGGTGCCGCCGCCCTGGGTGCCGCCGGCCGGTGCGGCGGCGTCGGCGGTCTTGCCGCGGGCCGCCGGGACGGCACCGCGTCGCTGTGTTCCGGGGAGCCGGGCGCTCCAACGCGTGAGGTTCAAACGTCCGATTCCTCGTATTTGTCACTCTTTGCAGGTGCTGCCGCACGGGTGGTCACCTGCCCAGTGTGGCCGACCGGGGGCCTGCGAGGGAATCGCACCGGGGCACGGCCGGTGCGCCGGGGGGTGCTCACGGCCGTGGCAGGCCGGGCTCACCGCCGCTTCCCGCCGCCTGTGCGAACTCGGCGCGCGGGTGCTCGAGGGAGCCCAGCGAGACGATCTCCCGCTTGAACAGCCCGGAAAGGATCCACTCCGCGAGGACCTTGGACTTGCGGTTCGCGGTCGGCATCCGGCTGAGGTGGTAGGCGCGGTGCACCAGCCAGGCCGGGTAGCCCTTGAACTCGCGCCCGTAGAGCAGGGCCACGCCCTCGTGCAGGCCGAGGGAGGCGACGGAGCCGACGTGCTTGTGCCGGTACTCGGTGAGCGGTTCGCCGCGCAGCTGTGCCACGACGTTCCCGGCGAGCACCTTGGCCTGGCGCACGGCGTGCTGGGCGTTGGGCGCGCACAGGGCCCCGTCGGCGTCGGCGGTGAGGTCCGGCACGGCCGCCGCGTCGCCGGCCGCCCAGACGCCGTCCCGGCCGGCGACCCGCAAGGTGGCCTCGGCGACCAGCCGTCCGCTGCCGTTCTGCGGCAGCCCGGTCGCGGCCAGCAGCGGTGCCGGCTTGACGCCCGCGGTCCACACCAGGGTCCTGGTCGGCAGCCGGGATCCGTCGGACAGGACGGCGATGCGGTGCTCGCACGATTCGAGCCGGGTCTCCAGCCGGATGTCGACATTGCGCCCGCGCAGCTCGCGGACCGCGTACCGGCCCAGCTCGTCACCGACCTCGGGCAGGATCCGGCCGGTCGCCTCGACCAGCACCCACTTCATGTCCTCGGCCCGGACGTTGTGGTAGTAGCGCAGGGCGTAGCGCGCCATGTTCTCCAGCTCGCCGAGCGCTTCCACCCCGGCGTATCCGCCGCCGACGAAGACGAAGGTCAGGGCGGCCTCGCGGACGTCGGCGTCGCGGGTGGAGGAGGCGATGTCGAGCTGTTCCAGTACGTGGTTGCGCAGCCCGATCGCCTCCTCGACGGTCTTGAAGCCGATGCCGTGCTCGGCCAGGCCCGGCACGGGCAGGATCCGGGAGACCGAGCCGGGGGCGATGACCAGCTGGTCGTACGCGATCTCGGTGGCGCCGCCGCCCTCCTCCTCGGTGGCGGGTGTGACGACGCTCGCGACCCGCTTGTCGTGGTCGATCGAGCGCACCTCGCCGACGACGATCCGGCAGCGGTCCAGGACGCGGCGCAGCGGCACGACGACGTGCCGCGGGGAGATCGATCCGGCGGCGGCCTCGGGGAGGAACGGCTGGTAGGTCATGTACGGCTGTGGCTCGACGACCACGATCTCCGCCTCACCGCGTTTCAGATGGAGCTTTCGCTGCAGCTGCAACGCCGTGTACATGCCGACATAACCACCGCCGACCACAAGAATGCGCGGTGTGCTTGCCTTGGCCATGGCCGCCGACTCCGTCGTCATTGCTCCATGACGCAATGGTCGGAGGCCGTTTGTCCACAGGTCGGACACCATGATTCACGGGAATCGGCGTCCCCGCGAGCCCGTAGCCCGCTCCCGTAACGGTCCATCAGCGGGCAAATGCCCCAGGGCGGGAAACGCGTCCGGCTGCCGCTCTCGAAGAGCCCACGCCCCAGGGATCCCACCCTCTTCATTCTTGACGCGGCCTCAACTATGTTCGTATCTCGTAGTAGTGCGCGGCCCTGCGCACAGGTTCGATAAGGGCGGGGAGTCTCCGGGGGGAGACATTCAATTGTTCGGGGGGATACATACATGCACATTCAAGACATGACATGGCCGACTTCCGCAGGTCCCGACGGGGCGACCGGCCGGGCGGCACCGCTGCGGGTCGACGCCCAGCGGAATCTGGAGCACGTCCTGCGGGCCGCTCGCGAGGTCTTCGGCGAACTGGGCTACGGCGCGCCCATGGAGGACGTGGCGCGGCGCGCCCGGGTCGGCGTCGGCACCGTCTACCGGCGCTTCCCCAGCAAGGACGTGCTGGTCAGGCGGATCGCCGAGGAGGAGACCGCGCGGCTGACCGAACAGGCGCGCACCGCGCTGGGCCAGGAGAACGACTCCTGGTCCGCGCTGGCCCGCTTCCTGCGCACCTCGGTCGCCTCCGGCGCCGGGCGGCTGCTGCCGCCGCAGGTGCTGCGAGTGCAGGGCAGCGCGCCGCACGACGCGGAGGGGGCAGGCGGAGGGAACCGGGTGCCGCAGCAGCGCGGCAGGTTCGCCGAGGCCGCGGAGGGCGCCCGTCCGGGCTCCGGCGACCACAGCGGCCGCGACGCCCTCACCGAGGCCGGGGCGGGCGGCAGCCGCGGCGCCAGGGTCGAGGACCAGGAGGGGGTGCGCACGCTGCTCGACGTCGTCGGCCAGCTGGTGGAAAGGGCGCGGGAGGCGGGCGAGTTGCGCGCCGACGTCTCGGTCGCCGACGTCCTGCTGGTCATCGCCACGGCGGCGCCGTCGCTGCCGGACGCGGCCCAGCAGGCGGCAGCCTCGGCCAGGTTGCTGGACATCCTGCTCGAAGGTCTGCGCTCGCGCCCCTCGGAGCGGCCCGTGGCGCACGACTGAGCGGCCGGCGGCGCGCGGCCCGTCCGGAGGAACGCATGGATTCGGCGAACGATCCTTCCACGGAAGGGTGGTTCCGCCGAAGTCCATGACGTCGGACCCCTCCGCTGTGCCAGGCTTGGCCCGTGGATGAGCCAAACGGGGAGTCCGGCGCCGCCCCCGCCGCAGGGGCCGGGCCGGAAGGCGGCGCCGAGCCGCCGTCCCGCAGGGTGCCAGGCCAGCGCGACCCGGTGCCGCGCCCGGAAACGGCGCATCCGGGCCGGCTGCGCCCCGACCCGTCGCGTGTCGATCCGGCACGCCCGCTGCCGTCGCCCGGCCCCGCGCCTGACGGTGTGCCGGACGCCGCGACGGACGCGCCCGCCGACGACGACCTGCTGGCCGCCGGGCACCCCGAGCCGGGCTCCGAGCTGTCGGACGAGGAGCTGGTCGACCAGGTCAGGGCAGGACGGGACGGCGCGTACGAGGAGATCTACCGTCGCCACGCCGAGGCCGTACGCCGCTACGCCCGTACCTGCTGCCGTGACGCGCACACCGCGGAGGACCTGACCGGCGAGGTCTTCGCCCGCACCCTGCAGGCGATCCGTGGCGGCAGCGGCCCGCAGTCCGCCGTCCGCGCCTACCTGCTGACCACGGTCCGGCGGGTCGCCGCGACCTGGGGCAGCACCGCCCGGCGGGAGCAACTGGTCGAGGACTTCGCGGTCTTCGCCGTCAGCGCGGCGGGCTCCGGCGCCCAGGCCGCGACCAGCGCGCCGGCCGCCGACGTGCGGGCCATGGCGCAGGCCGAGCAGTCGCTGGCCATCCAGGCGTTCCGCACGCTGCCCGAGCGCTGGCAGACGGTGCTGTGGCACACCGCGGTGGAGGAGGAGTCGCCCAGTGCGATCGCCCCGCTGCTCGGCCTGACCGCCAACGCCACCGCCGTGCTCGCCCACCGCGCCAGGGAAGGCCTGCGCCAGGCCTATTTGCAGGCCCACGTCAGCTCCACGCTCACCGCGCAGGGCGAGTGCGCCCGCTACGCCGACCGGCTCGGCGCCCACGCCCGCGGCGGCCTTCGGATGCGCGCCGACCGCGAACTGAACCGGCACCTGAAGGGCTGCGAGCGCTGCACGGCCGCCTCGCTCGAACTTGCCGACCTGAACTCGGCGCTCAAGGGGCTGCTGCCGGTCGCGTACATCGGCTGGTTCGCCGCCGTCTACGCCACCAAGGCCGCCGGTGCCGCCGTCGTGGCGGGCGGCGCCGCCGCGGCGGGGGCCGCGGGCGGTGCCGCGGCCGCCACGGCGGGCTCCGGCTCGGGCGGCGCGGGCGTGGCGGGCGGGGCTGCCGCCGGTGAAGGCCTCGGCGCGCCCGTCAAGGCCGGCATCGCGGCGGCCCTGGTCATCGCGGCGGCCGCTGCCACGGCCTTGGCCCTCACCGCGGGCCATGGCACGCCGCCGCGGAAGCCCCAGGCCAAGCCGCCGGCGGCCGCCCCGGTCGCGACCAGGCCCGCGGCCCCGCCGCCGTCGCACGGAGCGCGGCCGCCGGCCGGGCCCGAGCCCGAGTCCGCGCCCGCCACCCGGACGCTCGCGCCGCCCGCGGCCACCCACCGGCCCGCACCGGAGCTGGCGGCGGCTGAGCCGACCACCGAGGCGCCGACGCCCCCGAGTGCGACGCCGGAGCCGACACACGAGCCGGTCTCCAAGCCCAGCCCTGCCACCGCCACCGCGCCGCCGACCCTGGCGCCGCCCGCACCCCCCGCGCCGCCGACGGTGTACCGGGTCAACTCGCTGGGCGTGAGCGGCTTCGGCGCGCCGACCAAGCCCACCATGCGGCTGGCCACTTCGAGCGAGAGCTGGTGGTGGGACCGCTGGGGCCTGCGGATCGGCGGCACGGCGTACGCCCACGGCATCACCGTGCACGCACCCTCGAAGGTGACCATCGACCTCAACCGGGCCTGCGTCTCCTACGACGCCAGGGCGGGTCTCGACGACCTGACCCGGCTGGCGCGCACCACCGTGCGTTTCTCCGTCTACGGCGACTCCACCCGCCTGTGGACCTCAGGTGTGGTCAGCAGCGGCGACCCCGCGGTCCCGGTGCACGTCCGGCTGGGCGGCTACACGACCGTGCGCCTGGTCGTCACCGCCGAGTCCGGCGACGGTAAGCGCGGCGACGCACTCGGCCTCACGGGTCTGGCGGACTGGGCGGACGCGGAGATCAGCTGCTAGCAGCGCCGGCCGCCGTATAGACCTGGTGGGCGGGCCGCCTCAGCCCGCCGCGGCCTTGCCGCCGGCCGCGGGCACCTCGCACACGCCGTCGGCGCACGCACCGGCGTCGGTGGCGGTGTCCGCCGCCGCGGACGCGGCGGCGGCGGTGTCCTTGGCGACCTGTTCCAGCACGCGCAGGAAGGTCGAGGTCTCCTGGCCGCCCTGCACCGCCCACTGGCCCTCGAAGACGAAGGTCGGCACCGCGGTGATGCCGAGCTGCCTGGCCTCGTCGATCTCGCCGACCACCTCGTCGTGCAGCGCGTCGCCGCTCAGGAACGCCGTGACGGCGTCCCGGTCCAGGCCCACCGTGACGGCCGCCTCGGTCAGCTGCTCCTGGTCCCCGATGTCCATGCCCTCGCCGAAGTGCGCGGTCATCAGCCGGCCCTTGAGCCGGACCTGCGCCTCGGGGCCGTACTCGTCCAGGGCGAAGCGCAGCAGGCGGTGGGCGAGCAGGGAGTTGTTCTCCAGGACCGTGTCGAAGTCGAAGCTGATGCCCTCCTCGGCGCCGAGCGCGGCGATCCGCTCGTCCATCGCCGCGGCCTGCGGCCCGAACTTCGCCGCGAGCACCTCGCGGTGCGGGCGCGCCTGCTGCGGGGCGGACGGGTCGAGCTGGAAGGGCCGGTAGACGACCTCGACGGAGGAGCCCTTGGGGAAGGCCGCCAGCGCGCGCTCGAACCGGGTCTTCCCGACGTAGCACCACGGGCAGGCGATGTCGCTGTAGATCTCGACCTTCACGGCTCTTCTCACTTCCGGTGGGCGGGGCGGGCTCGGTCCCGGGCCTCAGTATTCCTTGAAGCCTCAATGACACAAGACCCGGCCGGTGACCCGCTATTCCCGCCCGGTCTCCGCGCCGCTGACGGCGTTGGCGGCGCTGCCGCCGGCCAGCACCGCGACCAGCGCCGCGGCCTGATCCCTGCCCAGGTCCGCGCCACGCCCGCGGACCCCGGCGATCTCCGCCGCGGTCAACGCGGTGGCCGCCCGTGCGACCACCGCGTCGGCCGCCTCCTGCTCGGGCACGCTGCGCGGCGCCGGCCCCCGTACGGCGTCCGAGGCGGCCAGCAGCACCACGGCGGTCCTGGAGTCGCCGAGCGCCGTCAGCACCTCGGCCGCCACGTCCAGCAGCGCGCCGAGGATCTGCTCGGTGCACCCCTCGGCCAGCGCCGCCCGCATCGCCTCGTCCACCACCGTCAGCGCCGAGCGCGGGTCGCCCTCGGCCACCGCGATCCGGGCCGCCAGGCCGCCGAGCACCGCGCGGAACATCGGCGGCGGCGAGCCGTCCGAGATGTGCCTCGCCGCGAGCTCCCACACCTGCCGCGCCCGCCGCACCTCCCCGTGCCGCAGCAGTAACGTGGCCTGCAGGTAGCGGACATACGTGCGGGCGTCCCACACCGAGTAGCGCTCGGCCTCCTCGTCGGCGCGGGCCAGCAGCCGGCCGGCGGTCTCGTCGTCGCCGGCCCGGTAGGCCACCTCGCTCAGCCGCGCCACCAGGAAGGCGGCCTCGGCGATCGCCCCCAGCTCCCGGCCCAGCCGGTGCGCCGCCTCCAGGTCCGCGCGCGCCGCCGCGTAGTCGCCGCGTGCCATCGCGATCTCACCGCCTGCGCTGTGCACCTGGGATCGGACCCAGCGGTCGCCGAGCCGTTCGGTCAGCGTCTCCAGCTCGGCCCGGGTCTCCTCGGCGTAGGCGAGCCCGCCGGGCGAGTCCACCGCCACATGGGTGCGGAACATCAGCGCCACCGCCAGCTCCCAGTCACCGCCGTAGGCGCGGCAGTTGGCCACCACCACCTCGGTGTGACGGCGGATCTCCATCGGGCCGCCGAGCAGATACGCGGTGAAGGGCCACAGCAGCCCGGGAAAACGCGCGGCCGCAGGACCGCCTTCCCCGTACACCTTCGCCAGCGCCTCCGCCGTCGCGACCGACTCCGGTGTCGACAGCTGCTCCTCCGCCGCGTGGTCGCTCTTGACGAAGAACAGCAGCATCCTGGCGTCGACGCGCGGCCAGTACAGCGGGTCGGCCGGGTGCGGCAGCGGATCACCGCCCATCGCGACCACCCGCTCCAGCCAGCCGTTCGCCTCGTCCCGGTAGTTGCGCAGCCACCAGAACCAGCCCATCGCCAGCACGATGGCCAGCGCGTCGGGCTCCTCGCCCGCCTCGATCGTGCGCTGCAACGCCGCCCGCACGTTGTCCAGTTCGGTCTCCAGCACCTCCAGCCAGCGCAACTGGTCCGTGCCGCGCAGCTCCGGATCCGCGGTCCGTGCCAGGTCGCGGTAGTGGACGGTGTGGCGGCGCGCGGCCCGCGCCAGGTCCGCAGGCCGGGCGGCGGCCCGCTCGGCGGCGTATTCGTGGATGGTCTCCAGCAGCCGGTAGCGCGCCTGCGGTCCGTCCTGCCCCGCGGGCGCCGGCAGCAGGTCGGCCACCACCAGGGACTTGTCGACCAGTTGCGCGACCGTCTCCAGCGCGTCGGGGCCGCACACCGCCTCCGCCGCCGCCAGGGTGCAGCCCCCGGCGAAGACGCTCAGCGCGCACAGCGCCGTACGCTCCGGCCCGGTCAGCAGGTCCCAGCTCCAGTCCACCACCGCGCGCAGGGTCTGCTGCCGCGGCAGGACCGTACGGCTGCCGCTGGTCAGCAGCCGGAACCGGTCGTCGAGGCGGTCGGCGATCTGCCGGGGTGACAGCGCGCGCAACCGGGCCGCGGCCAGCTCGATCGCCAACGGCAGCCCGTCGAGCCGCCGGCAGATCTCCCGCACCGCCACCGCGTCGGGCCCGCCATCGGCGTCCCCGTAGGGCGCCGCGCCCGGCCGGACCGCCGCCGCCCGCTCGGCGAACAGCCGATACGCCGTCGGCGGCGGCAACGGCTCCACCGGCCGCACCACCTCGCCCGGCACGCCCAGCGGCTCCCTGCTGGTGGCCAGCACCGTCACCCCCGGGCACGCGGCGAGCAGCTCGGCGGTCAGCACGGCCGCGCCGACGATCACGTGCTCGCAGTTGTCGAGCACCAGCAGCAGCCGGCGCCGCCCGCAGTATTCGACCAGCCGCTCCACCGGATCGTCCGCATACGACTCGCTCCGCAGCAGGCCCGGCGCCAGCACCTGGGCCTCGCGCCGGCCCAGCGCGCTGAGCACTGCGTGCGGGATCGCCGCCGGGTCGTCCAGCGGGGCCAGCTCGGCGAGCCACACACCGTCGGGAAAGCCGCCTGCGGCCGCCTCAGCGGCCTCCTGGGCCAGCCGGGTCTTCCCGGACCCGCCCGGCCCCGTCAAGGTCACCAGGCGGGCCTCCGCGACGTCCTGACGGATGTCCCGCAGATCCGCCTCCCGGCCCACGAAGCTGGTCAGCCTGGCCCGCAGGTTCCCGGCCGCCGGGGCCGCGGGGCGCGGCGCGGGCTGCCGCAGCAGGTCCGCGTGCAGGGCCCGCAGCTCCGGGCCGGGGTCCGCGCCCAGCGCCTCCGCCAGCGCCGCCCTGGTCTCCTCGTACGCCACCACCGCGTCCGCGGTCTGCCCCGCCGCGCGCAACGCCCTGATCAGCTGCGCCCTGAACGCCTCGTCCAGCGGATGCGCCGCCACCGCCTCCCGCAGCGCCGGCAGCACGTCGGCGGCCCTGCCCAGCGCCAGATCCGCCTCGATGCGCAGCCGCCGCGCCGTACGGTGCAACGCCTCCGGCCGGGCCGCGGCCGCCGCGCGGTCCGGCAGATCCGCCAGCGCCGGGCCGCGCCACAGCGCCAGAGCGCTTGCCAGCACCCCTGCGGCCTTCTGCGGGTCTCCGCCGGCCAGCGCCGCGTCGCCCTCCTGGACCAGCCGCTCGAACTCGTGCATGTCCACGGCGTCGCGCCCCGCCGCCAGACGGTAGCCCCCCGGCTCCGACGCCACGGCCTCCCGGCCCAGCGCCCGGCGCACCCGGGCCACCAGCGCCTGCAGCGCGCCTGCAGCGTCGGCGGGCGGGTCCCCCGCCCACACCTGGGCGATCAGCGTCTCGGCGGGTACGGGTCGGCCGGCGTCGACGGACAGCGCGGCGACGAGTGCCCGCACCCGTCCCCCGCCCAGGGCCACGGGCGTCCCGCCCGGACCCTGCACCTCGGTAACGCCCAACACCAAATACCGCACCCGCGCATTCTCCCGCCCTCAGCCCGGCCCCGGCTGCCGGGCCCCTGACGGGGCGGTCACTTTCCGGGGGTTCCCGGCACCCGGGGATTGCCACCTGCGGTGGCACGGTGCCTCCACCGGGGGCTTGGTTGCGCGCCCAGTTCCCCCGCGCCCTGGGGGGGTTGCCACTTGCGCTGGCACACAGCCCTCACCACCATCGTGGCTGGTCGCGCAGTTCCCCGCGCCCCCGGGTGGGTGCCACTTGCGGTGGCACGGCACGTCCACGCCGACGGTGGTTGCGCGCGCAGTTCCCCGCGCCCCTCGGAAGTTGCCGCTTGCGCTGGCACGCAACCCGTACCACCGTCGTGGCTGGTCGCGCAGTTCCCCGCGCCCCCGAGAGGTCACCCTCCTCCGCAGAGGGCAAGCCAAAAGGGGCGCGAGGAACTGCGCGCGCAACCACGAAGGCGCCGCAGCGAAAAGCCCAGCGCAAGGGGCCAATCACCCAGGGGCGCGGGGAACTGCGCGACCAGCCACAACGCGCCCGCAGGCAGGCACCGCACCGCAAGAGGCAGGACCCCAGGGGCGCGGGGAACTGCGCGGGCGGGGGGGGAGGGGGCGGACCCCCCTCGGGTCAGGGGCGGCGGCGGGGGTCGTCCTCGTCGTGCCGTCCCAGAAGCTCGTCCGCAAGCGTCGGCAGATCGTCGAGCGGCGTCTCCTCCGCCCAGTCCGGCCGCGGCCGCGGCTTGGGCGCCGGGGAGTGGACCGCGGGAAGCTCCCGCGTCCGCTCGGTCTCGCCCGACTCGGGCCGGAAGAGCCACGGCGGCACCCGGTCCGCCGGGTCGGCGTCAGTGGCCGTACCCGGCACCGGCGGCAGCACGGCCGTCTCGTCGTCGGAGGCGGGCTCCGCCTGGACCGCCGGCAGGACCGCCGTCTCGTCGGAAGCGGAGTCCGGGCCTGATGTCCGGCGCTCGGACGACCCGCTGTCGGACGACCGGTTGTCGGAGGACCCGCCCTCGGACGACCCGCCCTCGGAGCTGTCACCCTCCGAGGAATCCGGCTCCCGCTCCGGTACGACCGGCGGCAGCACCGTCGTGGTCTCGGAGGAGTCCGAGGACGGCTCGTCCTCGGGTACCACCGGCGTCACGACGGTCGTCTCGTCCGTCTGGCGCTTCTCCTCGTCCGGACCGGCCGAATCCGCGGCAGCGGCCCGCGCCGCCTCCGCGCGGAGGAGCGCCTCCTCCGCCTTGCGCTGCTTCTCCAGCCGCCGCGCCTCCGCCTCGGAGCGCAGCCTGGCCTGCTCCTCGGCGAGCCGCCGCAGCCTGGCCTGCTCGGCCTCCCTGGCAGCGGTCTCCGCCGCGACCCGCGCGGCCTCCTCGGCGGCGAGCCGGTCGGCCTCCTCCTGGCGGCGGCGCTCAACCTCCGCCTCCTGCGCGGCCTTGCGCTCGGCGATCTCCTGCCGGGCGGCCTCCTCCGCGGCGACCCGCCGTTCCTCCTCCTCGCGGTGCAGCTTCTCCAGTTGCGCCTGCCGCTCGCGCTCCGCGCGCTCGGCCTCCGCCTTGCGGGCGGCTTCCTCGGCGGCGAGCCGCGCCGCCTCTTCCACGGCCTTGCGCTCGGCCTCGGCGCGGGCCTCGATCTCCTGCTCCGACAGCGGGAGGACCTCGTCGAGCCGGTGGCGTATCACCCTGGTGACGGCGTCCGGGTCCTGGCTGGCGTCGATGACGAGGTAGCGGGCGGGGTCGGCGGCGGCGAGGGTGAGGAAGCCGGCGCGCACCCGCTGGTGGAATTCCGGCGGTTCGGATTCGAGCCGGTCGGGCGCCTCGGTGAAGCGCTCCCTGGCCGTCTCGGGCGACACGTCGAGCAGCACGGTCAGGTGGGCGACGAGCCCGTCGGTGGCCCAGCGGTTGATGCGGGCGATCTCGGTCGGCGCCAGGTCGCGCCCGGCGCCCTGGTAGGCGACGGCCGAGTCGATGTAGCGGTCGGAGATGACCACGGCGCCGCGGGCCAGCGCCGGCCGGACGACCGTGTCGATGTGCTCGGCGCGGTCGGCGGCGTAGAGCAGCGCTTCGGTGCGGGGCGAGATACCGCCGGACGACACGTCGAGCAGGATCGACCGCAGCCGCTTGCCGACGGCGGTGGCGCCGGGCTCGCGGGTGACGACGACTTCGTGGCCCTTGGCGCGGATCCAGCTCGCGAGCGCTTCGACCTGGGTGGACTTGCCGGCCCCGTCGCCGCCTTCGACGGCGATGAAGAAGCCGGTGGGGGCGGGCGCGGCGGCCGGTTCCGCGCCGCGCAGCGCCTCGCGCAGGTCGCGGCGCAGCGGTACGCCGCTGCGGTCGTCGGTCTTGCCGAGCACGAGTGCGGCGATGGGCAGCAGCAGCGCGCCGACCAGCATCAGGGTGTAGGCGGCGCCGGCGTGGTCGAAGGTGAAGCGGCCGTTGTCGATGCGGTGCGGGCCGATGGCGGCGGCCAGCAGCGGAGCGCAGATCGCGGCGACGCCGAGCGCGGCCCCCGCCACGGCCCGCAGGTGCTCCGCGGTCCTGGCCCGCTGGGTCTCCTCGGCTTCCTGCTCGACGAGCAGGTGCCCGGCGTTGGCGCTGACGCCGCCGGCGAGGCCGGCCAGCAGCGCCAGCAGCAGCACGGTGGTCGGGTCGGGGACCAGGCCGGTGAGCAGCAGCGCCACGCCCGTGACGCCGATCGCCAGCGCCAGCAGGCGTCGCCTGGACAACCCGGGCAGCGTACGGGGAGCCACCCGGATGCCGACCACGGTGCCCGCGGTCAGCGCGAGGACGAGCAGGCCGAATCCGGTCGGTCCGAAGCCCAGTGCCGCCGCGTGCAGGACCGCCACGGCGACCGCCGCGGCGATGGCGCCGGCGACCGCGGCGGTGGACAGCACCAGCAGCGGCAGCGTGCCGGTCCTGCCGTTCTCCGCGCCCGCGGGCCCCTTGGGCAGCCGCAGCCCTTCGAGCGGTGAGCGCGGCCTGGCCGGGGTGCCCGACGGGAGTTCGAGAGCGGAGAGCACCGCGATCGAGGACGAGAACAGGCCGGCGGCGACGTAGGAGGACAGCGCGACCTGGTGCAGGTCGAACCAGTTGACGCCGGTCGCCAGCAGCGTGTTGATCAGCGTGACGACCACCATCGCGGCGGCGGCCAGCGGCAGTGCGACGAAGCTCGTCCGCAGGTCGAGCCGGTGCAGCGTGGCCAGGTTGTCGCGCGCGGGCCGTACCGAGGTGTCCCCCGGAGCCGGCAGCAGTCCGGGCGCGGCGCCGTCCTTGGCGACGGCCCACAGCCGCTCGGCGATCCCGGCGACGAAGGCGGTGCCCAGCAGCCACAGGTGCGCGGAGTCCCGCGACCAGGTGATCCACAGCGGCGCGACGATGAACAGCGCCAGGCGTACGCCGTCGGCGCCCATCATGGTCCAGCGGCGGTCCAGCGGTCCGCTCTCCGCGGTCGCCGCGGACAGCGGGCCGAGCAGGACCGCGCCGAACAGCACCGTCGCCACGAGGCGGGCCGCGAACACCGCGGCCGTCGCCAGCGCCACTCCGCGGTAGCCACCGCCGAAGGCGTGCGCGGCGGCCGTGGCCTGCACCGTCAGCAGGAGCAGCACCAGCAGGCCGAGGCGGTCCGCGACCGCTCCGGTGAGCTGGGCGTTCCACAGCTTCCGCAACGCCGGGATCTTCAGCAGGGCGCCCACCGCGCGGTCCCGTGAATCCGCCGCCAAGTCGCCCGCGAAGGCGGGCGTGACGTCAGCGGGCTGCGGTGGCTGCTCGGATCGCGTCATCCCAACAGCCTATCGCCCATCCGGGCCCACTCCGCTGCCACATCCCACCCCCTCCGGGCTGCGCTTCCCCCCGGCGGCCGCGCCTCCCCGCCAGGCGGTGGCCACCACCGACCAGAGGGGGCTGTTGCTGTCGAAGCCGGACCACCCGCCGGTGGAGGGCTGAGCGCGCAGTTCCCCGCGCCGCCAATCGGGCACCACCCCGCCGAAGAGGGCAGCCCACCAGGGGCGCGAAGAACTGCGCGACCAGCCCACCACGATGGCGCGGGCCGCCACCGACCCGAAGGGGCTGTTGCTGTCGAAGCCGGACCACCCGCCGGCGGGTGGCAGAGCGCGCCGTTCCCCGCGACCCCATCAGGCACCCCCCGCGCAAGGGAACCGCGCACAACCACCGCGGCCGGCGGAATCGGCGCACCCCTGTCGCAGGGGAACCGCGGACCCCGGGCGCCCGGGGAGGGGGCGGGCTAGTCCGCGGACGGGGCGGACTTCTTCGCCGTCGTCTTCTTCGCGGCCGAAGCCGCCTTCTTCGCGGGCGCCGCCTTCTTGGCGGGGGCCTTCTTCGCCGCGGCCTTCTTCGCCGGCGCAGCCTTCTTCTTGGCCGGCCCCTTCGCCCGCTTCTCCGCGAGGAGTTCGTAGCCGCGCTCCGGGGTGATCGACTCGACCTCGTCGTCGCGGCGGAGTGTCGCGTTGGTCTCGCCGTCGGTCACGTAGGGACCGAAGCGGCCGTCCTTGACGACGACGGGCCGCTCGCTGACCGGGTCGGTGCCGAGTTCCTTCAGCGGGGGCTTGGCCGCCGCGCGCCCGCGCTGCTTGGGCTGCGCGTAGATGGCCAGCGCCTCGTCGAGGGTGATGGTGAAGAGCTGGTCCTCGGTCTCCAGCGAGCGCGAGTCCGTGCCCTTCTTCAGATACGGCCCGTAGCGGCCGTTCTGCGCGGTGATCTCGACACCCTCCGCGTCGGTCCCGACGACGCGCGGCAGCGACATCAGCCGGAGCGCGTCCTCCAGGGTGACCGTGTCGAGGGTCATCGACTTGAAGAGCGAGGCGGTCCGCGGCTTGATCGCGTTCTTGCCGGTCTTCGGGGTGTCCTCGGGCAGGATCTCGGTGACGTAGGGGCCGTAGCGCCCGTCCTTGGCGACGATCGGGCGGCCGCTTGCCGGGTCGGTGCCGAGCTCGAAGTCGCCGCTGGGGCGGGCGAAGAGCTCCTCGGCGTATTCGACGTCGAGCTCGTCGGGCGGCAGGTCGTCGGGGACGTCGGAGCGGCGGTGGTCCTCCTCGCCGCGTTCGCCCTTCTCGACGTAGGGGCCGTAGCGGCCGACCCGCAGCACGATGCCGTCGCCGACCGGGAAGGAGGAGATCTCCCGGGCGTCGATGGCGCCGAGGTCCTCGACGAGTTCCTTGAGGCCGCCGAGGTGGTCGCCGTCGCTGCCCGGCGAGGCCGCGGCCGCGCCCGGGTCGTCGGCGCCGAAGTAGAAGCGGCGCAGCCACGGCACGGACTGGGCCTCGCCGCGGGCGATGCGGTCGAGGTCGTCCTCCATGGAGGCGGTGAAGTCGTAGTCGACGAGCCAGCCGAAGTGCTTCTCCAGCAGGTTGACCACGGCGAAGGACAGGAAGGTGGGGACGAGCGCGGTGCCCTTCTTGAAGACGTAGCCGCGGTCCAGGATCGTGCCCAGGATGGTGGCGTAGGTCGACGGGCGGCCGATCTCGCGCTCTTCCAGCTCCTTGACCAGCGACGCCTCGGTGTAGCGGGCGGGCGGCTTGGTGGAGTGGCCGTCGGCGGTGATCTGCTCGGCGGTGAGCGGGTCGCCCTCGGCGACCTGCGGCAGCCGGCGCTCGCGGTCGTCGAGTTCGGCGTTGGGGTCGTCGGCGCCCTCGACGTAGGCCTTGAGGAAGCCGTGGAAGGTGATGATCTTGCCGGACGCGCTGAATTCGGCGTCCCTGCCGTCCGCGGAGGTGCCGCCGACCTTGACGGTGACGGACTGGCCGACCGCGTCCTTCATCTGGGAGGCGACGGTCCGCATCCAGATCAGCTCGTAGAGCCGGAACTGGTCGCCGGTCAGGCCGGTCTCCGCGGGGGTGCGGAAGCGGTCGCCTGAGGGGCGGATCGCCTCGTGCGCCTCCTGCGCGTTCTTGACCTTGCCGGTGTGGACGCGGGGCTTGTCCGGCAGGTAGTCGGCGCCGTAGAGCTGCGTGACCTGGGCGCGGGCGGCGCGGATCGCGGTCTCGGAGAGCGTCGTGGAGTCGGTACGCATGTAGGTGATGAAGCCGTTCTCGTACAGCTTCTGGGCGACCTGCATGGTGGCCTTCGCGCCGAAGCCGAGCTTGCGCGACGCCTCCTGCTGGAGGGTGGTGGTGCGGAAGGGCGCGTAGGGCGAGCGGCGGTACGGCTTGGACTCGACGCTGCGGACCGAGAACCGCGTGTCGGCGAGCGCCGCGGCCAGGGCGCGGGCGGCGGCCTCGTCGAGCTGCAGGACGGTGGCGCCGCCCTTGAGCGCGCCGGTGGCGGCGTCGAAGTCGCGGCCCTGGGCGACGCGGCGGCCGTCGACGGAGACGAGCCGGGCGTTGAGCGTGGAGGGGTCGGTGGCGTCACCGCTGCGGCCGGTGTCGAAGACGCCGGTCAGGTCCCAGTATTCGGCGGAGCGGAAGGCCATGCGCTCGCGTTCCCGCTCGACGACGAGCCGGGTGGCCACCGACTGGACGCGGCCGGCCGACAGCCGCGGCATGACCTTCTTCCACAGCACGGGGGAGACCTCGTAGCCGTAGAGCCGGTCGAGGATTCTGCGGGTCTCCTGGGCGTCGACGAGCCGCTGGTTCAGTTCCCGCGGATTGCGGACGGCTTCCTGGATGGCGTCCTTGGTGATCTCGTGGAAGACCATCCGGTGCACCGGGACCTTGGGCTTGAGGATTTCCTGCAAATGCCAGGCGATCGCCTCGCCCTCGCGGTCCTCATCGGTGGCCAGGAATAGTTCGTCGGAGTCCTTGAGAAGCTCCTTGAGCTTCTTGACCTGTGCCTTCTTATCCGCGTTGACGACGTAGATCGGCTGGAAGTCGCTGTCCACATTGACGCCGAGCCGTGCCCACGGCTGGCCCTTGTACTCCGCCGGCACTTCGGCGGCCCCGTTGGGGAGGTCGCGGATGTGCCCGACGCTGGCCTCGACGACGTATCCAGGACCGAGATAGCCCTTGATCGTCTTCGCCTTGGCGGGCGACTCGACAATGACGAGTCGGCGGCCGGCCGGTGCGGTCTCGCGGGTCGGGGACAACTTCGCTCTTCTCTCCGGTTCGAAGGGGTGACGCTGCGGAGTGTGACCGTACCTCCCGGTCCTGTGTCAAACGGGAAAAGTCAACAACGCCATCCGAACGGTAACCCGACAAGCGGCCTGTCTGCCGCATGGACGGGTCATGTCAGATGTTCGGTGCGACGCCCGGTACCCGCCGGGGGGTGAACCGCGGCCGGATACGACGGGGAGCGCGACGCGGCGGGCGGGGACTGCAAGGATGGTCGGGAGCAACCAGCCGCGCCGCCCGTTCGCGTCGCCGGCAGACGTAGCGCAGGGGGATCGGATGTCCGACCAGAATCCGTACGGGGACCACCACCTCTACGGCAGCAGCGCGCCGCAGGATCCGCAGGCCCGCAAGCCCGCGCCGCCGGCGTATCAGCCGACGCTGCCGGCGATGCCCGGCTACGGCGTCCCGCTGCGGGGTCCCGAGCCGGTGGCCCAGGGGCAGGGCTGGCAGCACGGCGGCGGATCGCAGCAGTACGGCCCCGGCGCGACGCTGCTGACCATCGGCGACATCGCGGTGACCGAGACCGGCATCATGACCCCGGCCGGGCTGCTGCCGCTGCGCGGCGCGGTGTGGACGGTGTCGGACATGTCGCGGACGGAGTCCAAGACGCCGACCTACGCGATCGTGCTGGCCGTCGTCTTCGCGCTGGCCTGCCTGCTCGGGCTGCTCTTCCTGCTGATCAAGGACGACGTGACGACCGGTTTCGCCCAGGTGACGGTCAACAGCGGCGGCAAATACCACGCCGTGCTGATCCCGGTGCGCGGCCCGCAGGACATCTATGCGATCACCCAGCAGGTCAACTACGCCCGCAGCCTGAGCGCGTGACCCGCAGATGACGACCGCGGGTGCCGGTGGGGCCGGCGGCTCCAGGTCGCTGCGGCGCCTCGCGGCGCACCCGGCCGCCGCGCCGCTGGGCGCGCTGGCCGCGGCCCTGGCCGGGTCGCTGTATCTGTACGGCACCGACCCGCACCAGCCGGGCCACTGGCTGCCGCGCTGTCCCTTCAACTGGGCCACCGGACTGCTGTGCCCCATCTGCGGTGCCACTCGTATGGCGTACGACCTGCTGCACGCCGACCCGGTGCGGGCCTTCCACGACAACGCGCTGCTGCTGCTCTGCACGCCCTTCCTGCTCGCGGTCGCCGGGCGCTGGGCCGTGGCGGGGCTGCGCGGGCGGCGCTGGCGTCCGGTGCTGGGCGCACGGGCGTCGTACGCGGTCGGGGCGGTGCTGGTGGCGTGGGCGGTGCTGCGGAACCTGCGCTGAGTCCCCGCCGGGCGGCACGGGCGGACTGAGGTCACGGCCGTGCTGAGCATCACAGCCGCGGGTCGACGTCCCCGGTCACGGCTCCGGTGCCGGGGCCGGCCATGGGCTCGGTCACGGGGTCGAGGAAGCCCTGCTCGACCAGCATCCGGATGGAGCCGGGCGTACGGTCGCGCAGCACCACCGGGTCCTCGCCGAGCAGTTGGGCGATGGCGTCCACGATCCGGCCGGCCGGCAGCGTACCGTCGCAGACCCCGGCGAAGCCGGCCCCGACGGTGTCGACCTTGGTGGCCCTGCGCATGCCGCGGGCCGAGCGCAGCACCACGTGCTCCGGGTCCTCGGCTCCGGGCAGCCCGACCTGCTCCTGCACCACCTCGTCGGCGAGCGTGAAGCGGGCGTCGAGCAGGTCGGCGTCGTCGTGGCGGCGCAGGAAGTCCTGCCGGGCGAACCACGCGGCAATGTGCGGGCCGAGCGGCTGCTCCACCGGGTGCGGCCACTCCTCCGCGGTGATCACCGGCACCTCGGCGCCCGTCTTGCGCAAGGTGATCCAGCCGAAGCCGACCCCGCTGACCTTGGCCCGCTCGAAGTCGTCGAGCCAGGCGTCGTAACGGGCGGCGTAGGCCGCCGGGTCGCCGTGGTGGTCGCCGCCGTCGCGCAGCCACAGTTCGGCGTACTGGGCGACGTCCTGCACCTCGCGCTGCACGATCCAGGCGTCGCAGCCGCGCGGCACCCAGCTGCTGAGGCGTTCGCGCCAGTCCTGGCCGTCGGTGTGCTGCCAGTTGGCGAGCAGCTGGCACCAGCCGCCGTCGTTGAGGTGGTCGGCGGCCTGCTGGACCAGGGTGCGGCACAGGTCGTCGCCGCCCATACCGCCGTCCCGGTAGGTGAACCGGCTGCCGGGCGAGATGACGAAGGGCGGGTTGGACACGATCAGGTCGTAGCGCTCGTCGCCGACCGGCTCGAACAGGCTGCCGCGCCGCAGGTCGGGCTCGTGCGCGCCGGACAGCGCGAGGGTCAGCCGGGCGAAGTGCAGGGCGCGCGGGTTGACGTCGGTGGCCGTGACCCGGGTCGCGTGCCGGGCGGCGTGCAGCGCCTGGACGCCGGAGCCGGTGCCCAGGTCGAGGGCGCTGCCGACCGGTTCGCGTACGGTCAGCCCGGCCAGCGTCGTGGACGCGCCGCCGACGCCGAGCACCAGGTCGGCGCGGTCCACGCCGGGCGCGCCGCCGATGCCGCCGGCGCCGCCGACCGCGCAGCCCAGGTCGGACACGATCCACCAGTCGGCGCCGCCGTCCCCGGCGTAGGGGCGTACGTCGACGGTGGCGCGTACCTCGTCGCCGTCGCGCAGCAGCCAGCCGTCCGCCGTGTAGCCGTCGAGCCCGGGGAGCGCGGCGCGGGCTGCCGCGTAGGGGACGGGGCGCTGCAGCAGGAAGAGCCTGACCAGCGTCTCCAGCGGGCCGTCGCCACGGGTGGCGCGCAGCGCGGGCACCGTTTCGGCGCGGGACAGCGCCGCGTAGGCGACGGCGCCGAGCAGGTCGAGGCAGCCGTCGGCCGTGAAGGCCGCGGCACGCAGGTCGTCACGCAGGGCGGGCGCGCTGTCGGGGGCGGGGAGGCGAGGCGTCTTCACACCGGCCATTGTCGCGGAAGCGCCGACGCCCGGCGCTCCGTGCGCGCGTACGCCCGCGGCCGCGGGGGCTCCGCGGCGGGGCTTGGGGGTGCGGCTGCGGCGGCTAGGAGCTGGTGGGGGACGCGGAGCCGGACACGCTCTGGCAGCCGGGCTGTTTGGCCAGCGCCTTGCCCTGGTCGCCCTGGCGCAGGGCGCTGAGCGCCTGCTCGCCGTCGGTGCTGGTCTGCTTGAAGGAGTCCGAGACGCCCTGCAGTCCGCTGGCGAACTTGTTCTGGTCGGTGGTGTCCAGCGCGTCGACCTGCTTCTTCAGGCCCGCGTACTGCGCGGACAGGGTGGTGAAGGACGACACCGCCTTCTGCTGGAACTGGTCGCCCCCGTCGCCGGGCGCGGCGCCCGCCTTGCTGAAGATGCCGGACAGCGCCTTGTAGGCGTCGGCGATCTGCTGGAAGGCGGCCGCGTCGGCGGACTGCACGTCCGCGGGCCGGCCGCCGCTGTCGACCTTGGTCAGCGCGGTGTTCGCGTCGTTGATCTTCTTGGTCTGAGCCGCGGTCTGGTCGCAGACGCCCTTCGCCCAGGCGTCCGTCTTCTTTCCCGTGTCGTCGCTCGAACACGCCGACAGCGACGACAGCGCCAGCAGCGCGCCCGCACAGGACAGCGCGGCCCCGAGCCTGTGGTTCACCTTCACCGGTTGGGTCCCTTCCGTGGCCTCACGGCCCCGGAACTTACACGGGAAGGGGGTGACGACCGCGAATCATCAGACGATTTTGCCATCATTCGTCCGATATTCAAGCCATTCGTATCAAGAGCCGGTACGGTGCCGGTCCGCAGGGCTGCCGCCTCCCCGTACGGGCGGGCGGCCGGCAGATCCGGCCACCCGCCGTACGGCTGACGGCGTGACAGATGTCACACCGCGGTCGTGGCGTCGGACGCGGGGTCAGGCGGCCACCGTGGAGCCGCTCTCCTCCCGCTGCTGCCCGCCGTCGCCGCCCGCGCCGTCCATGTCGTCGGCGCCGCCCATGGCCACGCCCCGGCGCTTGGAGATGTAGACCGCGGCCACGATGACCACGATCGACACCCCCGCCACCACGATCCGGACGGCGGGGTTGGCGTCGACGCCGTAGCTGAACTTGACCACCGCGGGGGCGATCAGCAGCGCCACCAGATTCATCACCTTCAGCAGCGGGTTGATGGCCGGGCCCGCGGTGTCCTTGAACGGGTCGCCCACGGTGTCGCCGATGACGGTCGCCTCGTGCGCCTCGCTTCCCTTGCCGCCGTGATGGCCGTCCTCGACCAGCTTCTTGGCGTTGTCCCACGCCCCGCCGGAGTTGGCGAGGAACACCGCCATCAAGGTGCCGGCGCCGATCGCCCCGGCCAGATACGACGCCAGCGAGCCGATGCCGAGGCTGAAGCCCACCGCCACCGGTGCGAGCACCGCGAGCAGGCCTGGCGTGGCGAGCTCCCGCAGCGCGTCCTTGGTGCAGATGTCCACCACCCGGCCGTATTCGGGCAGTTCCGTGCCGTCCATGATCCCCGGGTGGTCGTGGAACTGCCGGCGCACCTCGTAGACCACCGCGCCCGCCGACCGGGACACCGCGCTGATCGCCAGGCCCGAGAAGAGGAAGACCACCGCCGCGCCGAACAGCAGCCCGACCAGGTTGTTGGGCTGGGAGATGTCCAGCGACAGCCAGCGGGCGTCCCCGGCACCCGGATGCGCCTTGGCGACGGCCGTGTCGACCGCCTCCTTGAACGAGCCGAACAGCGCGGTCGCCGCCAGCACCGCCGTGGCGATCGCGATGCCCTTGGTGATGGCCTTGGTGGTGTTGCCGACCGCGTCGAGGTCGGTGAGCACCTGGGCGCCCTCGCCGTGGACGTCGCCGGACATCTCGGCGATGCCCTGCGCGTTGTCGGAGACCGGCCCGAAGGTGTCCATCGCGACGATGACGCCGACCGTGGTCAGCAGGCCGGTGCCGGCCAGCGCGACCGCGAACAGCGCCAGCCACACCGACGTGCCGCCCAGCAGGAAGGCGCCGTAGACCGACAGCCCGATCAGCAGCGCCGAGTAGACCGCGGACTCCAGGCCCAGCGAGATGCCGGACAGCACGACGGTGGCGGGGCCGGTCAGCGAGCTCTTGCCGATGTCGCGGACCGGGCGCCTGGAGGTCTCGGTGAAGTAGCCGGTGAGCTGCTGGATCAGCGCGGCCAGCACGATGCCGATGGCGACCGCCACCAGGGCCAGCACCCGCGGGTCTCCGGCGTGCCCGCTGATGTCGGCGCCCACGCCGTCCAGATCGGCGTAGGAGGACGGCAGATAGGCGTAGACGGCCACGGCGACACCGACCATCGAGATCACCGCGGAGATGAAGAAGCCGCGGTTGATGGCCGTCATGCCGCTGCGGTCGCTGCGCCGGGGTGCGACGGCGAAGATGCCGATCATCGCGGTGAGGACGCCGATCGCCGGGATGAGCAGCGGGAAGGCCAGCCCCGAGTCGCCGAACGCCACCTTGCCGAGGATCAGCGCCGCCACCAGGGTGACGGCGTAGGACTCGAACAGGTCGGCCGCCATGCCGGCGCAGTCGCCGACGTTGTCGCCCACGTTGTCCGCGATGGTCGCGGCGTTGCGCGGGTCGTCCTCGGGTATGCCCTGCTCGACCTTGCCGACCAGGTCGGCGCCCACGTCGGCGGCCTTGGTGAAGATCCCGCCGCCGACCCGCATGAACATCGCGAGCAGCGCCGCGCCGAATCCGAAGCCCTCGAGCACCTTGGGCGCGTCGGCCTTGTAGATCAGCACGACGGCGGACGCGCCGAGCAGGCCGAGTCCCACGGTGAACATTCCGACGACGCCACCGGTCCTGAATGCGATCTTCATCGCCCGGTGCGAGACGTCGGTCAAATCCGCGGCCGGTTCTCCCGGTTCCGGTGTCGCGGCTCTCGCCGCCGCGGCGACCCGCACATTGCTGCGGACCGCGAGCCACATTCCGACGTATCCGGTGATCGCCGAGAATCCGGCGCCGACCAGAAAGAAGATCGATCGGCCGATACGCTGCGAGGTGTCGTCCGCGGGAAGCAGCATGAGCAGGAAGAACGCTGCGACGGCGAAGACCGCCAGGGTGCGGAACTGCCGTGCGAGGTAGGCGTTGGCACCTTCCTGCACGGCAGCGGCGATCTTCTTCATACTGTCGGAGCCTTCGTCCGACGCGAGCACTTGACGTACCAACACCGCGGCGAGCGCCAGGGCGGCCAGTGCGACCACCGCGATGATCCATACGAGCAGGCGGTTTCCGTCAGTCAGTACCGGATCCGCTGCGAGCGTGTGAGGGGTAAGTGGCCCCGCCATTCGTCCTCCTTGACGTTTGGCGCATGGGCGTGCGGCTCCTACGGCTCGACAAAGCCGCGACGCTCAGGCGAGCTGAGCAAGATGGACGGATTGTAGGGAGCCGCAGAAGATCAAAAAAGGGTGCCCGCCGGGAATTCCCACGGTAATTGCACAGCCGGGCATTCCGGCAGGCAAGATCACCGGCCGGGCACGGGTGGTCACCGGACGGCGGAAAGGACGGCTTTCCGGCGGATTGCGAACGCGGGTCCGGGTCCGGCCCGGACCTGCTCTCAGACCGTCGTGGTCGGCCAGCTCATGCGGATCACTCCGCCGGCGGCACCCTCGATGACCTCGACGTCGTCCACCAGACCGCTGATCACGGCCAGGCCCATCTCACCCTCGTCGTCGGCGGCCTCGTCCGCGCCGGTGTCCGACGAGGAGCCGGAGGCGTTGCCGGGGACCTCGTCGGCGACCTCGATGGAGAACTTCTTCTCGTCCTCGTTGAGCATCACCCGCACCGGCGCCTCGACGCCGTTGCTGCGGTGCAGTCCGACGGCCCGGCTGCAGGCCTCGCCCACCGCGAGCCGCACCTCGTCGAGAGCCGCCTCGTCCACCCCCGCCCGGCGCGCCACGGCAGCCGCCACGAGCCGTGCTGTGCGCACATGCTCCGGCTGGGCGCTGAAGAGCAGTTCTACGGTGGGCATGGCCTCCCCCTCGGTTCTTGGGTGGGCATCACAGGGGTCCGGACGGTGTCCCGTCCGGTACCCCTTCGCTCGGGCGAAGAATCAGTCGGTCGCCGCGACAGCCTCGTCGACCGAGGTGTGAATCGGGAACACCTTGGTCAGACCGGTGATACGGAAAATCTTCAGGATGCGCTCCTGGTTGCACACCAGTCGCAGCGACCCCTCATGCGCGCGCACCCGCTTGAGGCCGCCGACGAGCACACCCAGTCCGGTGGAGTCGAGGAAATCGACTCCTTCCATGTCCACGACCAGGTGGTAACTCCCGTCGTTCACGAGCTCCACCAGCTGCTCACGCAGCTTGGGCGCGGTGTACACATCAATCTCGCCGCCGACCTCGACGATCGTGCGATCGCCGACGGTTCGGGTCGACAGGGACAGGTCCACGGATCCTCCAGCACCTTGCATCGACGCGGCTCCCCCGGGGGCCTCCCCACCGAGGAGTAGGGGCCTTCCCACCGAAGGTAGGGGAAGGACCGGCAGCCGCGATGGCATTCAATCACTTCGCAGTGGGCCAGCACGACGCCTTACTGCGTTTGTCCGTCACGCCGGTGACACACTGAGTGCCGATGGCCCAGGATCATCTTCCGCAGTCGGCGCACGGTCGCCCGTCCCCCCGCACCGCTCTGGAGCGGCTTGCCACGGGGGCAGACCGGTTTGCACGCATCACCCATACGGAGCACCTGCCCCCGCGGGTCGGACGTCATGCATCCTGGCCGGAGGGCATCAGGCCGGAGGTCGTGGCGGCCATCGCCGCCGGCGGGATCGACCATCCGTGGGAGCACCAGGCCCGCGCGGCGGAGCACGCCACCCGCGGCGAGTCGGTGGTGGTCGCCACCGGCACCGCGTCCGGCAAGTCGCTGGGCTATCTGGCGCCGGTGCTCAGCGCGCTGCTGGACGGTGTCGACTCGCCGGGCGCCGGCGGGCGTGGCGCCACCGCGCTGTACCTGGCGCCCACCAAGGCGCTCGCCGCCGACCAGCGGCGGGCCGTGAGCGCGCTGGCCGCGCCGCTGGGCACCGCGATCCGGCCCGCGGTCTACGACGGGGACACACCCGTCGAGGAGCGCGAGTGGGTCAGGCAGTACGCCACGTATGTGCTCACCAACCCGGACATGCTGCACCGCGGCATCCTTCCCGGGCACGCCCGCTGGTCCTCCTTCCTGCGCCATCTGCGCTACGTCGTGATCGACGAGTGCCACACCTACCGCGGTGTCTTCGGCTCGCACGTCGCCCAGGTGCTGCGCCGGCTGCGGCGGATCTGCGCCCGCTACGGTGCCGAGCCGGTCTTCCTGCTCGCCTCCGCCACCTCCGCCGACCCGGCGCGTGCCGCCACCCGGCTGACCGGGGTGCCGGTCGCCGAGGTCACCGACGACGCCTCGCCGCGCGGCGAGCTCGCCTTCGCCCTGTGGGAGCCGCCGCTGACCCGGCTGTCCGGCGAGCACGGGGCCCCGGTACGCCGCACCGCCACCGCCGAGGCCGCCGAACTGCTGACCGACCTGGTGCTCCAGGGTGTCCGCACGGTCGCCTTCGTCCGCTCCCGGCGTGGCGCGGAGATGGTCGCGGTGATCGCGCAGGAACGTCTCGCCGAGATCGACCGCTCGCTGCCGTCCCGGGTCGCCGCCTACCGCGGCGGCTACCTGCCCGAGGAGCGCCGCGCCCTCGAACGCGACCTGCACTCCGGCCGGCTGCTCGGCCTCGCCTCCACCTCCGCGCTGGAACTCGGCGTGGACATCTCCGGGCTCGACGCCGTCATCCTGGCCGGCTTCCCCGGCACCCGCGCCTCGCTGTGGCAGCAGGCCGGCCGGGCGGGGCGCTCGGGGCAGGGCGCGCTCGCGGTGATGGTCGGCCGCGACGACCCGCTCGACACGTATCTCGTCCACCACCCCGAGGCGATCTTCGAGCAGCCGGTCGAATCCACCGTCCTGGACCCGGACAATCCGTACGTCCTCGCGCCGCACCTGTGCGCGGCCGCCGCCGAGCTCCCGCTCACCGAGGACGACCTGCTGCTCTTCGGCCCCGAGGCGCCCGCGCTGGTCGCCCAGCTGGAACGGCGCGGGCTGCTGCGGCGCCGCGCCACCGGCTGGTACTGGACCCGCAGGGAGCGGGCAGCCGACCTCACCGACATCCGCGGCGAGGGCGGCAAGCCGGTCCAGGTCGTGGAGTCCTCGACCGGGCGGCTGCTCGGCACGGTGGACGCCTCCTCGGCCCACACCGCGGTGCACGACGGGGCCGTCCACCTCCACCAGGGCCGCAGCTACCTGGTCGAACGGCTCGACCTGGACGACAGCGTCGCCCTGGTCGCCCGCACCGACCCGCCCTACTCCACGATGGCGCGCGACACCACGGCCATCCGGGTCCTCTCCGCCGACATCGAGGAGCCGTGGGGGCAGGCCCGCATACACTTCGGCTCCGTCGAGGTCACCCACCAGGTGGTCTCCTACCTGCGCCGCCGGCTGCTGACGGGCGAGGTCCTCGGCGAGACCAAGCTCGACCTGCCGCCGCGCACCCTGCGCACCCGGGCCGTCTGGTGGACGGTCACCGACGAGCAGCTGGACGCCGCAGGCATCCACCCGGAGGAGCTGCCCGGCGCCCTGCACGCCGCCGAGCACGCCTCCATCGGCCTCCTGCCGCTCTTCGCCACCTGCGACCGCTGGGACATCGGCGGCGTGTCCGTACCGCTGCACGCGGACACCGGCCTCCCCACGGTCTTCGTCTACGACGGCCATCCGGGCGGCGCGGGCTTCGCCGAGCGCGCGTTCCACACCGCGCGCAGCTGGCTCACCGCCACCCGCGAGGCCATCGCGGCCTGCGAATGCGACTTCGGCTGCCCCTCCTGCGTCCAGTCCCCCAAGTGCGGCAACGGCAACGACCCCCTGGACAAGGCCGCCGCGATCCGCCTCCTGGACTGCCTCCTGTCCGCAGCCCCCACCCCCGGCTCCGGGCCAGGCCCCGACGCTGCCCTGCCCGCGCAGGGCGGCGAACCGGCCGCCGGGGACCCGCCGGGCGGCGAGGACGGCGCTCACGGTCCCGCCGGAGGCCGCGCTCTCCCCGGCCATGGCGGCGTCATGGCCGGGGACCCCCAGGGCAGCCAGGACGGCGCTCACAGTCCCGCCGGAGGCCGCGCAGCCCGCGACGCCCTGCCCGGGCCCTCGCGGCCGCCCGAGGGCGCGGACAGCGAGCGCCGGGGCGGCGTCGAATGACGGGCCCGCGCGGGAGCGCACCCTGGCTCCGCCGACTTCGGCCACCACGTCGGAGACCTCGCCGGTGACCGCGCAGGCGGCCAGCCGGACGCCCTGGGCCTCCGCAACCTCGGCAGCCAGCGCGCAGGCCCTGCTGCGGCCGTCCAGGGCGTGGTCGGCCGCCGCCAGGGCCGCGAGATCCGCTGCGGCCCCGGCCCGGTGCCGCAGCAGGACCGCCTGGCCGAGGAACAGCGCTGTCGCGAAGACGGTCAGCAGCACGGCGACGATCCCCAGCGACCACACCGTGGCCGATCCCCGGTCGCCCTGGCGCCCGGGCCCGGTCATGGCCCGTCACCCCCGCCCACCGTGTCCTCGGCCAGGGCGGCGGCGCGCGCCTTCAACGTGACGGGGAAGTGCGGCCAGGGCACGGTGACCCGCACGGTGACGAGGTCACCCTCCCGGCCCGCGCTCACCCGCGCCCCGGACGGCGCGGCCGCCCGCGCGACCTTGACCACGTCGGGGGCCGGCTCCGACCTGGCCGCCGCCCGCGCCCCGGCCCGGGCCGCGTCCACGCACTCGACCTGCGCCCCCACCGCCGCCACGCCCCAGACCAGCAGCCCGGCGAGCACCACCAGCACCGGGATGGTCATCGCGGTCTCCGCGGTGACGTACCCGCGCTCGTCCCGCCCGACGGATGCGGATCCGCGGCCTGGGGCCGGGCCGGGGCTGGGGTTTGGGCCGGGGCTGGGGTTTGGGCCGGGCCGCGGGCCCGGACCCGGCTGCGCGCCGGGGCCGGATCCGGGACCTGTGCGTCGACCTGCGCGCCGGTCAGAACGACGCATGGAGTGCCTTCTCGATCACCGCGGTGAGCGCGGACCGCACGGGCCCGCTGGTCACGATCTTGTAGAGCACCGCCGCGAAGCCGCACGCGGCGATCGTCCCGACGGCGTATTCCGCGGTGCTCATACCCGCCTCCGCGGCCGCCCGGCAGCTGCGCATCCTGCGGTCCCACCACGCCGGGCGGCGGCGGGCGCCGATCCTGCGGCTGTTCAGGTCGAGTGGCTGCGGCACGGTCTTCTTCGCCGCGGTGACCTTGGTAATGGTCATGATCATTTCCTCCTGTTGTGGTTGTTCTCTGGGCCGGTCCGGGACCCGCCCAGGACCGATTCGGGGCGCACGGAACCACGCCCCCTGGGTGTGTGAATTCAGTGGCGGCCTGCGCCGGGCGGCGTCAGCCGTTGCCTGCGCCGAGGACCCTCCCCGCCAGGCCGATCACCACCGGCACGACGCCGACCAGCAGAAAGGCAGGCAGGAAGCACAGGCCAAGCGGTGCGGTGGCCAGTACCGCGGCGCGTCTGGCCCCCGCCAGAGCGGTGCGCCCGTTCGCGGCGCGCAGGTCCGCGGCCAGCCGGGACATCTCCGCCACCGGCGCGCTGCCGGTCAGGGAGGCGCGGGCCAGGCACCGGCCCATCTCGCGGGCGGCGGGCAGCCTCCCGAAGCGCTCCCAGCACTCCGCTGGGTCCCCGCCGAGCCGCAACTCGGCCTGAGCCCGTATCAGCGCGGCTCCCAGCGGCCCGCCGAGACAGCCGCCCACCGCCCCGGCCGCCTCTCCCGGGCTCGCGCCGGCCGCCAGGCAGGCAGCCATCAGATCAGCGCACAGCGGCAGTTGCGCGGGATCGGGCTCCGGAGCCGCCCCCTGGCCGCCTGCGGCCCTCGGACGGTCGCGAAGCACCCGCCCGACCCCGGCCGCCGCCAGCAGCCCCACAAGGGCGCCCAGCGCCCCTCCGACGACCGCTCCCGCCCCGATCCCGGCCACCGCCGCGGGGCCCCAGCGGCGTAGCGGGCCGCCGAGCGCTTGCCGCAGCCGTTCGGACTCCCGCCGGCGCGGGCGGACCTCGCCGAGCGCCGCGGACAGCCGCCTGACCCGTTTCCGCTGGCGTCCACCGTCGACGGCGACGGCCAGCGCCCCGCCGGCCGCGGCGAGCAGCGCCACCGCTGTCCCCAGGCTGTGGACAGACGTGGCCCCCGCGAGGCCCACCACGCCCAGTGCCCACGGCCCACGGTCCACCCGGTCCGCACCGTCCAGCAGCCGTGCGCGGTCCGGCAGCACCCGTCGACCCGGGGCACCAGCTCCGCCATCAACGCCGCCCTGCCCGGCCCGCACCCCGCCGGACTGCGGCGACACCCCGGCCGGAGCTCCCCCGGGGTACTGCGACACCCCTGCCTGCACTCCGCCGGACCACGGCGACACCGTGGCCGAGACTCCCCCGGACCGCGGCGGCAACCCGGCCGGGAATCCCCCGGAATACGGCGGCACCCCGGCCGGGAATCCCCCGGAACCCGGCAGCGGCACCGGACCACCGCCCGGCCCTCCCGCCGCCCCGGCGCGACCGGCTCCCGAGCCCGCGGCATGCCCGCTTTCGGCCGCCCGGATGATGCGGGCCGTCCAGGCGAGCCCCGCCCATTCCAGGGAGCCGCCCACCAGCAGGCACAGCAGGCCGGTCGGGGTGTGCAGCAGGATCTGCGCCGGGCGGGCGCCGAGCCCCGCGCCCAGCACCACTCCGAAGACCGGCAGCAGGGCGAGCAGCCCCGCCGTGGAGCGAGGTCCGGCCAACTGTGCCCGCAGGTCGTCGCGTTGGTCGGCCTCGGCCCGCAGTGCTGCCGCCAGCCGGTCGAGCGCGGCGGCCAGGCCAGCGCCACCGTCCAGGGCGACCTGCCAGCAGGCCGCCACCGCGGCCAGGCCCCGCGTGCCCTCCGAGAGCCTGGCGGCCGCCCGCAGCGCCTGCGGGACGTCGCCACCGAACCTCGCTGCCGACAGCAGCAGCCGGGCGGCGCCGGAGAGCTCGGGCACCCCGGGCCAGCCGGCCGCCTCGATCGTGTCGCCGAGAGCGGCATGCGGCGGGCGGCCCGCCCGCAGGTCACCGGCCAGGGCGCCGCACAACGCACCCACCGCCGTGGCACCGCGTTCGGCCGCTGCCCGCTCGGCCCGCCGCCGCAGCGCCCGCCCGGCCAGCGGCACGGCGGCGATCCCGGCGACGAACGGCAACACCGAACCGGTCGCCGCTCCGACCACTGCCCCAGCTGGCAGGCACAGCGCCTCAACGCGGGCCCACCAGCCCAGCCGGGTCGCATATCCGTGCCACCGGCCCTGCCCGCCACCGTCCCGCTGCGTGGCATACCGCTCCAGGCGCCGGCGCAGCCCCAGGGCCACCTCCCGCAGCCGCTCCCCCGGTTTCGGGCCCGAACCGCCCGCCGCCCGTCGCAGCCGCAGGCTTTCCGGCCGGGCTCCGCCGAGCATCCGCCGCGCCCGGCGGCGCGGCCGACCGCCCTCCATCGCCGTCCACAGCAGCACGCAGCCGCACAGCACAGCGGCCCACACCACCGCCATCGGATCGTTCCTCACGGCGCACCCCCGTATCCGGCGCCCCGAATCCGCCACACACCGGCCACCGGTGCGCGCCGGCCGGTCCGGCCGCGGGTCCCTTCGACCGGGCCGCAGGCCGCCCTCATGCCGCACCCCGCTCGCACAGCCGGGCCAACCGCTGCCAGCCCGGGCCGTGTTCGAACCGGCCGCGCCCATCGCGGAGCAGCGCGGGCACGGTGCCGACCAGGCCGTCGGTGCCGCGATGCAGCACATGGATCTCGGCGACCCGGCGCGTGCCCGCGGTGTCGCGGGCCAGGTGGATGACCAGGGACAGTGCCGCCGCCAACTGGCTGTGCAGGGCCGCCCGGTCGAGGCCCGCGGTCGAGCCGAGCGCTTCCAGCCGGGCCGGGACGTCTGCCGCGGCGTTGGCGTGCACGGTGCCGCAGCCGCCTTCATGACCCGTGTTCAAGGCGCTCAGCAGGTCGGTGACCTCAGGGCCGCGCACCTCGCCCACCACCAACCGGTCGGGCCGCATCCGCAGCGCCTGCCGGACCAGGTCCCGCAGCGTGACCTCACCCGCGCCCTCCTGATTGGCCGGCCGGCTCTCCAGCCGGACGACATGCGGGTGGTCGGGCCGCAACTCGGCGGAGTCCTCGGCGAGCACGATGCGTGCGGCGGGGTCGACCAGGCCGAGCAGGCAGCTCAGCAAGGTCGTCTTGCCCGAGCCGGTGCCGCCGCTGATCATGAACGACAGCCGGGCGTCGAGCACCGCACGCAACAGCGTGGCGGTCTGGGCGTCCAGCGTGCCCGCGGCGACCAGTTCAGCGAGGGTGAAGGCGCGCGAGCGCACCACCCGCAGCGACAGGCAGGGCGATCCGACGACGACCGGCGGCAGCACCGCGTGCAGCCTGGTGCCGTCCGGCAGCCGGGCGTCGACCCACGGTCGCGCGTCGTCCAGCCGCCGGCCCGCGCTGGTGGCCAGTCGCTGGGCGAGCCGGCGGACGGCGGCGGTGTCGGCGAAGCGGACGGTGCCGCGTTCCAGGCCGCGGCCGCGGTCGATCCACACCTCGTCGGGGCCGTTGACCAGGATGTCGGTCACCTGAGGGTCCGCCAGCAGCGGCTCCAGCGGCCCCGCGCCGACCAGTTCCGACCTGAGCGCGCCGACCACGCCGAGCACTTCGGTGTCCCCGAGCAGCCGACCCTGGGCGCGCAGCGCGGCGGCGACCCGTGCTGGCGTCGCCTCGCCCCCGTGCTCGGCGAGCCTGAGCCGTACGGCGTCGAGCAGTTCGGCGCTCATACCGGCACGCTCCCGCCGCCCGCGAGTGCCTGCGCGAGGAACGCGGTGCAGAAACGGGCCAGTGGCCCGCGCCCGGACGAGCCCGGCGGTCCGCCGCCGCTGAGTGCGTCCACCGCCCGGCTCTCCAGGGGCAGTTCGCCGGCCAGTGGGAGGCCGACGAGCCTGGCGGTCTCCCGGTCGTCGAGCCCGGCCGCGAAGGGGCCGCGGGCCACCACCCGCAGGTCTTTCAGGACCATGCTGACGGCTGCGGCGACCCGGGTGGCGGCCGCGACCGCCCGCAGTTCGGCCGGCACGACCAGCAGTCCGACGTCGATCTGCGCCAGCGTCTCGGCGACCGCCTCGTCCACCCGGCGCGGCAGGTCGACCACCACCACCCCGCCGCGCCGCCGGGCGGCCCCCAGCACGGACCGCATGGCCTGTGCGGGGATGAGCACGGAGTCCCCGCGGTCCCAACTGAGCACGCTCAGCGATTCGAGCCGCGGCAGCGACTCCTCCAGCGCTCCGCTGTTCACCCGGCCCCGCGAATCCGCGAGGTCGGGCCAGCGCAGGCCGCCGGTCCGCTCCGCGCCGACCAGGATGTCCAGGCCACCGCCGAGGGGATCGCCGTCGACCAGCATGGTGCGCCGGCCGGCCCGCGCCGCCGTGACGGCGAGGGCGCAGGCCAGAGTGCTGGCGCCGGCGCCGCCGCGGCCGCCCACCACCCCGATGGTCAGGGCGGGTTGGCCGACCCCTTCGGCGATGTCGGCGATGCGGTCGACCAGCCAGGTCTCCGCGTCGGGCAGCAGCAGCACGTGGTCGGCCCCGATGTCGAGCGCCCTGCGCCAGACCTCGGAGTCGTCCAGGTCGCGCCCGATGAGCAGGACGCCCTTGCGGCGGGCTGCCCCGCGGACCCGCTCGGTCGCCTCCGCGCCCACCAGGACCAGTGGCGCGCTGTCCCAACTCGACGCGCGTGGCGGTGCGGTGAAGACGACTTCCGGTTCTGAACCGGCTGCCGCGCACAGTCGCAGCAGGTCGTCGAGAAGCCTTTCGTCCTCCGTGACAATCAGCGGTCCGCCGGGGCGTTCAGCGGTGACCCGCGGTGGCTCGGGCGTGTTGGATCCGAACATTTCTCTGTCCCCCGTCGCGTGAGATGCGAGCACGGCGTGCGTCGCTGAGTTCAGCTTGGGGGGAGAAGCGGGAATTGAGATGATCTTGGTCGGAATCTGTGGACAACTCGGCGATTGTGGATAACCCGCCACCCACATGGGTGACTTCGCACCGAACGGGCAACGATTACGGACCGTCACACGTCGTACCCATCGGAGCCCGCACGCGCACGAAGGAGACCGGCATGGACAAGCAGGGTACGCGACCCGGCCGAGAGCGGCAGAAACGGGTCCGGACATGCGACGACCCCCGCCGGGGGGGAGAGCGGGGGTCGTCCCCACGGTCCGACTCGGGGGGGGAGGAGCCAGACCGGGTTAGCACGGTCGCGAACGATCCGTGACTTCCATGGTGTACCCGATGGCCTCCGAGAGCAAACCCACGCGCCTGGCCTTACGCCGAATGGTGGTTGCCTATGCTCGTCCTGTGGAAAACCACCTGCCACCGCGCACCGCGGCGTTCTTCGATCTCGACAAGACCGTGATCGCCAAGTCCAGCACGCTCGCCTTCGGGCGATCCTTCTACCAGGGCGGCCTCATCAACAGGCGCGCAGTTTTGCGCACCGCATATGCCCAGTTCGTGTACTTGGTCGGCGGGGCAGATCACGACCAGATGGAAGGCATGCGCAAATATCTCTCCGAGCTCTGCCGCGGCTGGAATGTCCAGCAGGTGCGGGAGATCGTCGCCGAGACCCTGCACGACCTGATCGACCCGATCATCTACGACGAGGCCGCCTCGCTCATCGAGGAGCACCACGCCGCGGGCCGCGATGTGGTGATCGTCAGCGCTTCCGGCTCCGAGGTGGTCGAACCGATCGGCGAGATGCTCGGCGCCGACCATGTGGTGGCCACCCGGATGGTGGTGAAGGACGGGGCCTACAACGGCGACATCGAGCACTACGTCTACGGTCCAGCGAAGGCCGAGGCCATCGAGATCCTCGCCCGCTCGGAGGGCTACGACCTGGAGCGGTGCTTCGCCTACAGCGATTCGGTGACCGACATTCCCATGCTGGAATCGGTCGGCCACCCCTATGCGGTCAATCCGGACCGGGCGCTGCGCCGGGAGGCCGCCGCGCGCGAGTGGCCGGTGCTCACTTTCAGCCGCCCGGTGCGGCTGAACCAGCGCATCCCGTCGCTGTCGATGCCGCCGGCGCCGGTGCTCGCGGTGGCCGCGGTGGGGGCCGCGGCCGCCACCGCGGGGCTGGTCTGGCTGGCGGCACGACGACGCCGACCGGTCAGTATGTCCTGATTCGACCCACGTAAAGAAGCACCGCGGGGGGTTCCACTCCCGGCCGGTCGGCGGTAAAAAGGTGGTAGCGGCCCGCGAGACCACGGACTTCCGAGAGGAAGACCGCAGTTCACAGCAGTAGGCCACACGGACCGAGCACGAAAGCCGGGCACCCACGCGTAGCCGACCCGCCAACCGGGCCAGCCGCACCAGGCCACGGGCGATGTCCCGACCTGATGGGCAGAATTCGCGCACGCACTGGTAACTCGGCGGACGTGCCGGCGGCGGCACCTCACGGTGCCGCCGCAACACTTTCCGGCCACCGCCCACCGCCCACCGCGACACCATGGGCGCACGGGGCGAGGGCCGGTCATCGTCGTAGGACGAGCGCGGGGGCCGCGCTCAGGCCGCGCCGCGCTGCAGGGCCTCGCAGACGGCCACGCTCTCGCGGACACCCACTTCCAGCGCCCGCCCGCAGTGACCGATCCAGACCGCCATCCCCTCCGGGGTGCCCGAGGCGTAGCCCTCCAGTGCCCGCAGGTAGCCGGCCTTGCCCAGCTCCGCGTAGCCGACCTCGGCCGGGCAGATGGACTTGGGGTCAAGGCCGCTGCCGATCAGCACGATGCGCTCGGCGGCCCGCGCCACCGGGCCGTTGAAGGAGCCGAAGGGGCGCAGGCAGAGCAGTTCGCCGTGCACGACCGCCGCGACCACCAGTGCGGGCGCCGCGGTGCCGCCCAGCAGCAGCGCGGTCAGACCGTCCAGCCTGGCGTTGACCTCGGGGGGCTCCGGCAGGTCGACCTCGGCCACCGAGATCAGCGGCTCGTCCACCGGCTCGCCGGCGAGCCTGGGCCGGCCGACCGTGTCGTCCACAGCCGCGCCGCTCGCGGCCACCAGATGGAGCCTGGCCAGCGCCTGCATGGGTGAGCGACGCCACACGCCGAGCAGCCGGCCCGCCTCGGCGGTCAGCCGCAGCGCCGCGCCGACCGTGCGGGCCTGGTCGTCAGCGGAGAAGTCGCTGCGCCTGCGGACCTCCTCCAGCGGCCAGTCGGCGCCGGCCAGCGCGGCCGACCCGCGGGCTCCGCGCAGCGCCGCCTCGGATGTCACCTCGTCCGACCGGCGGCGCATCACCCGGTGTCCGTAGAGGTTGTCCACAGCCTGCCGGACAGCGTCAACGGCGGCCGGCACGCCGGGCAGCGTGCCGAGTACGACCATCGGGTCGGTGGACAGCCCCGGGGCGGCGGACGGATCAGCGTTCGTAGCCATGCCCACGACCCTACGCACCGGGCGAGAGGGCGATCGACCACGTTCGAGTGGCCTTCCCCACTTCACTCAGCCATTCTCCGTAATCGTCCGACTACGCTTTGCGAACATGAAGATCGCTTTCGTCGGAAAGGGCGGCAGCGGCAAGACCACGCTGTCGTCGCTGTTCATCCGTCATCTCGCCGCCGCCCGTGTCCCGGTCGTCGCCGTCGACGCCGACATCAACCAGCACCTCGGCCCGGCGCTCGGCCTCACCGAGGACGCCGCCGCGGCACTGCCCGCGCTCGGTGCGCATCTGCCGGAGATCAAGGAGTATCTGCGCGGCACCAACCCGCTGATCACCTCGGCCGAGACGATGATCAAGACCACTCCGCCCGGGCCGGGTTCCCGGCTGCTGCGGCTCACCGGCGACGACGACAATCTCGTGCACGCCGCCTGCGCGCGCCCGGTTGTGCTCGACGACGGGTGCGTGCGGCTGATGGTGACCGGCCCCTTCACCGAATCCGACCTGGGCGTCGCCTGCTACCACTCCAAGGTCGGCGCGGTCGAGCTGTATCTGAACCATCTGGTGGACGGCCGGGAGGATTATCTGGTCGTCGACATGACCGCCGGCAGCGACTCCTTCGCCTCCGGGATGTTCACCCGTTTCGACCTGACCTTCCTGGTGGCGGAGCCGACCCGCAAGGGTGTCGCCGTCTACCGGCAGTATCGGGACCACGCCCGGGACTTCGGCGTCGCGCTCGCCGTGATCGGCAACAAGGTGCAGGGTGAGGACGATCTGGCCTTCCTGCGCGCCGAGGTAGGGGACGACCTGCTGGTGGCCGTCGGCCACTCGGACTGGGTACGCGCGATGGAGAAGGGCTGCCCGCCCCGTTTCGCGCTGCTTGAGGAGGCCAACCGCCGCGCCCTGGGCACGATGTACGAGCAGGCGGACGCCGCGTACGAGCGGCGCGACTGGGCGCGCTACACCGGGCAGATGGCGCACTTCCACCGCAAGAACGCGGAGAGCTGGGGAAACGCGAAGACCGGCGCCGACCTGGCAGCCCAGATCGACCCCGGCTTCGTGCTCGACGAATCCGCGCTCGGCGCCCCCGCGGTCCTGGACCACGGCAGGTCCGAAGCGGTCAGCGCCCAGTCGGCCTGACCGCCGCCGACGGCTCCCCCGGGGCCACGGGCGCCCCGGGCGCGGCCGGCGACGCGGGCGGAGCCGGCGTCCCGCGGAGATAGGCGGCCCAGCCGTCCTTCGGCGCCTGGCCGACGTCGAGGCTCCGCAGCCGGGCCAGCACCTGCGGGTCCTGCAGGTCCAGCCAGTCGGCGAGCTGCTTGAAGGACACGCACTGCACTTCGTGCTGCCCGCACAGCTCCCTGGCGGCGTCCTCCACAGCGTTGAGGTAGGCGCCGCCGTTCCACGACTCCAGGTGGCTGCCGATCACGAGCGGTGCGCGGTTGCCGCGGTAGGCCCGGTCGAAGCCGGCGACCAGGCCGTCGTGCATCTGCTCGCTCCAGGCGGCGTGCTGCTCCCGGTCCGCGGTCCCGGCGTCCGGCGTGCCCGACTGGACGGACAGGAAGCCGTCGTCACTCGACAGCGTCTCGATGTCCCGCCCGGGGACCGGGACGTCCTGCAGCGGGAAGTGCCACAGCCCGTCCGCATTCGCCGGCCAGATCTGCGGCTGGCCCGCGGCGTCCGCGGTGTAGCGGAATCCGGCCGCCTTGGCCGCGGGGGGCAGTCCGGCCGGGTCGGTACGGCAGGGGGCGCGCCCGCCGACGACCTCCTTCGCGTAGTCGAAGGGCAGCGGATCGAGCGCGGTGAGGCCGGTGTTGGTCTTCCAGTGCTGGGCGAAGTCCTGCGCCTGCCGGATCTCGCCGGACCACTCCTCGGCCGTCCAGACCCCGGGTCCGCTCTCTGCGGCGTCCTCGGCTCCGACACCGCCCGCGTCGCCCGCGGCAGGCGCGGCAGGCGCGGCAGGCGCGGCAGGCGCGGCGGCGGCCGGGTCGGCGGCGTCGCCGTCCTGGCCGCAGAAGTGGCCGTTGAAGTACGTCCCGATCTCGCTGCCGTCCGCCCAGGCGAGCCGCAGTTCGTGCAGCGTGTCGGCGATGGTCGCCCGGTCGCCGAGGCCGGTGTCCGAGGTGCCGCGCGGACGGCGCGGCGGCGTGTAGAGGTCCTTGTGGTCAGCGGGCAGGAGGGTGACGCCGCTGAGGAAGTACGTCATCGCCGCGTCGTCGCGCTCGCCGAAGCCTCGGACGTAGGACAGCAGCCGCCGGGCGTCCTCGACCGCGCCGTCCCAGGAGAAGACGACGAACTGCGGGGGCTTCTCGCCGGGGCGCAGCCGGTGGAAGTCCGGTTGGTGCGGCTGCGGGCCGGCGTCGGCGGTGGAGCCGTCGCCGATCGACCGCAGCACCCGGGGCGCCTGCGGCACGGCCTCGATCCCGGGCCCGCCGGGGCCGTCCGAGCCGTGGCGGCCGTCCGCGCCCGCGGAGCAGGCGGTGGCGCCCAGGGCCAGCACGGCGGCCACGCCTGCGGCGAGCAGGGTCGGCGTCTTGCGCACGGAGTGCATTCGTACCTCGTATCGCAGGGGGTCGGCGCGGGTGGGCACAGGGCGATCCCAAGGTGGCACGGTCACCCCGTGTCGCCGAGTCGACCGACCCGTTCATCTACTGAATCACTCGATAGCAGTAAATAGGCCCCCGATCCGACCTCTGGACTTCACTCTCCGCATTCGGTCCATTACTGTTCATTTACCGGCTCTTGAGCGTAGCGAGTGATGACACTGCGCTACCGAGTCCCGCCGCCCACCGAAGGAGACGGGAAAATGAGACTCCGCAGAAATCTCCATCGATCCGATCTGTCCGCCTCGATCACGGTCTTCCTGATCGCTGTCCCCCTGTCGCTCGGCCTCGCGCTGGCGACCGGCGCGCCCCTGCAGTCGGGCCTGGTCGCCGCGGCCGTCGGCGGTATCGTCGCCGGCCTGCTCGGCGGAGCGCCGCTCCAGGTCAGCGGCGCCGCCACCAGCCTCGTCGTGATCACCGCCGATCTCGTCCAGCGGTACGGCTGGCGGGCCACCTGCGCCGTCACCGTGCTCGCCGGGCTCCTGCAGTTGCTGCTCGGGGTGCTGCGGGTGGCCAGGGCCGCGCTGGCGGTGAGCCCGGCCATCGTGCACGGCATGCTGGCCGGCATCGGTACGGTCATCGCCGTCGGCCAGCTGCACGTCGTGCTCGGCGGCAGCCCGCAGAATTCGACCGTCGACAACATCGCGGCGCTGCCCGGCCAGTTGATCGACAGTCATCCCGCCACACCTGTCATCGGCGCGATCACCGTGATCGTCGTGCTCGGCTGGCCCCGGCTGAGAGGCCGGGCGGGCGGGGCGCTGCGGAAGATCCCGGCGCCGCTCGCCGCCGTCGCGCTCTCCACGCTGGCCGCCGCGAGCCTGACGGTGCCGCGGGTCGAGCTGCCCGCCTGGCAGACGCCCGCGCTGCCCTCGCTGCCGGAAGGGCCGGTCCTCGGGGTGGCCACGGTGGTGCTGACGGTGACCCTGGTGGCGAGCATGGAGTCGCTGCTGTCGGCAGTCGCGGTGGACGCGCTGCAGGCCCGACGGCAGGCTGGCGCCCAGGTCGCCCCGGCGAAGCTGGATCGCGAGCTGCTGGGCCAGGGCGCCGCCAACGTGCTGTCCGGGATGCTCGGCGGGATGCCGATCGCCGGCGGCGCCATGCGCGGCTCGGCCAATGTCGAGGCCGGGGCGCGGTCACGGCGGGCCACCGTGCTGCACGGGGTGTGGGTGCTGCTGTGCGCCGGGCTCGCGGGACGCGCCCTCGAAGCGATCCCGCTGGCGTCGCTGGCCGCGCTGGTGATGCTGGTCGGGGTGCGGATGGTGAGCTTCGCGCACATCCGCCACGTCCAGCGGCACCGCGAATTCCCGGTGTACGCGGCCACGCTGGGCACGGTGGTGGTCTTCGGTGTGCTGCAGGGCGTGCTGGCGGGCGGCGCGATGGCCGTCGTCCTGGCGCTGCGCAGGCTCACCCGGACCCGGGTCACCGTGACCGAGGAGCCGCGGGGCCACCGGGTGCGGGTGAGCGGCCAGTTGACATTCCTCGCGGTGCCGCGCCTGACCCGGGCGTTCGCGCAGGTGCCGGACGGGGCCGACGTCGTGGTGGAGCTGGACGGCTCGTTCATGGACCACGCCGCGTACGAGGCGCTGCGCGGCTGGGGCGCCCGGCACCGCTCGCGCGGCGGGCAAGCGGTGTTCGGCGACGGCGTGGGACGAGCCGTCAGCGAGCCGCTCAGCGCGCAGGCCTGCCGTCCGTGGACGCCCTGGCGCAACCACCACTGCACCCGGTCGGAAGTGGTGCCGGCCACCAGCGGTGGGCAGTTGCTCGGCGGGGTGAGCGCCTTCCAGCGCAACACCGCACCGCTGGTCCGCGAGGAGCTGGCCCGGCTGGCACGCGAAGGGCAGCGCCCCGGGCAGCTGTTCATCACCTGCGCGGACTCCCGGCTGGTCACCAGCATGATCACCTCAAGCGGCCCGGGAGATCTGTTCACGGTCCGCAACGTCGGGAATCTGATGCCGCCACCGGGCTCCGACGCCTCGTGCGACTCGGTGGCCGCCGCGGTGGAGTACGCCGTGGACGTGCTGGAGGTCTCCAGCATCACGGTGTGCGGGCACTCGGGGTGCGGTGCGATGCAGGCGCTGCTGGGCTCCGACCACGAGCCGGGAGCGCAGACCCCGCTGGCGCGGTGGCTGCGGCACGGCAGACCGAGCCTGGCGCGGCTGTCCAGGACCGGGCCGCTGGGACGCGGTGAAGTGGCCCTCGCCGAGCGGCCGGTGGCCGACGACCAGGAGCGCCTCAGCCTCGTCAACGTGGTGCAGCAACTGGATCATCTGATGGCTCACCCGTGCGTGGCCCGCCGGGTGGCGGAGGGCGCGCTCCAGCTGCACGGCATGTACTTCCACGTCGGGGAGGCGCAGGCGTACATCCTGGACGGCTCGACCGGGGTGTTCGCGGCGGTGGCCCCGGAGGCCGGAGCGCCCGCGGTGCCGGTGGCCGGACGCGGACCGGAGCCCGAGGCGTACGGGCTGGCCACAAAGGTCTAAACCATTTCGCAGGGAACCCTTGTCAGGGTGCGCCAGGACTGATGAGGTAGTGCTGGGACATCTGGGTCACCCTGACAAGGAGCTGGCGTGAGCAGCAACGAGAGCCTGGCCAACCTGCTGAAGGAGGAGCGGCGGTTCGCACCCCCGGAGGAGCTGGCCGCCGCCGCCAATGTCACCGCGGCCGCGTATGAGCAGGCGGCGGCCGACCGGCTGGGCTTCTGGGCCGCGCAGGCCCGGCGGCTGAGCTGGGCGAGCGAGCCGACGCAGACGCTGGACTGGTCGAACCCGCCGTTCGCGAAGTGGTTCGCGGACGGCGAGCTGAACGTCGCGTACAACTGCGTGGACCGTCATGTCGAGGCCGGGAACGGCGACCGAATCGCCCTGCACTTCGAGGGCGAGCCGGGCGACACCCGCACCATCACCTACGCCGAACTCAAGGACGAGGTCAGCCGGGCGGCCCACGCGCTGACCGAACTTGGCGTCGCCAAGGGCGACCGGGTCGCGGTCTACCTGCCGATGATCCCCGAGGCGGTCATCGCGATGCTGGCCTGCGCCCGGATCGGCGCCGCGCACTCGGTGGTCTTCGGCGGCTTCTCCGCCGACGCGGTCGCCTCCCGGATCGACGACGCCGACGCCAAGCTCGTCATCACCTCCGACGGCGGCTACCGGCGCGGCAAGCCCTCCGCCCTCAAGCCCGCCATCGACGACGCGGTCGCCCGCACCCCGCAGGTCGAGCACGTCCTGGTCGTCCGCCGCACCGGACAGGACGTCGAATGGACCGAGGGACGCGACGTGTGGTGGCACGAGATCACCGCCCGCCAGTCCGCCGAGCACACCCCCGAGCCGTTCAACGCCGAGCACCCGCTGTTCATCCTCTACACCTCGGGCACCACGGGTAAGCCCAAGGGCATCCTGCACACCTCCGGCGGCTACCTGACCCAGGCCGCCTACACCCACCACGCCGTCTTCGACCTCAAGCCGGAGACCGACGTCTACTGGTGCACGGCCGACATCGGCTGGGTCACCGGCCACTCCTACATCGTCTACGGGCCGCTGGCCAACGGCGCCACCCAGGTGATCTACGAGGGCACCCCCGACACCCCGCACCAGGGCAGGTTCTGGGAGATCGTCCAGAAGTACAAGGTGACGATCCTCTACACCGCCCCCACCGCGATCCGCACGTTCATGAAGTGGGGCGACGACATCCCCGCGAAGTTCGATCTGAGCAGCCTGCGGGTGCTCGGCAGCGTCGGCGAGCCGATCAACCCCGAGGCGTGGATCTGGTACCGCGAGAACATCGGCGCGGGCAAGACCCCGGTCGTGGACACCTGGTGGCAGACCGAGACCGGCGCGATGATGATCAGCCCGCTGCCCGGCGTCACCCACACCAAGCCCGGCTCCGCGCAGACCCCGCTGCCCGGCATCGCGGCCACCGTCGTCGACGACGAGGCCAACGAGGTGCCCAACGGCTCCGGCGGCTACCTGGTCCTCACCGAACCGTGGCCGTCGATGCTCCGCACCATCTGGGGCGACGACCAGCGCTACATCGACACCTACTGGTCCCGCTTCCCCGGCCGCTACTTCGCCGGCGACGGCGCCAAGAAGGACGACGACGGCGACATCTGGCTGCTCGGCCGGGTCGACGACGTCATGCTGGTCTCCGGCCACAACATCTCCACCACCGAGGTCGAGTCCGCGCTCGTCTCGCACCCCAAGGTCGCCGAGTCCGCCGTCGTCGGCGCCACCGACGAGACGACCGGGCAGGCCATCGTCGCCTTCGTCATCCTGCGCGGCACCGCCGAGGACAGCGCGGACCTCGTCGGATCCCTGCGCGACCACGTCAGCAAGGCCCTCGGCCCGATCGCCAAGCCCAAGCGCATCCTCATCGTCTCGGAGCTGCCCAAGACCCGCTCCGGCAAGATCATGCGCCGCCTGCTCCGCGACGTCGCCGAGAACCGCGAGCTCGGCGACGTCACCACCCTCACCGACTCCTCCGTGATGGACCTGATCCAGAGCCGGCTGCCCAGCGCCGCCAGCGAGGACTGACCCTCCGTCGGGGAGGGCGTCCCGGCGCCGGGACGCCCTCCCCGGTTCACGACTGGCCCGTTCGGGCTAGGCTGACACCACGTCGCATCAGGATCGCGACGAGACTTATGGGCGCGCCGGGAAGTCTGGTCGGCACACAGCACACCTGTGTCCGCAGCCGGTCGAACGACTTCCCAGGAGCCGCCCCCGTGTCCGAGCCGAGGCCTCGCCGCCGCACCGCCGTCCTGCTGGGCCGGCTGTCACTGCCGGAGCGGAACTTCCTCGCCGACGCGCTGCGCACCGAGACCGTCGGCGGCGTCCTGCTCCTGCTGGCCGCCGTGGCATCACTCGTCTGGGCGAACACCTTGCACCACAGCTACGAGTCCGCCGCCGACTTCCACTTCGGCCCGTCCGTGCTCGGCCTGAACCTGTCGGTGGCCCACTGGGCGGCCGACGGCCTGCTGGCGGTCTTCTTCTTCGTGGCAGGCGTAGAGCTCAAACGCGAACTGGTCGCCGGCGAGCTGCGTACGCCGGCCGCCGCCGCGCTCCCCGTCATCGCGGCGCTCTGCGGCATGGCGGTGCCCGCACTGGTCTACACGCTGGTCAGCGGCGCCGGCGGCGGCTCGCTCAGGGGCTGGGCGGTCCCCACGGCCACCGACATCGCCTTCGCGCTGGCCGTGCTCGCCGTCATCGGCACCGCGCTGCCGGCCGCGCTGCGGGCGTTCCTGCTCACCCTCGCCGTCGTGGACGACCTCATCGCGATCCTCATCATCGCCGTCTTCTTCACCTCGACCATCAACTTCGCGGCCCTGGCCGGGGCCGCCGCCTGCCTGGTGCTCTTCTGGCTGCTGCTGCACGCCGGGGTCCGCGGCTGGTACGTCTACCTCCCCCTCGCGCTGGTCGTCTGGGCGCTGATGCTCAACAGCGGGGTGCACGCCACCATCGCGGGCGTGGCGATGGGCCTGATGCTGCGCTGCACCACCCGCGAGGGCGAGCGGCAGTCCCCCGGCGAGCGCGTCGAGCACCTGGTGCGACCGCTGTCGGCCGGCCTCGCCGTCCCGCTGTTCGCGCTGTTCAGCGCCGGTGTGACGGTGTCGGCCCACGCGCTCGGCGACATCTTCACCAAGCCCGAGACGCTGGGCGTCTTCCTCGGGCTGGTGGTCGGCAAGACGGTCGGCGTCTTCTGCGGCACCTGGTGCGCCAGCCGCTTCACCCGCGCCGAGCTGAACAGCGACCTGAAATGGCCGGACGTCTTCGCCGTCTCCACACTGGCCGGCATCGGTTTCACCGTCTCGCTGCTGATCGGCGAACTGGCCTTCGACAACGACCCGCTGCTCACCGACGAGGTCAAGGCGGCGGTCCTGGTCGCCTCCGTCGTCTCCGCGCTGCTGGCGGCGACCCTCCTCAAGCGGCGGAACACCGTCTACCGGCGGCTATGCGACAACGAGGAGCGCGACGAGGACGGCGACGGCATCCCCGACGTCTACATGGAGGACGAGCCCGCGTACCACCTCAGAATGGCCGAGATCCTGGAACGCAGGGCCGCGGAACACCGCAGGCTCGCCCAACTGGCCCGCCGCGAGGGCGGACCTGACAACATCTGAGGCATGATCGGGTCAGCGAACGGTCGGAGCGCGGATGGCCGGCCGGGGCCCGTACCGCCCCCGCAGTGGACGACGGAATGACGGAGGACGCGATGAGCACAGCCCACAACGGTGACAGCCGCAGCATCGGGCAGCTTTTCGCCGCCGCCACGGCGGAGATGAGCGCCCTGGTGCACGACGAGATCGCCCTGGCCAAGGCGGAGCTGCGGCAGGACGCCAAGCGGGCGGCCTTCGGCAGCGCGGCGGTCATCGGCGCGGTGGCGCTGGCCTTCTTCTCCGTGCCGATGCTCAGCTTCGCCGCGGCCTACGGCCTGCAGGCGCTCGGGCTGACCCTGGGCTGGTCGTTCCTGATCGTGTTCGGCGGCTACGTGGTGCTGGCCCTGCTGCTCGGGGCGTTCGCCTACGGGCGGTTCAAGAAGGTCAAGAAGCCGGAGCGCTCGATCGCGTCGGCGAAGGAGACCGCGGCGGTGCTGCAGAAGGCCAAGCCGCACCCGCGCGAGCTGTCGGACGGGGCCGCTCCTGCGCTGCGCGGCGGCGCCACGGAGTACGCACACGCCCTGCCCGCCGCCGACACCCCGGCGAACCCCAAGATGTGACACGCTCTGGAGCATGAACCTCGCCGAAGGGTCGGGAAACCCGTGGACCAAAGGCGGGTCGAGCGCGTCGGTGGCGCGGCCCGAAGGCCCCTGGATCCACCGTGACGTGGCCGCCAACGGCGCACGCTTCCACATCGCCGAGGTCGGTGACGGGCCGCTGGTGCTGTTCCTGCACGGTTTCCCGCAGTTCTGGTGGACCTGGCGGCACCAGCTCACCGCGCTGGCCGACGCCGGTTTCCGCGCGGTGGCGATGGACCTGCGCGGGGTCGGCGGCAGCGACCGTACGCCGCGCGGCTACGACGCGGGCAACCTCGCCCTCGACGTGACCGGGGTGATCCGCTCCCTCGGCGAACCCGACGCCGCACTCGTCGGCCACGACCTGGGCGGATATCTGGCCTGGACGGCCGCGGCGATGCGGCCCAAGCTGGTGCGCAGGCTCGCGGTCTGCTCGATGCCGCATCCACGCCGCTGGCGCAGCGCGATGCTGACCGACCTGCGGCAGAGCCGCGCGGGGGCGTACATCTGGGGCTTCCAGCGGCCGTGGCTGCCCGAGCGGCAACTGGTCGCGGACGACGCGGCGCTGGTCGGCAAGCTCATCCACGCCTGGTCGGGGCCCTCCCTGCCGGACGACGAGGCGATCGAGGTCTACCGGCGGGCGATGCAGATCCCGTCCACCGCCCATTGCGCGGTGGAGCCGTACCGCTGGATGGTGCGGTCGATGGCGCGTCCGGACGGCATCCAGTTCAACCGCAGGATGAAGCGTCCGGTCCGGGTGCCCACGCTGCATCTGCACGGGTCGCTGGACCCGGCGATCAGGACGGGCAGCGCGGCCGGCAGCGGCGAGTACGTCGAGGCCCCCTACCGCTGGCGGCTCTTCGACGGCCTGGGGCACTTCCCGCACGAGGAGGACCCGGCCGCCTTCTCCGCCGAGCTGATCAACTGGCTCAAGGACCCCGAGCCCGACCGCTGAGCCCGCAGGCGCCGCCGATACGCCTGCCGCCGGTATCCGCCGCGGGTCCGTGCGACAAGCACATGATCGTTAAAATGCCGGGCGCATACGCCAACAGGACCATCAAACGGCGATTACCGACCAAGAGGCGCGGGCACGTAGCTCGGTATGGGTTGGACGCACGACTACCGTGATGTGTCACGAAATCGCAGAAACACCTCCTCCGCCGCCGTCAGCAGTACGGCGCCCATGGACCTCTTCCCGCCGGGCGAGGCCCGGCTGGGCATCCCGCGTATCCTCAGGCGCCGGGCCAGGTGGGTCGGCGCCCGGCTCCGCCATCCCCGCGACTGACGCCGAGACCGACACCGGACCGGCACCGAGCCCCGCTCCGGACCCGACAAAGAGACCGACACCACGACCGGCGCCCGAGCGCCGGGCGCTCCCGTGCGCCCGGCGCACTCGGCAGCTCACAGCGCGCAGCCCTGGCTGTCCACCTGCCGGTCCGCGGTACGTCCCGCGGTCGCGTCGGGGGCGACCTCGTCGGCGGTGAGCGCGTAACCGGTGTTGGCGTCGTCGAGCGACTTGGCGAAGACCACCCCGGCGACCCGCCCGTCCGTGGTGAGCAGCGGACCGCCGGAGTTGCCCTGCCTGACCGTCGCGTAGAGCGAGTAGACGTCACGGTGGACGGTGCCGCGGTGGTAGATGTCGGGGCCGTTGGCCTCGATACGGTCGCGGACGCGCGCGGCGCGGACGTCGAAGGCGCCGTTCTCCGGGAAACCGGCCACGATCGCGTCGTCGCGGCTCTGCTCGTCGGCGGTGGCGAAGTGCAGTTCCGGCGCGTCCAGGCCCGGCACGTCCAGGATCGCGATGTCGCGCCGCCAGTCGTAGAGCACCACCCGGGCATCGTGCAGCTTGCCCTTGCCGCCGACCTGGACGGTCGGCTCGGAGACGCCGCCGACGACGTGCGCGTTCGTCATGACCCGGTCCTTGGCGAAGACGAAGCCCGAGCCTTCGAGCACCTTCCCGCAGCTCGGCGCGGTGCCGACGACCTTCACGATGCTGCGCCGGGCCTTGGTCACCACAGGGTTGTCGACCAGCGCGGGGTCGGGCGGCGGCACCGAGGTGATCGGCTCGGAGCCGAAGGTGCCGAAGACCTGCGGCAGGCCGTTCTGCGCCAGGGTCGAGCTGAAGTCGGTGAACCAGGTGTCGGCCTCCGCCGGCACCACCCGCGACACCCCGAGCAGCACCTTCGAGGACCGCACCTCGCGCCCTATCGTCGGCAGCGCCGTGGTGGCCAGGGCGCTGCCGATCAGCCAAGCGACCGTCAGCATCGCCAGCACGTTGACCAGCGCGCCGCCGCTCGCGTCGACCGCCCGGGCCGGCGACCAGGTGATCTTCGTACGGACCTTGTTGCCCAGGTGGGTGGTGAACGCCTGCCCCACCGACGCGCACACGATGACGATCGCCACCGCCGTCACCACCGCCGCGGAACCGGGGCTCGCATGGCCGGTGGCCTTGTCCCACAGCAGCGGCAGCAGGTAGATCGCGACGAGCCCGCCGCCGAGGAAACCGACCACCGACATGATGCCGACGACGAAACCCTGCCGGTAGCCGATCACGGCGAACCAGGCGGCGGCGAGGATGAGCAGGAAGTCCAGCACGTTCACGGGGAACACGGTCTCACGGCGACCTGAGCGCGCGGGACCGTACGGCCCTCACAAGTGCGTGCGTGCCGTACGCGGCCGGACCGGCCGGGCCCCGCGCGCCGCCGCGACGTCCCTACGCCGGCGGGCCCGGTCAGCCGAGCGGGACGGTACGGTCCCGGTCCCAGGGCAGCTCCCAGCCGGCGAAGTGCAGGATCTTGTCGATCAGGCCGGCGGTGAAACCCCACACCAGGGCGCCGCGGACCAGGAACGCCGGGCCGCGGAAGCCGCTGGGGTGGGTGAGCGTCGCGCGGTTGGCGGGGTCGGTGAGCTCGGCGAGCGGGACCCGGAATACCCGGGCGGTCTCGGCCGGGTCGACCACGCCGACCGGGCTCGGGGCACGCCACCAGCCCAGCACGGGCGTCACCACGAAGCTGCTGACCGGGATGTAGAGCCGCGGCAGCACCCCGAAGACCTGCACCCCCGCCGGGTCCAGGCCGGTCTCCTCGCGGGCCTCGCGCAGCGCCGCACGCAGCGGCCCGTCGCCCTCGGGGTCGCCGTCCTCCGGATCCAGGGCGCCACCGGGGAAGGACGGCTGCCCGGCGTGCGAGCGCAGGGCGGCGGAACGCTCGATGAGCAGCAGGTCGGGGGCGGTGGCCGCCCCGGAGTCCTCACCCGGGCCCTTCGCCGAGCCGTTCCCGGGGACCTCGGCCGGCGCCTCGCCGAAGAGGATGAGCACCGCGGACTGCCGCCCACCGGTCGCGGGCGGCAGGAAGCGGCTCAGCTGCTCGGGGCGTATCCCCTCCGCCGCGTCCGCGACCGCGTCGAGCCAGCCGGGCAGGCCCTCCCGGCTGACCGCCACCCCGGCCCCCGTCCCCCGTGCCTGCGTCATGAGGCCGCCAGCGGGGGCGCCGGCTGCCCCGGATAGTCCGGCGGCGGCTTCAACCGCTGGCCCGGGGCGCCGCCCTTCTCGTACTTGAGCAGCTTCTTCGCCTTCTCCGGGTCCATCTCGCCCTCGCCGTACGACGGGCACAGGTGCGCGATGGGGCACGCGCCGCAGGCGGGCTTGCGGGCGTGGCAGATCCGGCGGCCGTGGAAGACGACGCGGTGCGACAGCATCGTCCAGTCCGACTTCGGGAAGAGCCCCGCGACGTCCTGCTCGACCTTCTCCGGGTCCTGCGAGGTGGTCCAGCCGAACCGGCGGGACAGCCGTCCGAAGTGGGTGTCGACGGTGATCCCCGGCACGCCGAAGGCATTGCCGAGCACCACGTTGGCCGTCTTGCGGCCGACGCCGGGCAGCTTGACCAGGTCCTCAAGGCGGCCGGGCACCTCGCCGCCGAAGTCGTCGCGCAGGGCCGTGGACAGGCCGAGCACCGCGCGGGCCTTGGCGCGGAAGAAACCGGTGGGCCGCAGGATCTCCTCCAGCGCCTCCGGCTTCGCCGCCGCCATCTCCTCCGGCGTCGGATACCGCGCGAACAGCGCCGGAGTCGTCTGATTCACCCGCAGGTCGGTGGTCTGCGCGGACAGCACCGTGGCGATCAGCAGCTGGAAGGGGTTCTCGAAGTCCAGCTCGGGGTGCGCGTACGGATACACCTCGGCCAGCTCGCGGTTGATCCGGCGGGCCTGCCGCACCAGGCCCGTATGCGTCTGCGCGACCTTCGCCTTCTTGACGGCGGCCCCGCCGGCCAGGTCGCCGCCACTCGCGCCACTACTTGTCGCCATGCCGAAAGACTACGGGCAGCCACCGACACCCGGCGGAGATCACTCCGGCCGATGTCGGCGGGCCGCACCAGGGGTTGTTCGCTGACAGCGGAATTCGTGCTCAAGGCCACCCGTTCAGCCGTCGAGGGCACATCCGGCGACGCCCAATCGGACCCCCGGAGCACGGATACGGCCCCGGATAAGACATCCTTGTGATTGATCGCACTGTTTGAGACGTCATGCATCATGGGGACATCCCAGCGATGCCGACAAGGAGAGAGCTCGTGGACGACGTTCTGCGCCGTGCCCCGCTTTTCGCGGCGCTCGATGACGAGCAGGCCGCTGAACTGCGTGCCTCCATGACCGAGGTCACGCTGGCGCGTGGCGATTCGCTGTTCCACGAGGGCGACCCCGGGGACCGGCTGTACGTCGTCACCGAAGGCAAGGTCAAGCTGCACCGCACGTCGCCCGACGGCCGGGAGAACATGCTGGCCGTGGTCGGACCCGGTGAGCTGATCGGCGAGCTGTCGCTCTTCGACCCCGGCCCGCGGACCGCCACCGCCACCGCGCTGACCGAGCTCAAGCTGCTCGGCCTCGGCCACGGCGACCTGCAGCCCTGGCTGAACGTACGGCCCGAGGTCTCCACGGCCCTGCTGCGGGCCGTCGCCCGCCGGCTGCGGCGGACCAACGACGTCATGTCCGACCTGGTCTTCTCCGACGTGCCCGGGCGGGTCGCCAAGGCCCTGCTCGACCTCTCCCGACGCTTCGGCGTCCAGTCGGAAGAGGGCATCCACGTCGTCCACGACCTCACCCAGGAGGAGCTGGCCCAGCTGGTCGGCGCGTCGCGGGAGACCGTGAACAAGGCGCTGGCCGACTTCGCCGGACGCGGGTGGCTGCGCCTTGAGGCGCGTGCGGTGATCTTGCTCGATGTGGAGCGCCTGGCCAAGCGCAGTCGCTAGCCGCTCCGGGTTTACGGGGGGCGCGCCCCGTCCCTGCCACTTGCTGTGGCCTTGCCTCGTCGCCTGCGTCGTGACTGGGCGCGCAGTTCCCCGCGCCCCCGGGTGGGTGCCCCTCGCTGTGGTGCTGCATCCTCCACACCGCCGTGGTTGCGCGCGCAGTTCCCCGCGCCCCCGGGTGGGTGCCCCCTCCTTGTCGGCTACCAGGCCAGTTGGGTGAGTTCGTCGGTGACGGCGGAGGCCGCTGGGGTGGTGGGGTCGATCAGGGGGAAGTGGCCCGTGCCCGGGAGCCAGGAGGTGACGATCTCCTCGCCGGCTGCTGCTGCCGCGCGGGCGAATGCGCGGCTGACCTGCGGCGGGACGTCGATGTCAGTGGTGCCGTGCACGATGGTGACAGGGATGCCGGTGGGGAGCAGCGCCGCGGGATCGGTGTGCGGGAGGCGGGCGGTGAGGTGGTCGGGGCCGCCGAGCAGCTCGATCACCGCGTCGGAGCAGACGCCCAGCCGCATCGCGGAGGTGAAGTCGGCGATCGGCGCGAGTGCCACGACGCCGCGCAACGGGGGAGGTGAGGGGCGGTGCCAGCGGGAGTCGGGGGGCAGGACGTGCCGGGCGGCGGCCCAGAGCGCGAGGTGGCCGCCCGCGCTGTGCCCGGTGAGCACGACGCGGCGCGGGTCGACCGCGTCGGGGCCGAGCGCCCGTACGGCCAGTGCGGGCAGCGCGTCGACGGCGGCGGCCACGTCGTCGAAGGAGTCCGGCCAGCGCCCGGCGGCCGGCCCCTGGTCCGTTGCCCCCCTGCGGTATTCCACCGACGCCACCGCGAAGCCGTGCCCGGCCAGGTGGGCGGCCAGCGGCGAGACGTGCAGGCGGTCGTAGCGGGCCCGCCAGGCGCCGCCGTGCAGCAGGGCGACCAGCGGGGCCGGCCGGGCGTCGCCGCCGCGCGGGACGCGGGGGCGGTAGAAGTCGACCAGCTGGTCCGGGTGGTCACCGTAGGCGGCTGTGGCATCCGCCGGCACCGGCGCGTGCCGGAAGGCCGACGCCTCCTCCGCTTCGGCCTGGGACACGGGCGGGGACGCGGCGGAGTCGGCGGCCATCGGTCAGGGGGTCCCTTCGATCACATCGGCCAGGACGCGTGCGGCGCGCAGCGCGTCGGCGTAACGGGTGTAGAGCGGGGTGAAGCCGAAGCGCAGCACATCGGGCCGGCGGTAGTCGCCGACGACGCCCCGAGCGGTCAGCTCGCGCATCACCTCCGCGGCCCCGGCGCACCGCAGCGAGACCTGGCTGCCGCGTTCCGCGTGCTCGGCGGGCGTGACGGACTCGACCCGCCCGGGCGGCAGCAGCGCGGCCGCGCAGTCCAGGAAGAAGTCGGTCAGCCCGAGGCTCTTGGCCCGTACGGCGTCGGTTGTCACCCCGTCCCAGACGTCGAGGGCCGCGTCCAGGGCGAGCAGCGACAGGATCTCCGGCGTGCCGACCCGGCCGCGGAGCGCGCCGTCGGCCGCCTCGTAGCCGGGCGCCATGCCGAAGGGGTCGGCGTGCGAGTTCCAGCCGGGCAGCGGCGAGTCGAAGCGCGGCTGCAGCTCGCGGCGGACGTAGAGGTAGGCCGGCGAGCCAGGGCCGCCGTTGAGGTACTTGTAGGTGCAGCCCACCGCCAGGTCGACCCCGTCCGCGTCCAGCGCGACCGGCAGCGCGCCCGCGCTGTGGCACAGGTCCCAGACGGCCAGCGCGCCCGCCGCGTGCAGGGCGGCGGTGGTGCCGGCCAGGTCGTGCAGCCGTCCGGTGCGGTAGTCGACGTGGTTGACCAGGGCCGCCGCGGTCAGCTCTCCGGCCTCGGCGCCGATCTGCCCGGCGGGCACCGGCCGTATGGTGTGCCCGGTCAGCCGGGCGGCGGCGGAGGCGATGTAGCCGTCGGTCGGGAAGGTCGCGGCGTCCACCAGGATCTCGGTGCGTCGCCGCGGTGCCATCCGCACCGCGGCGACCAGGGCCTTGAAGATGTTGACGCTGGTCGAGTCGCCGACCACCACCTGCCCCGGTGCGGCGCCGACGAGTGGGGCGATGCGGTCGCCGATCCGCTCGGGGGCCGTCCACCAGCCGCTCTCCTCCCAGGACCTGATCCGCAGCTCGCCCCACTCCCGGCTGACGACGTCCGCCAGCCGGGGCAGCACCCCGGTGGACAGCGCGCCCAGCGAGTTGCCGTCGAGATAGACGGTGGCGTCGTCGAGCACGAAGCGGTCGCGTACGGCGGCGAGCGGGTCGGCGGCGTCCAGGGCGGCCGCACGGGAGGTCAGTTCGGACACCTCGGTGAGCTCAGACATGGCTGCGGGCCGTCCACAGCTCGGGGAAGACGTTCTTCGTGGCCCGTTTCTCCAGCCAGGCCACCCCCGCGGAGCCACCGGTCCCGGTCTTCGCGCCCATGGCCCTGCGGGTCGCCACCAGGTGGTCGTTGCGCCAGCGCCAGACGTATTCGGCGACGTCGGTGAGGGTCTCGCCGAGCCGGATGAGGTCGGAGTCCTGGTCGTCGGCGGCGTAGACGCGCTGCCAGGCCCGTTCGACCTCGGGGTGCGGCTCGTAGCGCAGCGACGGGTCGCGGTCGAGTACGGCGGCGGGGATGGCGTAGCCGCGCCGGTCGAGCAGCCGCAGCACCTCGTCGTAGAGGCTGGGCTCGGTGAGCGCCTTCTCCAGTTCGGCGTGCGCGCTGGGGGTGCCGCGGTGCGGTACGAGCATGGAGGCGGACTTGTCGCCGAGCAGGAACTCCAGGCGGCGGTACATCGCGGACTGGAAGCCGGAGCCCTCGCCGAGGGCGGAGCGGTAGGCGTTGAACTGCCCGGGGGTCAGGTGTGCGATCGGCTTCCAGGAGGCGTTCAGCGACTCCAGCTCCGGAAGGCTGCGGTGCAGCGCCGCCATGGCCGTGGGCAGGTCGTCCTGCCGCAGCGCCCGGGCGGCGGTGGTCCATTCGTGGACCAGCAGCGTGAACCACAGCTCCATGACCTGGGTGGTGACCAGGAAGGCCATCTCGCCGGGTTCGTCGGACAGCGGGTGCTGCATATGGGTGAGCACGGACGCCTGCACGTAGTCCTCGTACGGCGTGCTGCCCTCGAACGAGAGGTTCGGGGTCGCCGCCTCGTCGGTCGGTGTGTCGGACATGGGTTACCTCCAGAACGGGTCGCCCGGGATCACCGGGCCACGCCGAGATCATCTGTGGTGCGGACGAATCCGGCAAGGCCGAGCCCCCGGCGGCGCGCCGCCGCCCGGCCGGTCCGGGCCGTGGCCGGGGGCCTGGTCAGGCGACGGGCGGCCCGGAGATGTAGTGGCCGTGGACGTCGTAGGGCCACTGGTTCGCGACACAGCCCTTCAGGCCCTTGATCTGCTGCATCATCACCGGGGCGGGCTTGCCGGGACCCGGGCAGCCCTCGTGGTGGTGGCCGATGCGGTGGCCGACCTCATGGTTGATGATCAGGGCGCGGTAGTCCTCGATCGGCCCGTCGAATTCGGGCGAGCCGAGCATCCAGCGCTTGAGGTTGACCACGACGGTGGCGCCGACGTCGCAGTTGACCTCGCCGCGGGTGAGCAGGCCGGCGGCGCCGCAGATGTCGTCCACGGTGTCCGGCGTCGCGATCTTGATCACGAAGTCGGCACGCCCGGAGGAGACCAGCTGGAAGCCGTCGCGGCCGTCCGCGGTCCAGCCGCGCGGATTGGCCAGGACGTCGGCGATCTCGTGGGCCGCGTCGGTGGCGGACAGCATGATGCCGCCCTCGACCTCGACCTTGTAGCGGCGGATGACGCCGTGGCCGGAAGCGCTTCCGTCGGCCTTGGCGATGGTGAACTTCCCGGTGCCGGATTTCGGCACGGCTGTCGGCGGCGGTGCGGACGGCGTGCGGGAGGCGCTGGGCGGGGTGGTCGTCGGGGTGTGGCTGGTGGACGGCCGGGCGGACGGGCTGTCGTCGATTGCGTCCGCGGTGGCCGAGGGCGACGACGTGGCCGTGTCGGTCGCGGTGACGCCGTTGTCGAGCACCGCGGAGCCCGTAGTGGTCCCCTGGGTCTTGTGCCAGGCCGCGTAACCGGCGCTGACGGCGACGACCAGGACGACGCCCAGGGCAAGCGGCGCGACTACCGCGGCACGGCCCTTCCCTCGCCGGCGCCCGTGCTGACGGCGGCTGCGCTGTGCTGCCAAGACTCCCCCTGCGGCCGCGCAGCCGGGTCCACGGCCCCGGCCCCGCACCGGCCCCCCATGGCGTATCCGTGCTGCGTGTGGACATGCGGTCGGACACACGCGTGTACGACACGAACAACAGGGCCCAACGATCGCACACGGATACGTGGCAATACCAAGCGCTGCCGGTCTGTGGCACGACTGCAACATTGAGCCGGCCCGTCAGATAACGGACCGAAGGGGGCCGGGGACGGGCCGGCGGGAGCTCAGCTCAGGGTGTCGGCGGCGGTCGGCGAGCTGTCCCGCAGGAAGACCGTGCAGCGCTCGTACTCGTCCTGCTCACCGATGGCCTGGGCGGCCCGGCCCAGCGCGTGCAGCGCGCGCAGGAAGCCGCGGTTCGGCTCGTGCTCGAAGGGCACCGGGCCGTGGCCCTTCCAGCCGGCCCGGCGCAGCGAGTCCAGGCCGCGGTGGTAGCCGGTGCGGGCGTAGGCGTAGGACTCCACGACGCGGCCGCCGTCGAAGGCATCGTCGGCGAGCTGCGCCCAGGCCAGCGAGGACGCCGGGTATTTCGCCGCGACCTCGGCGGGCGCGGCCCCGGAGGCGAGCAGTTCGCGCGGCTCCGGGTCGTCGGGCAGGTGGGTGGGGGCGGGGCCCCCGAGCAGGTTCTGGTGATTGACCATGGGTTCCAGTCTGCCCGAGCCGGCACGTGAAAGGACCCCCGGCAGTCGCCAGGGGTCCTCATCAGCGGTACGGCCGCGCCGCCGCGGTGCGCGGAAGACGTCGGCCTCCGGTCCGTCCGGCGGGTCGGTCTGCGAGTCGTCCTGCGGGGCGACTACGGAAGCGGCCCTACTTGCGCTTGTTGCCCGCCGAGCGCAGGTTCTGCGCGGCGACGACGACGCGGGCGGCCATGCCCGCCTCGGCCGCCTTGCCCCACACGCGCGGGTCGTAGGCCTTCTTGTTGCCGACCTCGCCGTCCACCTTCAGCACACCGTCGTAGTTGCTGAACATGTGCCCGGCCACCGGCCGGGTGAAGGCGTACTGCAGGTCGGTGTCGATGTTCATCTTGACGACGCCGTTCTCCAGCGCCTCGTTGATCTCCTCGATCGTGGAGCCCGAGCCGCCGTGGAAGACGAAGTCGAACGGGTTGGGCTTGCCGTACTTCTGCGCGACGGCGTCCTGGAGCTCCTTGAGGATGCTGGGGCGCAGCACCACGTTGCCCGGCTTGTAGACGCCGTGGACGTTGCCGAAGGAGGCGGCCAGCAGGTAGCGGCCCTGCTCGCCCAGGCCGACGGCCTCGACGGTGCGGAAGGCGTCGTCGACGGTGGTGTAGAGGTTGTCGTTGATCTCGTGCGAGACGCCGTCCTCCTCACCGCCGGTCGGGGTGATCTCCATCTCCAGGATGATCTTGGCCTTGGCCGCCTGGGCGAGCAGCTCCTTGGCGATGGCGAGGTTGTCGTCCAGGATCTCGGCGGACCCGTCCCACATGTGGGACTGGAACAGCGGGTTGCGGCCGGCGTCGACCCGCTCCTGCGAGATGGCCAGCAGCGGACGCACGTAGCCGTCCAGCTTGTCCTTGGGGCAGTGGTCGGTGTGCAGCGCGACGGTGACCGGGTACTTCTCGGCGACGATGTGCGCGAACTCGGCGAGCGCGACCGCGCCGGTCACCATGTCCTTCTTGTACTGGCCGCCCAGGAACTCCGCGCCGCCCGTGGAGATCTGGATGATGCCGTCGCTCTCCGCCTCGGCGAGGCCGCGCAGCGCGGCGTGCAGCGTCTGCGACGAGGTGACATTGATGGCCGGGTAGGCGAACTTGCCTGCCTTCGCCCGGTCGAGCATGTCGTTGTAGACCTCGGGGGTTGCGATGGGCATCGTTTCCGCTCCTCAGATTCCGCGGGGTGGTGGTGCTGGCGTGGCGACGTCATCGTCGGCCCTATCTTCCCATTCTCGAACGGATACACCACCTTGGTAGGGCGGCAGTCTTCCGCGCCCCGCGCAGTGTTTCACGTGAAACATCATCAGGGCCGTAAAACCGCAGGTCAACGCGGCGTTGGGGAGAGGCCGTCAGGCCGCCGCCGCCCGGGAGACGGGCCACGGCGGCGGGCGGGTCAGCCCAGGCCGAGGTCGGCCAGCGAATAGGCGGCGAGATACGGCAGACCCTCCTGCGTAATCTTCCGCTCCGCGCCCCGGTCCACGATCACGGCGACCGCGACGACCTCGCCGCCCGCCTCCCTGACCGCCTCGACCGCGGTCAGCGGTGAGCCGCCGGTGGTCGAGGTGTCCTCCACCACCAGCACCCGGCGGCCCTTGACCTCGGTGCCCTCGATACGGCGCTGCAGCCCGTGCGCCTTGTTGGCCTTGCGCACCACGAAGGCGTCCAGCCGCTGCCCGCGCGCGGCGGAGGCGTGCAGCATCGCGCCCGCCACCGGGTCGGCGCCCAGCGTCAGACCGCCGACGGCGTCGAAGTCCAGGTCCGCGGTGAGGTCCAGCATCACCTGGCCGGCCAGCGGCGCCGCGTCGCCGTCAAGCGTGATGCGCCGCAGGTCGATGTAGAAGTCGGCCTCCAGCCCGGAGGAGAGGGTCACCTTGCCGTGCACCACGGCCTTGTCCTTGATCTGCTGCAGCAGCGCACTGCGTACGTCGTCACTCATGCCCACAAGTATCCGGCCCCGCAGCCGGGCGCACGCAGCGCCGGTCACGGGGCCGGGTCCGGGCCAGGTCCGTCCGGTCCGGGGGAGATCCAGGAAGGTGCGGGCAGGTCCGGGGTCAACCGATCCGGTGCCAGGTCCAGACGGTGGAGATCTCCAGCGGGTCGATCGGGGTCACCAGGCGCGGCGCGGTGTTGAGGCCGTTCGGCGGCCCGGACTGCGGCTCGACGCACACGGCTTCCGGCTGCTCGTCGTAGATCACCACCCACTGAGCCGGGCTGCGCACGTCGAGCCGCATCTCGCCCGGCCAGGTCAGCGTCACGTCCACCCCGTCGGGCATGCCGAAGCAGTCGTCCCAGGGGCCCGGCTTGGGGTCGATGCGGTTGCCGTTCGGCAGGTGGTTGCTGCCGCGCTCCTCCTGCCAGGCCGCGCTGAACGCCAACTCGACGTCCTGGCCGCCCTGCCCGAGGTTGCGCTTCCACCACGGGTGCCAGCCGGCCTGCGCCGGGAAGGAGTCGCCGTCCGCCGCCGCCTCGACGCTCAGCTTCAGCGTCACCGAGTGCGGTGCGAGCTCCACGGTGTGCGTGACGCGGCCCGGGTAGGGCCACGGGTCGGCCAGGTCGAAGTAGTAGGCCGCGCTGGTCTCCGTCGCGGGGGCCGCCTCCTGCCAGGCGACGTGCCGCCCGGTGCCATGGATGGCGTGTGGGGCGGCGTCCACCGGGAGCTGGTGGGTGACCCCGCCGTTGCGGAAGACCCCGTTCTCGGTTCTGCCCGCCCAGGGCACCATAAGAAAGGCACCGAACCGGTCGCCCTGGCGCAGGAGTTCCGTTCCGGCGACCCGCAGGGAGGCGATCCGGCAGCCGTGCCCGGGCTCCAAGGTCAGTTCGGCGTCGCCCGCCGTCAGCTTCGTCTCGTTCTCCACGCGACGAGCGTATCGGGCGGGTGCTCTGACGTTCACTTATGGTCCGGCGAGCGGGTGGCGTGGCGCGCCAGCCCGTGCGGCTTCCGCGGTTATCCGCGGCGGCGCAGCACGCGGCCCACCACGACCGCGGACGCGACCAGCGCCGCGGCCACCGGGGCCGCCCACCGCAGGGTGGCGGCCGCCGAGGAGCTGTCCGGCGCGGGCACGGGCGCGTACCGGCCGCGCGGCGGCGCGTGGTCGACCTCCTCCGCGCTGCGGCCGATCATCGTCCGGCGGGCGTGCGCGGCCTCGGCGGGCGGTACGAGGTCGTCCAGCGCCGCGGCGCTCTCCGGGACCTCCACCTCGACCTCGACCAGCTCGAAGTCGTCCAGCTCGGCGGCCGGCCCGGGCTCGCCGAGGTCGTCCACAACGTCCGCCTCGGGCTCGGGCTCCTCGTCCGGGGCTTCATCCTGGGCCTCGTCCAGGGCTTCTTCCGGGGCCTCGTCCGCAGCGTCGCCGGGCGTCGCCTCGGCCGACGCGGCCTCGGCGGGCGGCGCCTCGGGCTCGGCTTCGCCTTCCGGTACGTCCGCCGCGTCCGTCCCGCGTCCGTCGGCGTCCGGGGCGTTCGCCGCCAGGTCGGCGCAGAAGCGGTCGAGCAGCCGCCGTACGGCCGCTTCCACGGCCGCAGGCTCGTACGTCGTGAGCCGGCCCTGCGCCTCCGCTTCGGCCCGCCAGACCAGCGTCACCCCGGCCTCGGGCTGCACCGCAGACACGACGCTGACCTCGGCGGTCGCCGTGACACCGCCACCGCCGCGTACCTCCGTACCGGCCGCCGTGACCGTGAAGCCCGGCCCCTCGCCGCTCACCGCCACCGTGCCGCGGTAGGTGATCGTGGACCCGCCGACCCGCAGCCGCAGCCGCCCCACGGCGGCACCGCCGGACGCGGCTGCGGCGCCCTCCCCGGCATCGGGCTGCCAGCCGGGCAGGCTGGCCCGCACCACATCCGGCGTGCGCAGCGCCTGCACCATACGCACGGTGGTCATGCCCGGAACGAAGGACTCATGCTCCATGCGGCGGAGCCTACCCACCAGCACGCCCGGCTGACGTTCCCGCGGCCGCTACTTTTTGCCCCGGCGGGGGACCCGGCGGGGACCACCGGCGCACCCTCCCGCCGCCCCCTATGACGCCGGTATGCGCGGCCGCAGCAGCGTCGACGGCGGCAGCGCGCGGCTGGGCCGGGTCGGCAGCGGGGCCCGGGCGGCCAGCCGCAGGGCCGGCGGGGTGAGCGTCGGCGGGGTGCCCGGGGGCAGGGCCAGGCGGGGGGCGCCGGAACGGGCGGCGAGCAGATAGGCCTGGTCGGGGGAATCCGCCGGCCGCGAGTCGGCCGGCAGCCAGTACGGCGAGGTGCGCAGCCCCGCGGCCCGTACGGTCGCGTCGATGGTCCAGAACGTGCGGGCCGCGCCCGCCGCCGTGCCCGCCCGTACGGCGAGCCGGCCGCCGGGGGCCAGCGCGCGGGCGGCCAGACCGTAGAACTCCTGCGAGTAGAGCTTGGCACTGCGCGAGAGCCCCGGGTCCGCCAGGTCCGCGACGATCACGTCGTAGCTGCCGGGACCGTCACCGCGCAGGCCGCGTAACCAGTCGAAGGGGTCGGCGGTGACCGCCCGCACCCGGGCGTCCGCGTAGGCGTGGCCGTTGAGCGCGCTCAGGCCCGGGTCGGCGCGGGCCAGACGCAGCAGCTCGGCGTCGGGCTGGACGGCGGTGACCTCGGCCACGTCCCCGTACCGCAGCACCTCGCGCAGGGCCAGGCCGTCGCCGCCGCCGAGGAGCAGCACCCGGGCGTGCGGGCCGTTCATCGCCGGGTGGACGAGTGCCTGGGCGTAGCGGGCCGTGGCGGGGCCGGAGACCCGCAGCCGGCCGTCGAGGTAGAGCCGCAACGGGCGGCCGCCGCTCTCGCCGCCGGTCAGGACGATCTCCTGGACGGCGCTCTGCTCGGCGACCCGCACGTCGCCGCCGTAGACCGCGCGCCGCGCCGCCCGCTCGAAGGGTCCCGCGGCGGCCGCGGCGCCCGCGAGCACCGCGAGCACCAGGACGTTGGCGACCAGCAGCCAGCCGCGGGCGCGGCGGCTGAGGTCGCCGCGGAAGAGCCACAGCACGGTGGCGCCGCCGGCCGCCGCGTTGACCACGCCGGTGGCCAGCGCCCCGGTGAGCTGGCCGAAGTGCGGCAGCAGCAGGAAGGGGAAGGCGAGCCCGCCGACGAGCGCGCCCACGTAGTCGGCGGCGAAGAGGTCGGCGACGGCGCCGCCCGCGTCCTGCCGCCTGATCCGCTGCACCAGCGTCATCAGCAGCGGCACCTCCGCCCCGGTCAGCACCCCGATGGCGAAAGCGCAGCCCACCATGGCGGGCGTGGCCTGGCCGAACCACGCGAAGAAGCCGTAGAGCACCATCACCGACAGGCCGCCGACCAGGGCGAGTCCGGCCTCGATGGCGGCGAAGGCGGCGGCGGCGCGGCCGCGTAACCGTTTTGCCAGCAGCGAGCCGCAGCCCATCGCGAAGACCATCACCGACAGCACCACCGAGGCCTGGGTGACCGAGTCACCGACCAGATACGAGGCCAGTGCGACCAGTTCCAGCTCGTAGACCAGCCCGCAGGCGGCACAGACGAAGACGGCGGCGAGCACCAGCGCGCGGGCCGCGGCCGCGGGCACCGGTAACCGCAGGGCGAGTCGCGGGGCCTCGTTGCGGTGACGCTGGTCGATCATGAGTGCACGCTATGTCAGGGTCGAGCCGCCACCGGTCACCCACAGGGGTGCAATCGGCGGCCGCGGGCGGCAAACCGGGGCAGTATTCGGGTCAGTCCAGCGCGTTCACCCGGGTCCTGGTGGTGACCAGTCGCCCCTCCTGCGGATACGCGTGCCAGGTGCGCCAGCGCACGCCCCCCTCCGCGTACTGCACCAGCATCGCGGTGAAGGCGTGCGGGTCGCCGGGGAAGGTACCGGCGAGCCCGTGCGGGTGGTCGGCGACCAGCGCGAGCAACTCCTGTGCCCGGCCCGCGAAGGAGCCCTGCGACAGCGTCTCGATGCGGGCCGCGAACTCGTAGTCCCACACACCCTCCCTGCGCGCCACCCCGAACGGCAGCGGCGCCCGGCTGCCCGGCATGCACGCGACCGTCTCCGAGCACTCGCCGCGCCCGGCGTCGACCAGCACCTGGTGGGAGGCGCCCAGCAGGCGTAATTCGACCTTGGCCCGCAGCCTGCGGGCGTCGCCGACCTCGACGTTGAGCGTGGCGAGCGCGGGCAGCGCGGCTTTGCCGAGGCACCAGGCGAGGTCTCCCGCGCGGGTGTCGGTGTAGGAGGTATGCAGGGTGGTGAGCATGGGTCGGCTCCGCAAGCACGCAGTGGATCGAGCACGCAGTGGATGAGATGGGCCGGTCCGCGCGCCCGGCAACAGGGCGCGCGTCGGCTCGTGCCCACGTGGGGTCCGCTGAACCCGAACGATCCCCGGAGGTCCTGATGGAGCCCCCGAAACACCTCCGAAGTCCTCCGGGCCCTCCGAGCCGCCCCCGGAGAGGCCGGGGAGTCTCCGAGTGGTCTCTGCTGAAGCCCTCGAAATGGGTCCGAGAGCTACCGAATCATGAATCGCGGGTCGCCTTCAGCGTTTTTACCCATCTGTGCGCACTTTCCATCCCTTGGAGCGCCGACAAGTTCACGTGTTCACCCACGTCCGCCCCGTTGCGCACACCGGACCCGTCCGCCCCGCGGACACACCCGCGGCGAGCGCCCGGCGGACCCTGCCGCGGGCCGGCCGCCGCATACGCTGTCGTGGGCCGGCCGCTGCGTGGCCGGCACACCGCCGACATGACCACCGGACGCGCACGAGGAGCCGAGATGATGGCAAGGCCTCCGCTGAACCGCAGGCTGGACGGGCTCGGGACGACGATCTTCGCGGAGATGTCGGCGCTCGCCGCGGCGACGGGTGCCATCAACCTCGGCCAGGGCTTCCCCGACACCGACGGGCCGGAGTCCGTACGCGAAGCGGCGGTTCGCGCCCTGCGCGACGGGCGCGGCAACCAGTACCCGCCGGGGACCGGCGTCCCCGAACTGCGCACGGCCGTCGCCGCACACCAACGCCGCTTCTACGGCCTGGACTTCGACCCCGACACCGAGGTGCTGGTCACCGCGGGGGCGACCGAGGCGATCGCGGCGGCGATGCTCGCGCTGCTCGAACCGGGCGACGAGGTGGTCGCGTTCGAGCCCTTCTACGACTCCTACGCCGCCTGCATCGCCATGGCCGGCGCGGTCCGCGTCCCGCTGACCCTGCGCGCCCCCGACTTCCGCCCCGACCTGGACGCCCTGCGCGCCGCCGTCACCCCCCGCACCCGCCTGCTGCTCCTCAACTCCCCCCACAACCCGACCGGCATGGTCCTCACCCGCGCCGAACTCACCACGATCGCCGAACTGGCCGTCGAGCGCGACCTCCTGGTCGTCACCGACGAGGTCTACGAACACCTGGTCTTCGACGGCGAACACACCCCGCTGATCTCCCTGCCGGGCATGCACGACCGCACGGTCTCCATCTCCTCGGCGGGGAAGACCTTTTCCTTCACTGGTTGGAAGGTCGGCTGGGTGACGGGGTCGCGCGAACTGGTCGCCGCGGTCCGCACCACGAAGCAGTTCCTGACCTACGTCGCCTCGGGCCCGTTCCAGTACGCCGTCGCCGAGGCGCTCGCCCTGCCCGACACTTACTACGCCGCCTTCCGCGAGGACCTCCGCACCAAGCGCGACCTCCTGGCCGCCGGCCTCACCGACGCCGGCTTCCAGGTCTACGCCCCCCAGGGCACGTACTTCATCACCACCGACATCGCCGACCTCGCCCCCGGCGTCGACGCGTTGACCTTCTGTCGCGAGCTACCGGAAAAGTGCGGCGTCGTCGCCGTCCCCAACTCCGTCTTCTACGACCACCCCGACGCCGGCCGCACCCAAGTCCGCTACGCCTTCTGCAAACGCGAAGACGTCCTCACCGAAGCCGCCTCCCGCCTCCGCAAGGCCTTCACGGGGTGAAACCAGTGGTCCGGCCTCCGCCTTGGAGCGATGCCACCCACCGCTGCTCAAGTGGCTGAGCCCGTTGCGGTTCGATATCCGACGCGAAGGCCAGCAGTCCCCCGCAGGACGAACCAGACCCTCCAGCGAGCTGAACCGGACGTGCGCGACGTGGGACGGGAGACCGAATCTCTCGAGCCACGCAGATGCCCCAGCAGTCGGACCGCATTCCCCCTGTTCAACCCTCACCTCAAATCCGTCGACCAGGAGCCCGAGCACGATTTTGCGAGCCACGGAAGACATCACGTGCTTGTCCCGCAATGAACCTCAGTGAGGATCCGACCGGACCTCGGTCAGTCGATGCCTTCGACGATGCGGAAGTCGCGGTCGACGCCGTCGGAGAGGGCGACCAGCGCCTCCTGGTAGGCCGCACTCTCGCGTGCCGCGACGGCCTGTTCGAAGCTGTCGAACTCGACGAGGACGGTACGCTTGGCGATTCCGGCGTCATACGCCACAACCCGGCCGCCACGGGCGAAGGTTCGACCGCCCGCGGCCTTGACGGCGGGAGCGGCCAGTTTGTTGTAGGCAGCCAGCCTCTCGGAGTCTGAAATGGTGCGGTAGACGCTGACCCAGTAGCCCTTAGACATGGAACCTCCAGTGTTGGGATGAGTGCATCTGACTTACGGATTTGTCTCGGACGAGAGTCGGCGGGCGAGAGCGAGGCTTGTCAGCCTCGTGATCACCATGGCGCCGATGCCGACCGGCGCCGCGGTGGCGGGTAGGGGCGAAACGTAGTCAGCGGGTGGGGAACCGAGTACCCCAGGGTTCCTCTTCCAGGAGGAGCCCGTTGGCCAGATGGCTGATGGTTCGGTACCAGCCGATCAGTACGAGCAGTTCAAGTAGTTGAGTCTCTTCGTAGTCCATGCGCAAGGTGTCCCAGGTGGACTGTGTGAGCTGGGCCGTGTCGTTCAGTTCGTCAACCGCGTGGAGCAGTGCCGTGTGGTGTGGCGACCATGGAGCACTGGCTGCTGCGTCGGGTTGGGTAGTTGCCCGGAGTTGTTCCAAGCTGAGTCCGGCCTGCGGCGCCAGGGTCGCGGCGTGGACGCCCCATTCATAAGCGCACGCGGATCGCGCGGTCACGCGGGCGATGACGATCTCCCGGTCTATGGCGGGGAGGAGTCCGTGGGCCAGCAGTCCAGCGCCGAGGGCGAACATTCGTGAGGCCAGATCCGGGTTGCGGTGCACGACGCGGAACAGCGCGAGTGGCTCATGCGGCACCCCCGGCGGCATCCATCGGCGGAGCGCCCGGTCGACGTCGGCGGCGTAGGGCGGGGTGAGCGGTTCGATGCGTGGCATCGTGCCTCCTGCTTCGATTTTCGAATCAGTATGATGCTTCGATAACCGAAGCGCAAGGAGTGAGCATGGAAGCAAGCGCGCCACGTCCGGGTGTGCCAGTGCGGGGGTCCGAATCGGGTCGCCCAGTGATGGCCGCACTCGACCTGCTCGGACGGCGTTGGACGATGCGGATCCTGTGGGAACTGAGTCAAGCTCCGATCGGCTTCCGAGAATTGCAGCGCCGGTGCGAGCGCATGTCCTCCAGCGTGCTCAGTACCCGGATCGAGGAACTGTCCGGCGCCCGCCTACTCGCCCCGGACGGCGATGGCTACCACCTCACCCAGCTCGGCCAGGACCTCGTCGAGGCGCTGAGCCCGCTGGACGCCTGGAGTCGACGTTGGGCCGAGGAGACGGGACCCGCGACGGCGGGAGGGCTGAAATGATCACCGCGTCCTCGCCCGGCAATGAGTTCATACGGCCGTCGCAGCGTGCGGAGTCATTGGCGTTCACGGGTGGTTACGGCAGCAAGGTGAAGGCAGGCACATGGGTGGGTTTCACGACGCCGAAGTGCCGACGGTCGAGGGTGGCCACGCGGTTCACGCCGAAACACTCGGCGACAGCAATGACCGAGGCGTCGACTCTGCCGAGGGGGAAGTCCGCGTACTGGAAGACCGGCTCCCCCATACGGTTCGGATCTGGTCGTGGCTCAGGTGTGCCTGCGGCGGGGTGGATACGGAAACCGGCGTGGACGAGGTCGCGACGACGTCGTCATGTTCGAGCTGGACCACCGGTGCGCAACCGCGGAGGCGCAGATGGCGTTCTCCTTACGAGGCCACCCTCGAGGACATCGGCCACGTCCCACCTGACGTGCGGCACCTCAGCATCGGCATCGTCACGCCGGAGCCGACCGGGTCGGCTGCCGTTGAGGACTACGAGTCCCTGAAAGAGACGGCCTACCTGCTGCGTAGTCCGGCGAACGCCCGGCGCCTGCTCGCCTCGATCGATGAGCTGGAAACCGGCGGCGGCACGGTACGCAAGCTGGCGACCGACGAATAAGAGCCGACCGATGAAGATCACCTTCTCCTCCCGTGCCTGGGCGGACTACCTGTGGTGGCAGCTTCAGGACCGAGGAACCCTGAAGCGCATCAACACGCTCATCGCCGACATCGCCAGGAACGGCAATGACGGGATCGGCAAGCCGGAACCCCTCAAGCACGGATTCCAGGGTTATTGGTCGCGCCGTATCAACGACGAGCACCGACTGATCCACAAGGCGACCGAGGACAGTGTCCTGATCGCACAGTGCCGTTACCACTACGAGAGCTGACGGGATCCCATCGGATCGAGCGCAGAAACCGTGCTCCGAGCTCTGAGGTCGTCGCCCGGCCGCTGGCTGAGCGGTCCGGACAAGGAGGGGGGACCGATCTCGGCCAGTGCCCCCACCCGTACCGACTGCCCTGACGGGCCCGCCATCGACATACGAATGAGCGTGTGAACGCGGAGTGGCCTGGGTCGCCGGCTCCCCCGAACTGGTCGCGGCGGTGCGCACCGCCAAGCAGTTCCTGACCTACGTCGCCTCGGGCCCGTTCCAGTACGCCGTCGCCGAGGCCCTCGCCCTCCCCGACACGTACTACGCCGCCTTCCGCGAGGACCTCCGCACCAAGCGCGACCTCCTGGCCGCCGGCCTCACCGACGCCGGCTACGCCCCCCAGGGCACCTACTTCATCACCACCGACATCGCCGACCTCGCCCCCGGCACCGACGCCCTGACCTTCTGCCGCACACTCCCCGAGAAGTGCGGCGTCGTCGCCGTCCCCAACTCCGTCTTCTACGACCACCCCACCGCCGGCCGCACCCAAGTCCGCTACGCCTTCTGCAAACGCGAAACCGTCCTCACCGAAGCCGCCTCCCGCCTCCGCAAAGCCTTCAACAGCTGAGCCCCGCCCGGATCGGGCCCATGCGGTGCTCCGTCAGGAGCCGGGGGAAGACTGTCCCTCGCACACGGTGAGCAGTGCCTCGACGGCGGTGCGGATCGTCTCGTCCTGGGTGAATCCTCGCCAGCCGCCGTCGCTGCGCAGCCGGTGATCGCCGGCCGACACGCTGCCCAAGAGCTGGGCGGCAGGCCGGGCCGCGCGGCCGATCCGGACCAGGTAGTGCACTGCGGGGAGCATGACCGGACGGTAGGTGCCCTCGGCGAGGCCCCGCACGGCACTGATCAGGGCCGGGACAGTGCTGTCGGTGTCTCCAGTCACTGCCCACAGGGCGTGCGCTGCCTCGATGCGCGTCCAGGGGTCGGTGTCCGCGGTCATCACCCGGAGTCGATCCGCATGCTCGGCGGCAAGCGAGCCGAGGTCAGCGAGCTTGAGGAGGACGGGGCGCGGGATACTTCCCTCGTCGGGCGCGCGCCGGAGTGCTTCCAGGGCTGGTCCGGGCTCGCCACTGACTTTCCAGTAGGTCCAGGCGGCGATTTCTGCGTCTGGCCCGCCAGTGCCCCATCGGGCCAAGAGCAGGTCTTGTGCGCTGCTCCCCGCGCTGCCGATTCCCACCAGGGCTTTGGCCGCCGCCGTCCAGGTCCGGTCGTCCTCCAGCAGGCCGAGCAGCTGCGGAACCGCCGCCTTCGCCGCAGGACCCCAGTCCGCAAGCACGGCGCAGAGCCTGTCGAGCACGGAGACGTCCGTGGCTCCGTCGAGCTGTTCGCGGATCGTCGGCAGGAGCGGTTCGGCGTGGTCGGACAGATAACCGAGCACCTCGGGAACGGAGGGGAGGACGGCGTGGTGCCAACTCTCAGCGGGGTAGTGACCGGAGTTCGACGCGAAACCGGACGGCGAGCCGGCCATCACCTCGATCAAGCCTTGTACGCAGCGCGGATCGTTCATGCGGGCCAACGCCCACAGCGCAGCCTCGACGACCTTCTCTCGTTTGCCTGTGGCCCGGGCGGCCGAGTCGCCGATCATCGCGGCCACCTCGTCAACGTGAGCCGCAGCTGCCGGCCCGAGACAGGCCAGCAGCTCGACCGCCCGGAATCGGACCTCGGTAGCGGGGTCGTCCAGCCGCGCCACGAGTCTCGGAAGGATCGCAGCGGTCGGTGAGCGCCACTGAGCCAGCAACCCACCCGCCTGAACGAGGGCGCCGACCCGTTGCTCCTCGTCGGAATGGTCGACTAGCAGGCCGAGTGCGAACGCTGGGCACGGTCCCGGGTTGAGTGCCGCCGTCCAGCGCAGGACACCCTGAACGCCGGCTTCCACCGAACTGGTGCGGCGCCACAACTCGACGCCGGGCTCTCGGACCGCCTCCAACAGGAGATCGAGCCGACGGGCCGGAAGGGTCGGGTCACATGGGGTGAGCGTGTGCACCGCTGCCAGACGTATCTGGGCATCCGAAGCGTCGAGAAGCTCGCGAAGCAGGTCGAAGGTGCCGGCCGCGTCCACACCGGCCGGCTCTCGTCGGGCCGCCCCGCCGAGCGCGAGGATCAGATCGAGACGGGTCGCTGGATCCGCCTCCGACCGCCAGCACCGCAGCAGGGCGGGCAGCGTGAACTCACCGGGACTGCCGCAGGCACCGATCAGGTCGGCTGCCGCCCGCCTGATTTCCGGCTCGGGATCGGTGAGCAGGGCGAGCACCTCCGGCAGAGCCCGTTCCCAGGCGGGCTGCCAGCCGGGATCCAGGAACTTCTCAACGACCTGCCCGGCCTCGGCCGCCAGTCGCACCAACAGTTCCAGGACCGTCCGACGGGTCGGCACGTTCGGCGCCGCGGCCAGGCGCAGCAGGAAGGGCAGCGCGGCCGGCGCTGCGGAGCAGATCCAGCCACCCTGATGGAAGAGATGGTTGAGCAGATCGAAAGCCGCGCTGTTCGCGTCATCCGGATTCGGCCCCGTACACCGGCGCAGCAGACCTGGTACGTCCTCGGCGGACCCGTAGTTGTGCTCCAGACCCGCCCAGTCAACCGAATCCAGTCCCGCCCACATGCGTGCGACCCTACCGCCGTGGGCGGCGAGGATGTCGCGTCCGGAAGGCCATGACTCGACCGCACCGGTTCGAACTCCCACGTGCCCCACTAGTGGTACATGAACTATCATTGGTACATGTCCATGAAGCGCACAAACGTCTACGCAGACCCCGAAGATCTCGCCATCATCAAAGAAGCCGCCGCGCGTCGCGGTATCAGCGAGGCCGAGATCATCAGGCAGGGCATCCACCTCGCGGCCATGGCAAACCGGGTCTGGGACGAACCACTTTTCTCCCGAACCTTTGAAGGCCCGGGGCGTACTCCCTCCAAAGAGCACGTCCGCAACGCCGTGGCTGACGCCGTCCGGCGCGAGGGCGGCTCCGGGACCACAGCGTGATCATCGTTGTGGCCGACACCTCGGGCCTGCTGGCCGCGCTGGACTCGACGCACCCCGAGCACCAGGGAGCCAACGAGGCGATCATGGCCGCCGGCCTCCTCGTGATGTCCCCGCTACTGCTCGCTGAGATCGACCACGTCGCGACGCGCGAGCTGGGACGCGAGGCGGCTGTCAGCGCGATCGACGACATCAGGCGGTGGATGCGAGCGGGTCGGATCGTCGTGCCAGAAATCACCGAGGCCCACCTCTCCGCCGCACAAACCCAGCGAGCCCGGTATGCCGCCCTCAACCTCGACCTCGCGGACGCAGTGAACGTCGCCCTCGCCGCCGAATACGACACGGACGCCGTCCTCACCCTCGACCGCCGCGACTTTCGGGCGCTGCGCCCACTCGGCCGCCACAAGTCCTTCCGTCTTCTGCCCGACGACTTGCCCCTGTGACGGAATGAGCGTGTGAACGCGGAGTGGCCGGGTCACCGGCTCCCCCGAACTGGTCGCGGCGGTGCGCACCGCCAAGCAGTTCCTGACGTACGTCGCCTCGGGCCCGTTCCAGTACGCCGTCGCCGAGGCGCTCGCCCTGCCCGACACTTACTACGCCGCCTTCCGCGAGGACCTCCGCCGCAAGCGCGACCTCCTGGCCGCCGGCCTCACCGACGCCGGCTTCCAGGTCTACGCCCCCCAGGGCACCTACTTCATCACCACCGACATCGCCGACCTCGGCCCCGGCACCGACGCCCTGACCTTCTGCCGCACCCTCCCCGAGCGCTGCGGCGTCGTCGCCGTCCCCAACTCCGTCTTCTACGACCACCCCGACGCCGGCCGCACCCAAGTCCGCTACGCCTTCTGCAAACGCGAAAACGTCCTCACCGAAGCCGCCTCCCGCCTCCGCAAAGCCTTCAACGGCTGAGCCCCGCCGCTGAGGCAGCAACGTGAGCGCGGGCAAATGGGCAGGCCTCACGACGCCGAAATGCCGTCGATCCAGCGTGGCCACGCTGTCCACGCCGAAGTGCTCGGCGACGGCGATGACCGATGCGTCGACTCCGCCCAGCGAGAGGTCTTCTACGACCACCCCGCGGCCGGTGACGTCGGCAGACGCCACGGCGAGCGGCTACGGCGGAGTCCGCGCGACCGATGAGTTTCCGGCCGCGTCCCGGTCCTCATAGGGAGGAACCATATCCAGGAGGCAACCATGTTCGGTTCGACCAAGGCGTTCAGCGGATTCGCGGTGGACGACATCGAGGCGGCCAGGAAGTTCTACGGCGAGACGCTCGGGCTGAGGGTGTCCGAGCAGAACGGCATGCTGACCCTGCACATCGCGGGTGACCGGGACACCCTGGTCTACCCCAAAGCCGACCACACCCCGGCGACATACACGATTCTCAACTTTCCCGTCGCCGACATCGAGGCGGCGGTCGACGAGTTGAGCCGACGGGGCGTGGACTTCGAGCGCTACGCCCACGTCAAGACGGACGACAAGGGCATCTCCAGCGGCGGCGGCCCGCTGATCGCGTGGTTCACCGATCCCGCCGGGAATGTGCTCTCCGTCCTGCAGGAGCCCGCGTAAGCGGTCAAGGAGTGGCCCGATCCAGGGAGCCGCCGCGGCCATCACGGCCGCCGGCCCCCTGGTCGTACCCCCGCTCCCGCTCGCTGAGAAGACCACGTGCGGGGCACGGCTGGCCGGCCCACCACCGTTCGAGCGACGGGTCGGGCAGGCGGCAGCGAATGAGAGCAGCCAGCAGACTTCGGTCAGGACCGACTTCCGCGAGGACCTGCGGGCCAAGCGGGACCTGCTCGCCGCGGGCCTCACCGACGCGGGCTTCCAGGTCTACGCCCCGCAGGGCACGTACTTCATCACCACCGACATCGCCGACCTCGCCCCCGGCACCGACGCCCTGACCTTCTGCCGCACACTCCCCGAGAAGTGCGGCGTCGTCGCCGTCCCCAACTCCGTCTTCTACGACCACCCCACCGCCGGCCGCACCCAAGTCCGCTTCGCCTTCTGCAAACGCGAAACCGTCCTCACCGAAGCAGCCTCCCGCCTCCGCAAAGCCTTCAACAGCTGAGCGCTGACGGAACTGCCGCTGGCGCGCGAAGGAGAAGGCAGCGTACGGTCGGCGGGTCCACGAGTGGGGGGCCGTCACTCGCGTGGACTCGTCGGGGGGGATGGGCATGGGGGACTGTCGTCGTGGGGTCGCCGTCATTGCACGAGCGGGTGCCGCGGCGCTGGCGCTCGCCCTCGTGGCCGGGTGCTCCGGCGCCAAGAGCGGTGACTCGGGCTCGGCGTCCACCAGCCGGGCAAGCACCACCGCGAGTCCCCGGAGCGCTGCGCCCACCTCCGACCCCGACCCGCGGCACCTGGTCCTCGGGGACTGCTTCACCGCCGGTCGCGTCACGTTGAAGGGCGGGATCGGAGCACCGGGGGCAGTTCACGTCGTGCCCTGCGACCGACCACACAACGCGGAGGTGTTCGGCAGATTCATCGTCGCCGGCTCCGACTACCCGACCACGCGGTCCTGGGGTCCCCTTGCCGACATCGACTGCGGGAATCTGGCCCCGCAATACGACATGGACAGCTGGACGCTTGCACCATCCGTCGCCCCCGTTCGCTTCTTCCTGCCGACGCGGGGCCAGTGGGCGGACGGCGACCACAGCGGCGTCTGCTACTGGGCCCCGGCCCCCGGACCAGCCGCCGCCAGCCTGCGGCACGACCACACCACGCTGTCCCCCGACCAGTACGCTTACCTCGACGCGGCGCAGCGGCCCGAGTCCGCACTCGCGGAGACCCCGCAGAAGTGGGGAGAAAACAGCCTGGACTCCTACCAGAACTGGGCAGGCGGTATCGCCGACTCCCTGACCACCGAGGCGCACTTGGTGAAGATGCACCGCTGGCCCGTCCCGGACCAAGGGCCGGCCAGCGCCCTCCTCCAACGGCTTGCCACGCTCACCCCCCTCTGGCGCAACGCCTCCCGGATGGTGACCCTCCCGAGCCTCAAGAAGGCGGTGCGAAACGCGCAGGCGCAGACGACAACGCCCCAGGAACGCGCCTTCCGAGCAGCCCTGGGCCTACCCACCACCCACCTGGGATGACCCGCACGCCGCCACGCCCCCGGGACAGGACCACACGGATGGGCACCACGGGCGGCCTTCGCTACGGCAGTCGAGCGAGTACCCCCACGCGATCGGGCCTCGCGGCCGGGCCGCGGTTCCTGAGCCGGTCCTGGGTCGGTGCCGCGTTCGTCAGCGGGCGTCTTCCTCGGGGCGCGGAAGTTCGTCGAGGTCCAGGGTGAAAGTGCGACCGTCGGCAAGGGGGATGGAGAGCTTGCCGGTGCCGTACTTGTGGGTGTGCGCAGCGATGTAACCGGTGGCGGTCGGCTGGGTATGGAGGACGACTTCCTGGGTGTACGGGTCCACCACCAGGTAGGCGGGAATGCCGTACCGGCCGTACTTCGCAGTGCAGTCGTCGTAGTCCTTGCGTGCCGAGGACGTGGAGACCACTTCCGAGATCAGCAGGACGTCTTCGAAGCTGTAGCGCTTGCCTTGTCTATGAGCATCCTCGCGGAGGATGGCCAGATCAGGAGCTGAGTTCTCGTCGGCGGGGAAGTCGATGTAGACGTCAGAGGTGACTTTCGCGTGGCGGCCGAGAGCGAGAGCCGAGTCGATCTGCATCGACCTGATGGTGCTGGAGTGCTCTTCACTCTGCGGGGTCATGATCACCTTTCCGTCGGCCCCGAACAGGACCGTGTACCCCTCGGGGAACTCGGTGTGCGCGATCGCGTCGACGCTCATGGACGGCTCCTTCCCGTGTGTGGTCAGAATACGGCGAACAGTCCGGCGTCACCGGGCTCGATGAGTCGCAAACGAGGTCGATCGCACCAGGTGCATCAGGCCGACCGCCGTGTACCGACGGTCGCCCTTCGTATGCGCCCCTGATCAGCGGGCGGCACGTGCTTCGAGCCAGCGTGCCGCGGAGGTCTCATCCACCGAGTAGAACGCCTCCGCTGTCTGCTTGCCGTCCACCTCCCCACCCCATGTGAAGGTCATGGGCCAGTTCCCGCGGCCGTAGTGCGCGTGGATATGCCGTGTGAGAGCAGCCAGCGATCCGCGCAACTGCTCACGCTCGATGCCGAGCCGATCGACGAGGACCGTCGTGCTGAATCTCGTACCGGGGTGTCCGGCCAACACATCGAGGACCGCCGCGACCCGGCTGATCGACGGCAACTTGGTGGCGGCCAAGGAGCGGAGGTCTGCCACCTCCCACTCGGCATACGGCCGATTCGCGTCCGGATCGGCGCCCTTCGTACCTCCTGGCAGAGGGCTTTCCGCTCCGAGGTCTGCGCTCCCGTCCAGTTCGGCGATGAACGCGTACACCTTCATGACGTACTCCTGCGGCACATGAACAGCGACGAACTGCCGGTCTCGGTCTTCCACGGCCTGACCTCTCCAATAGTACACCGTCTACTTCTATAGTAGACGGTATGCAGCCTAGGGCTTGCTGTCTATATTCCCGAGTAGACGGTATATCTCTGGTACTGCCATCCGCTGTTTCCTGAGCCCCACATCGGGCGCCGAGCACTCAACCGAATGGGTGTGTGAACGCGGAGTGGGCTGGGTGACGGGCTCCGCGGATATGGGCGCCGCGGTCCGCACCGCGAAGCAGTTCCTGACCGCCGCCGGCCGCACACCCAGGTCCGCTTCGCCTTCCGCAAACGCGAAAACGTCCTCACCGAAGCGGCATCAAAGCTTCGCAAGGCCTTCAACGGCTGAGCCCCGCCCTTACAAGGCGGATGTCCACCGCGCTGACGCCCCCCGGGCGGCCTTCGTCACGGCAACCGTGTACGTGTCCTCACGCGATCGGGCTTCCGGCCGGGCCGCGGTTCCTGAGCCGGTCCTGGGTCGGTGCCGCGTTCGTCAGCGGGCGTCTTCCCCGGGGCGCGGAAGTTCGTCGAGGTCCAGGGTGAAAATGCGACCGTCGGCAAGGGGGATGGAGTCTGCTCCCCGCCCGTAGTTGGGAAAGCAGAGAGCCGCTTCGGGCAGGATGAGGGGCATGGCGGGTGGGAAGGACGAGCTCATAGGGCTGTTGCAGCGTGCGGGGCTGGAAGTCGTAGGGGACCGGCAGATCGAGGAGGTACTGCCGCCCCGAGCAGCTTGGCGACCGGTCATCTCGGGCAGCGCCAAACCGACCGTGGCCGTGCGGGACGATCGGCCCGACCTGATCGCCGAGCTCAACGCGCAGTGGCACCTGCTCGCGGCCGGCAGCGGGGTCATTGGCGAGGACGGAGTATTCCTCGTCGATGTCGCCGGCCGCTGGACAGGAAGTGCCCCCAGGCGCTGGACACGGGTGCGGCTCACCGGTCAGTGGGACCTCGCCGGGGTCCTCGGTGAGCGGCCCGGGCAGCCGGAGTTCGTCACTCTCTCGACGGACGGCAGCGTCCTGATCGGGGTGACCACCGAAGAGGACGAGATCTGGTTCACCCTGCTGGACCACATCGCAGAGCGGCAGGAGGCAGCCGCTCGGGCGGCAGCCCGGGAAACCCCTCAGCAACGGGAAGCAGCTTGGGCAGGGCTGATTCAAGGACCGAAGCCTTCGACGAGACTGGGCGAGAAGTGGGCGCACGGGCTTGCCCTCAACCCGGCCGCACCCGATGACCTCCGCGCCCGCCTCCTGGGCCTGTCGCACCACCTCCTGTGGCGCCCCCTGCCGACGGCGGTCGTCGAGGCGGCCATGGCCCACCCGGATCGGAAGCTGCGGCAGTTGCTCGCCGAGGCCCAGCCGAACATCACCGCTGAGCAGTGGGGCCGCCTGATCCTGAGCGAACCGGAATCCCGGCACCGGTGGATCCTCACCATGCTCGCGGCGGACCGGCGTGCCGAACTCACCAGCTACGCGTACGAGCAGCTCGCCACCGACCCGTCCGTGCGGGTCCGCGAAGAGACCGCTCGCCTTCCTGGCCTGCCCGTACGGATACTCACCGCCCTGGCCGTCGACGTCGACCCGTCCGTGCGAGCCTCGGCCTGCCGGAGGGCTTGGCCTCATCTGGACACTCCGGCCCGGCGCGCACTGCTGAACGATCCCTCCGGCAAGGTCCGCGTTGAGGCGCTGCTCCAATACCACCAGGAGCACCCGATGCCCCGGTCGGTCTTTGAGACCGCGGAATTCACCGACCGCGCGCTGGGCGCATGCCGTCTGGAGCACGGCCTCGCCGAACACCTGGCCCGCCACGGCAGTCCGGCTCAGCGTTGCTCCCTCGCGGGCAATCCGCACCTGGACCCGGACCTGGTCAGCCTCCTATCCCAGGATCCCGACGAGAGCGTTCGGTCCGTGGTGGCCATACGCTCCGACCTCTCCGAGGAACAGCGGGCCTCCATTCCCATCGACTTCGACCCGCGCGGCCACCACTCTCCGCTCGACTGGGTCATGGCACTTCACCAGGATCCCGACGCCACGCGCCGTTTGGCCGCCTCCACCCACCCCCTCGTCCGCAGGAGCGTCGCCCGGGCCCAGCACCTCCCGCCGGACGTCGTCGAACGCCTTGCCGGCGACGAAGACCGTGTCGTCCAGCTCTTTCTCGCGGAATCCTGCGACGACGCGCCCGCGGACATGCTGCTCAGGGTGTGGCAGTGGTGGACCGGCAGCCTCAGCACTCCCGACCGCCCCCACGGTCATCCGAACTTCCCCCGCCGCGACCTGCTCCGTCACGCCGACGACCCGAACCCACGGATGCGCCAACTTGCCTTGGACGACCCGGAGTCGACAGCCGTTCTGGTCGAACGGTTCAGCCGGGACAGTGATGGGGAAGTTCGACACCGAGCCGCCACCGACCCTCGGCTGACAGCAGAATCGGCGGTACGCCTGCTTGACGACCCGCACGAACGCGTACGCCACGCGGCCGCCCTGCACCCCAGCCTGCCCGCACAGGTGCTGATCCGGCTGCTGCGGGACACTGACACCGCACAGACGGCAGCGCGGCACCCGGCATTGCCCACCACTGTCATGGAGCAGATGCTCCAGTGGGTCCAGCCCAGCGCCGCAGCGGGGCCGTGAGCCGGCCGCGAGGCCCACCTCTCCGGCGCACAGACCTTGCCAGCCCGGTATGCCGCGCTCAACCTCGGCCTCGCGGACGCTGTGAACGTCGCCCTCGCCGCCGAATACGACACGGACGCCGTCCTCACCCTCGACCGCCGCGACTTCCGCGCCGTCCGCCCGCTCGGCCGCCACAAGTC